>PMHP01000174.1 GCA_003158195.1 Vulcanimicrobiota bacterium | reverse complement strand
GCTCGAAGGTTTCGCGCTCCGGCGAGCTCGAGCTACCCGGTAAAGTCGACGCGAAAAAGATACGAGCCCGGGCGCGGTTTGCAATCGACGATTTCGGGCGTGTAGGTCGAGTGCAAGGCGGCCATGCGTGCGGCCGCATCGAGCCGNNCAGAACGGCGCCCGTCTCCGAGAGGTCCACGCGAATCTTCGCTTCGGTACCCGCTCCTTGGGCCTCGTCGTCACTTGGAGCATCCGGCTCGACGACGCTGGTCGCGCGAGCCTCGACGTTCGGCGCCGAACACGCGGCGGCCGGGGGCGCGGGTAGGGGCTCGGCGGTTTGGGCCGGCTCCGCGGGCGCCCGATCGGCCCCGGGGCCGTTTGGCGAGCCGAAGCCCGTGCGTCTTCCGCTCCCCTCGCCGCTTACTTCGATCGGAGCACCGCTCGCGACCGCGATCGTTCGCGGCGCGCGAACGCGGTTCGGTCGCGCCGATCGTGCCGGCGGCGGCGCAGCCGGCAACGGCGGCACGACGAGCGCCGGCGTGCGCTGCCGGCACGCGCGTTCGCGGATCCTCGCGAATCACGAACGGCGTCTCGCGCGGATTCGCTTCGCTCGGTCGCGCGAAGTGCGGCAAGAACGCAAGCGCAACGTGAATGGCGATCGACGCTACAAACGCGATCGCGATTCGCCGCCACGTTCCCCGGACGCCGCGCATCTGTCGTCAAACGCATCCAAAGCAAGCGTCGTGACCGGCCGACGTTTGCCGCCGCGCTTCGCGCGGGAATCCTAAAGATCAAAAGTTTGCCTTCCCGTCGAAGAGTGAATACAATTGGAGACGGAGATGACGACAATGCACCTAAGACAAACCCTGAGTACGTTCGCCGCGCTTGCCAGCCTCGCTGCCTTATCCTTGCCGGCTGCCGCCCAGAATTCGGTTCCCAGCTATGCCATGCCCGGAGGGGAAACGATCCATGGGACGATCGCTTCCGTCAACGGCAGCGAACTCACCCTGCGCGACGATCGCGGCTTCGTCGATCGCGTGGCGATTCACGCGCACGTTGCGATGCATCCTGCGGATCTTCAACTTGCGCCCGACGAGAGCGTAACGATCGTCGGCCACGCGGACGGCCGGGTTTTCATCGCCGATGAAATCGCGCTCACGCAATCCGGTCCGGCCGCGTACGGCGACCCGGGTGACAACGGCGCAGCTTACGCGCCGGATTACGCCCCAGATTACGCCCCGGCGCCGATTGACTATCCGTATCCGTACTACTACCCGTACTACCCCTACTATCCGTACTACGGCTATGGCGCGTCGATCGGCTTCTTTTTCGGCGGCGGCTACGGGCACTACCACGGCTATCGCGGCGGCTATCCGCGCGGCGGCTATGGACATGGCGGCTTCTCCGGTGGCGGCTTCTCGCGCGGCGGATTTACCGGGCGCACCGGCGCTGTCGGCGGCAGCGTTTCACGCGGCGTGAGCACCGGCGGCGGTCACAGCGGCGGCGGCCGGCGTTAAGCTTCGGTTACCTTAGCTGACGCTAGCTGACGCTGAAACTAAGTGCCGGTTTCGGCACGGGCATCGCTGTGCGCGGCGGAGGCGCTGCGGCAACCGGCGTCGTTGCGATCTCGCCGAGTTCGCTCTCGACCGCTTTCGCAGCGTGGTCGACCAAGCGACAGAGTACTTCGGACAAGTCGAGGACTCGGCGCGCTCCAGGCGGCCCTTCAGCCGGTTCGTACACAAGTTCCGCGCGCGAATTGTCCATCGGCACGATGAGGTCGAGCACGCGGCCGATGTGCGGCAGGACGCCCGGCGGCGTCGCTGCGATCGTAAGCGTCCCGCGCGCGTCGATGCTCAAGCGCAGATGACTTCCCTCGAAGAACGCGACCGCGACCGAGAGATCGCAGTTGGCTTTACTTCCCTCGGCGGCAACCTCGACCAGGCGCGACCCGCTAATCGGGTCGACGTTCATGATGAAATCGGCCAGGCCGGTGCGCGCGTAGGAACGGTAACGCTGTAAGGCCTCACTGCGCAGGCTGCGCAGTTCGATCATCCGCTGACGTGCGGCGAGAATACGCGCGAGGCCCGGTTTTAGCTGTGAGGGCATACCCAATAGTTCGGTGCGGCGCGGCCCCGGCCGTATGTGTGCGCGCTCACTCCATCACGTCCCCGGGCGAACGATCGGCAGACCCTGGCGGTCGAAATCGGCGCCGGTCATCCAACGGATGAAGAGCCGGTAGCTGGCATAGCCCGCTTTGACGTGATTGGACTTGAGGTACTTGTCGTAGACCGAACGGCTCGCGCCCTCGACCTGCTTGTTCACGTTACGCACGTAGCGGGCCCGGATCGCCATGATGTCGTCATACGCGAGCTTGCCCATCGGGTGCGTCAGGTGGACGTGCTCCGGGAGGTTCTCCCAGACGAGCAGCCAGCCCGAATACTTCAGCAGTGGATCGCTCGAAGTCGTGCACGCGATCACCGAGATGAAGTTCGCTTCCGATTCGTCGGTGAAGCCGGACACGTGCGCCCACTCGTGCGCGTAGATCGACGGCCGTTCGAAGAAAAAGAGCGTGGCATCGACGTTGACCTCGTGCGTCCACGGATCGGTAAATCCGGTCGTCGCCGAAGCCTGCAAAAGCGGCTGGAACAGCGTCGGCTTGATGCGCGGCGGCGCGAAGCTCGCGCGATCGCCGAGCCGGTGGATTGCTGCTTCGAACGTCGGCACGAGCCGCTCGGCGAACGTCGCATCGTCGAGCGGGTGGGCGTGCGCCGGTCCGGCATCGCGCGTCAGCTCATCGGTGACGCGGTCGGCGAAGCGGCCGACCGAATCCTCATCCGTGCGCTCGTTATGCACGGGAATCTTGTCGGCTAGGGGGACGCGCGAATAGTCGAGCGCCCAGGAAAGTTCGAACCAGACGAAGATCGCGCACGCGATCGCAAGCGTGCGCAGCGCGATCGCTCCCGTGCCGCGCGTGCGCCCGCCCGCCGGTAGGCGTCGAAAGGCAACGATCCAATACCGCACGAGCCAAACGACGGCGATCGCAAACAACACGTCACCGAGGCAAAACGGCAGTGGGCCGGTAACGGCGCGGACCGTTCGATCGATAACGGGATACGCTCCGTTGGCGTAGGAGGTTTCGATCCACTGCGCCGGCGGCATGCACACCTCGATCGCGACGGCCGCCACGATCGCCGCGATTTCCAACCCCAACGCCAACCGCCGCACCGGCCCAACGCATTTGTGGGGACGCCCGGCATCCCTCCAGAAAACGCACATCGATGCTCCATGCGGCCGTCGTCATCCCGATCGTGCGCTACGACGAACCGCAAATCGTCTTCGTCCGGCGCGCCGCTCACTTGCGCCGCAACCCGGGCCAAATCGGCTTTCCCGGCGGGGTCATCGACCCGTCCGACGCGGACGCCAAGGCGGCTGCGTTGCGTGAGTTCGAAGAGGAGCTCGGCATCCCGCGTAACCGCGTGCGGATCGTCGACCGCCTCGAAGACGTCGTGACGCTCGCGCTGTCGGTGACGGTGATGCCCTACATCGGCTGTCTCGATCCGCCGCTCTCGTACGCATTCGATCCGAGCGAGACCCAGAGCGTCCACGAGGTGCCGCTGGGGGCGCTCTATGAGCCGGGCGCGCTGCATCAAGGCATCGAGCCGGTCGAGCGCTCGGGCGTCCGCTACGAGGTCCCGTCGTGGCTGCTCGACTACGACGGGATCCACGTGTGGGGTGCGACTGCGCGCATGTTACACGGCCTCGTCACCCGTTATCGCAGCGCCGGGGAGCTACTCGACTATTTGCGCGCCCCGTAAACGATCGCATTCGAAAACTCGAGCGCGAGATTGTAGAGACCCTGCGCTATCGCGCTGGTGAAGCCGGCGCTCTCCGGGCGAGGCAACGTGGCACGGTCGCGTGACGACGCACCGTTGACCAAACCCTGCCAGAAGGCCCTTCGAAGCGTATCCATCTCGAAGTCCAGATTGTGCCCGGCGCCCCCCCGATTCCTTCGAAGCGAGCGCGCTCGCGGCTGCTCGCGGCTTACGAAAGAGCGTTAAAGTCGGCACGGCACAGAAATTCGCTTCCGCAAAAAACCGTCATGCCAAGTGCCGCTAGGGCCAGGTACTGCGCGCCGTCCAGCAGCGCGAGCGCGAGACAAATTCCCCCGAGCATAAGCCCGGTGAATGCGACGACTACGGAAGACGCCTCGCCCGCCATAGAGATATTGTCGAACGCGCCCGTGCGGAACTCCATGTCAGCGCCGGATTGTGACCGGGCTAACTACACCGCGACGGCACGCTTTGCGGTTTCGTCGAGATACTGGTGCGTGAACGCGACGGCCATGCTGCCTTCCCCGACGCCTGAGGCGCAGCGCTTGACGGAATCCGAGCGGACGTCGCCCGCGGCGAAGATGCCGGGCACGCTCGTTTCGAGGTGGAACGGATCGCGCTCGAGCGGCCACGGGCGGACGAGTTTGCAGATGTCTTGCGTTCGCAGACCCGTCGTGATGTAGCCGCGCGCATCGCGCGCGATCTCGGGCGGGAGCCACTCCGTTTCGGCATCGGCGCCGATGAAGACGAAGACGAACGTCGTTTCGTAGCGCGTCCTCGCGCCGGTTCTCGCGTTGCGAACCACGATCGCCTCGAGATGATCCTTCCCCTCCGCCGCCACGATCTCGGCGTCGAGCTCGAACTGGACGTTGTCCTTGCCTTCCAGTTCCCGGATCAGGTAGTCCGACATGCTCGCTGCGACCGACTGACCGCGGACGAGCAAGGTGACGTTGCGCGCGTAGCTTGCGAAGTACATCGCGGCTTGGCCGGCGGAATTGCCGGCACCGACGAGATAGACGTCGCAGCCGCGAGTCGCCGGCGCCTCCGTGCGCGCGGCGCCGTAATAGACGCCGGCTCCAGTGAATCGATCGATGCCCTCGACGGTCAAGCGCCGGTAACTGACCCCGGTCGCGAGCACGATCGCGCGCGTCGAAACGCGGGTTCCGCCGTCGAGCACCAATTCGTGGCGACCCTCGCCGGGGTGCAGCTCTTCGACCCGCCGCGTCACGATGAGTTCGGCACCGAAGCGCTTCGCCTGCGCGTACGCGCGACTCGCGAGGTCGTCGCCGGAGAGTCCGTTCGGAAAGCCCAAATAATTCTCGATGCGCGACGAGGTCCCGGCCTGACCGCCGGGAGCTTCGCGCTCGAAGAGGACCGTGCTCAAGCCCTCGGACGCACCATACACCGCCGCCGCTAGCCCAGCGGGGCCGCCGCCGACGATCGCAAGATCGTAATCCTCCTGCGTGGGAGCCGTTCGCAAGCCGACCGCCGCGGCCAGTTCGCGCTGCGAGGGTGCGGCCAACACCTCTCCGGACTCGCATACCTTTACGATCGGGCAGCGGTCCAAGTAATCGTCCAGCGCCGGGACGTATTTACGCGCGCACGGGTCGTCGAGTTCGCAATACTCGTGCACGACGTGGTTGCGGGACAAAAAGTCACGCAGGTCGTGGCACGCGCGGTCCCAGCGCCTGCCGATCACGACGGCGCTCGCAAAGGGCGCCTCGCGAACGGCCTGCTGCACGCCCGCGACCCGCTCGCTCATCGTGCGCATCATGGTCGCTGCAAACGACGGTGCCTGCGCGACCAGCCAGTGAAAATCATGCGGCTCGATCCGCGCGAGCCGCGCGGCCGTCGCAGTGCGCAGGTTCGCGAAACTCGCCGCTCCGACCATGAGCGGCAACTCGCCAAAGTAGTCGCCCGGCGTCTCGCGGATTGCAAGCACCGTCTCGTGCTCCCCGACGCGTTTGGTCACCTCGAGCTTTCCGGACAGCAAGATGTAGAACGCGGTCGATTCGTTCTCGGTCACGAGGTACTCTCCGGCCCGCACGCGCACGTCGGCCGCTCGGCCGGCAAGCCGCGCAGCGATATGCGGTTCGACGCCCGAAAACAGCTCCAATTGGGCCAGGTCCTGCGGTTCGATCATGCGCCAAAGATACCACGGTCGAGCCGCGTTGGGGCAAGAATTTTCGCCTTCGGGCGGCAAGGGTCGCAAGGTGAACGATACGATCGAGGTCCGNNTACGTCCTGCGCCGGCCGCCGCTGGGACCATTACCGAAGGGCGGCCACGACATGAAGCGCGAGTATCGGGTGCTCTCGCGATTGTACGCGTCGTTCGAGCTGGCTCCGCGCGCGTTCGTCCTCTGCACCGATCCCGCCGTCATCGGCGCCGACTTCGTCGTAATGGAACGCCGCAACGGCATCGTCATTCGTTTGAAGTTGCCGGAGCGGCTCGCCCTCGATCCGGCCGCGTGCCGCAAACTCAGCGAGAACTTCATCGATGCGGTCGCCGCGCTGCACAGCGTCGATTATGCGGCGGCCGGACTCGCCGATCTCGGACACCCCGCGGGCTATCTCGAGCGACAGCTCAGCGGTTGGGTCGAGCGCTGGCACGCCGCGAACACGCCGGACCAAGCCGACGCGAGTTCGCTCGTCGAACGCCTGCAGCGTGACATCCCGGTATCCGGCTCACCCGCTATCGTGCACAACGACGTCAAACTCGACAACACGATCGTCGCGGCCGACGATCCGACGCGCTTCGTCGCGTTCCTGGATTGGGACATGTGCACGCTCGGAGACCCGCTCACCGATCTCGGCAACGTGATCACGCTCTGGCGCGAGCCGGGCGACCCGCCGCCGATCAGCCAGAGCGAAATGCCGACCGGCATTCCCGGCTTCCTCACGCGCGCCGAAATCATCGAGCGCTACGCACGCACGACCGGCCGCGACTGCTCGCGCGCCGCCTGGTACCACGCCTTCAATCTTTTCCGCTATTCCGTAATCGCGCAGCAAATCTACGCGCGCTTCGTGCGCGGCCAGACCCAAGACCAGCGATTCCGCGCCATGGAACCCTGGGTTACGGCCCTCATCGACCGCGGAACGGCGCTCGCCGACAAAGGCATTTGACGCGGACGCCCGCTTATGCGACCATGGTGGCATCCCTACCCGGCGCGAGTCTTTCGAGTGCGATCGAATTGCGCACTCTTGAAAGAACGCTACCATCTCTCCAACATTTGATTCGCTCGGCCTGCGGCCGGAGCTCCTGCGCGCGGTGCGCGACCTCGGCTTTACCGAACCCACGCCGGTGCAGCTCGCGGCGATCCCGCCGGCTTTAGCCGGCAAAGACGTCCTCGCGAGCGCCGCAACCGGCAGCGGCAAATCCGCCGCTTTCGGGCTCCCGCTACTCCAAAAGCTCGCCGACCTGCCCCGAGGGCGGACGCACGTCCTCATCCTCGCGCCCACGCGCGAACTCGCGGCGCAAATCGCCGAACATCTCCAGGCCCTCGCGCGCTACACGAAAGTGCGCGTCGCCGCCGTTTACGGCGGAGTCGGCTTCAGCCCGCAAGCCTCGGCCTTCCGCCGCGGAACCGACATCATCGTCGCAACGCCGGGCCGTTTGCTCGACCATCTCACGCAGGGAACGGCGAATCTCGACGGCGTCACGACGCTCGTCCTCGACGAGGCCGACCGGATGCTCGACATGGGTTTCTTGCCCGACGTCAGGCGCATCTTGCGCAACCTCCCGGCGCAGCGCCAAACGCTCTTCTTCTCCGCCACGATCCCCGCGCCGATCGCCGCCCTCTCGAAAGAGATTTTGCACGACGCGGTACGAATCAATTTGGCAACGCCGGGGGCGCCTGCGAGCGGCGTGTCGCAGACGATCTACTCGATCGATCAGTTGCGCAAAGCCGACCTGCTCATCGAACTCCTCAAAGACAACACGATCTATAGCGCGATCGCGTTCACCCGCACGAAGGCGCGTGCGAACCGTCTCGCGGCGCGGCTCGAAAAACACAACGTGAAGGTCGATCGCATCCACGGCGACCGTTCGCAAGCGCAACGCACGCGCGCGCTTGAAGATTTCAAGCTCGGAAAATCCCGCGTCCTCGTGGCAACCGACATCGCCGCGCGCGGCATCGACATCGCCGCGCTCGGTCACGTCGTCAACTACGACGTCCCGATGGTCGCCGAAGACTACGTGCACCGCGTCGGCCGGACGGCCCGCATGAAAGCCACCGGCGACGCGATCACCTTCGTCGCCCCCGACGAAGAAAAATACTTCGCCCAAATCGAACGCGCCCTCGGCCGCCGCCTCGACCGCTCGAAAAATCCTCCGCTACCGCCGCCCTCCGCGCAGCCCGCACACGCGCCGCCCGCGCAACGCCCGCGCCGCCGAAGCTTCGGCTCCGCAAGTAGATCTCGGTAATATTGTCATCCTGAGCGTAGGCGCGAAGCGCCGAAGTCGAAGGACCGCCGTGACCTCGGCTGCGCCGTTCCTCCTTCGACTACGCCCCTTCGGCGCTTCGCTCAGTATGACATGAGTCAGGGCAGCGCATAGGCGGTCAGGTTACCGTCCTGATCGGAGCAATAGACCCAACCGTTTACGACGATGGGGCTCTGCCAGTGCACCGCACCGATCGTGCGTCCTGCAGTTTTGAGGGCGCTGCTCCACAGCTCGTGCCCATTGCGCGCGTCGAGCGCATGGATAGCTCCGTCTAACGCGTCGAAAAGAATGCCGTTGCTGACGACAGGTGAGGTGCCTTCCCCCGCCGTTTGTCCGACGCGGGCGCGCCACATCGGATCGAGGCGGCTCGAGCCGCGTGCGTCGGTCGTGAGACGATAGGCGTCGATCTCTTGCGAGAATCCCAGGAAAACCCACACGCGCTTCGATGGATCGGTCCACACCGCCGGCGTCGAAAACAACGGGCCCGCAAGCTCGAGCGTCTGCAGTTCACCCCCTACACCGGGAAGCGGTGAGCGGTTTAGGAGCTTCAGTACCTGATCTTTTCCGCCCTGAACGAGCATCAACGGTGTCCGGCTCGCCGGTTGGCGCGGCAGAAG
>PMHP01000221.1:17916-22436 GCA_003158195.1 Vulcanimicrobiota bacterium | reverse complement strand
GCCGCGATCGACGTCGCGGGCGCCGGCGGCACGTCGTGGGCGCGCGTCGAGGGCCGCCGTTCCGGCGATCCGCTGCGCGAAGAACTCGCCGAGACTTTCGCCGCCTGGGGTTATCCGACGGCCGAGGCGACTGCGGCATTGCGCGCGGCGTTTCCAAGCGCAACGATCTTCGCAAGCGGCGGGATTCGCAGTGGGGTCGACGTCGCCAAGGCGCTCGCGCTCGGCGCGAACATGGCCGGCGCGGGAATCCCATTCCTCGAGCCGGCAACGCGCTCCGCGGCGGCGGTTTCGCGGACGCTCGACCTCATCGTCACGGGCCTGCGAATCGCCGTATTCGCGAGCGGTTGCAGGCGCCCAAGCGAACTTCCCGGCGCGCTCTACGAGCGCGGTTCGATCGACACGCCGATCGTCGAACCGACGACTTGAACGTCGAACGCGTCGACGGAGGTTAGTCCGCCGAGCGTTACCGACGTCCCGTTCGTTACGTCGAAGCACCACGCGTGCCACGGGCAGGTCACGATCTTGCCGTCGATCCAACCTTCGGCCAGCGGACCGCCCTGGTGCGGACAGGTGTTTTCGATCGCATAGAAGGTTCCGTCGACGTTAAAAACCGCGACCTCGCGACCGCCGACGGAAAACGCTTTGGCCTGCCCCGGCGGAATCTCCGCCGTGGACGCGACCGGTACGAACGTGGGCAGTGTTTGGACGGCTACTGCGTCTTGGCGAGCGAGATCGTCGTTTTACCGCCCTGCGACGTAATCGCGACGACTTGCTTGCCGCTGTCGCCGGCCGTCTGGAACGTCGCGCTGCTCATCCCGCCCGCGGAAAGTTTCGCCTTCTCGGAACCGGCCGGCATGTGGTCTTTGTACCAGGCATAGACTTTGTCGAACGAGTCATCGGTCGTTAGGACCGTCCCGGCTTGACCCGAGCCATTCGCGCCGGAAGCGGATGAGGTCGCGCCGGGATAGATCGGCAGCCCGGTTTTGTCATCGGTCGTCCCGCTGCCGGCAGCGTTACCGCTCGACGCCGCCGCGCTCGTGGCCGCGCTCATCGCGGCGGCGCCCGTTGCGGCCGCCGACACGATGACGACGGGAACCGGTGTTGCCGTCGCCGACGTAGACGACGAGGTATCTGAACTCTTCGAGCATCCGGCAGCGAAGACGGCCAATGCCAAAGCGAACGCGATTGATAGAGAACGCATAAAAACGGTCCTTTCGAAACGACGAGGCAAAACAAGGGGGTCGGTCGTGCGCTTTCTTTGCCCTGCTCGGGGCTCCTCGTCCGCGAAGCCCATGCCGATTCGCTTGCCGCCGTCTCCCGGGTCTGCTATTATTCGCCGGTCGCCGGCCTGGTGGCGCCTCGAGCGGGGGCGTTCTCTGGAGCCGAGCGAGACCGTCCTGTTGTAAGGAGCCCCAAGACCGCCATGCCCCTGACCAAAGAGCAGAAGCAAGACCTCTCCGCCAAATACGGCCGCGGACCATCCGACACCGGGTCGGCCGACGTCCAGGTCGCCGTNNGAGCGCTACCGCAAGCTCATCGCCGATCTCGGCCTCCGCCGCTAGGCGGAACCGACGACAGCTTCCGCCCCGCTAGCGTGAATTACGAACTGAAGCCGGCGGGGCAATCGCCGCTTGCTCGGGCCGTTGCTATGGCTTTCGGCATCGGCATCGGATCCGTCGGCGGATTCATTTCGGCAATGCTTATCTTCGCATTCGCGGCAACGCTGCGCGCCGCGTATCCGCCGTGGGACCACGGCTGGCCGGCGGTCTTGGAGATCGTCGTCATGGCGCTCGTCGCGGCAACGGCCCTCCTTACGCCCGTTCGCAATCCCGAATCAACGGAAAGCGCGCGAGCGCTCGGATACGCCGCATTCGCTACACTCGCGTTATTTGTGGGCGGCGAGTTCCTCGACGTCATACACGTCGGCGGCGTACACACCCCGTTCCGTCGTTCCTTCCGTTGAAACGGCCCCGCCCCAGCGCACAACAAACGCGCCGCACTAGGTTAGCTTCATCACGAGATCAGCTTTGTCATGAGATCAGTTTTGTCACGCTGAGCTTTGTCGAAGCGCCGCCGGGAGATGGCGGTACTCCGTTGGCCCCTCGACAAGCTCGGGGTGACAAAACTGATCTCATGGTAAGAAGATCATCTCGTCGTCTTTTGGATGGAATCCGAGGGACTCGTAGAGGGGGCGGCCGATCGAGGACGTGCCTAGAGTTAAGCGCTTGAAACCGAGGGTTCGAACCTCTTCGATGAGGACGCGCATCAGTTCGCCGGCGATGCCGCGGCGGCGCGCTTCGGGGACGACGTACACGTTACGGACGCGCGCGTCGAGACGCGGCTCCGGGTCGCCGATTCGCGGGAGCGTCGGGGTGATCGACAGCGTTGCCGTCCCCAGGGCGGTTCCATCTTCTCCCGGTTCGAGCGCGAGCCAGCTGCGGATGAACGGATCCTCCCGGGCGAGTTCCTGGGAGAAGAACGATTCGCAATCGGCGCGGAAACGCGCGACCAGCACCGGATCGCGCTCGTAGCGCTCAGAGTGGGAAGCGGCGCGCATCGCCGCCAGCACCGCTGCATCGGCCACCGTCGCCTGGCGCACGAGGAAAGTCGCCGCGGGGGCCCCCGGAGGCCGCTCGGTCATCGCTATCGAACCTCCGCCTGTTAAACAAACGACGTAATACAAAAGATTTAGGAGTTCCTGTGCCAGAAACCGTCTCTCTCGAGATCGGCGGCCGCACGCTGGTGATCGAGACCGGTGAATTGGCGAAGCAAGCCAACGGCAGCGCGCTGATCCGCTACGGCGATCAAAATGTCGTGCTCGCCGCAGTCACCGCCGCCGACAAGCCTCGCGAAGGCATCGATTTCTTCCCGCTTACCTGCGACTTCGAAGAGAAGATGTACGCAGCCGGAAAAATTCCGGGCGGCTACATCAAACGCGAAGGCCGACCCTCCGAACACGGGGTGCTCTCAGCGCGCCAAATCGATCGCCCGATCCGTCCGCTCTTTCCGGACGGTTTCCGCAACGACGTGCAAATCATCACGACGGTGCTCTCGATCGATCCCGAACTCGATGCCGACGTGCTCGCCGTGTGCGGCGCCGGCGCCGCGCTCGCCTTCTCCGACATCCCCTTCGAAAAGACGGTCGCCGCCGTTCGCGTCGGCCGCGATGAATCGAAGAAAGACTACATCTGCAATCCGACGCTTCCGCAGTACGAAACCGGCGGGATGGACATCGTCGTCGCGGGCACGTCCGACGGCGTCATGATGGTCGAAGGCGGCGGACACGAGATCTCCGAGGAAGATTTCCTCGGCGCCGTAGCGTTCGCGCACGAAGAGATCAAGAAGATCGTCAAAGCGATCGACAAGCTGGCGAAGACCGCCGGCAAGCCGAAGCGCGCGTTCCCGGTCCCGAAGCCCGACGCCGAATTCAAAGCGTGGGTCGAGAAGACGTTCAAGAAAGACGTCTCCAAGGCGATGCGCGTCATCGAGAAAGGCGAGCGCAACGACTCGAGAGCGCTGTTGACGCGCACTGAAGCGATCGCGCGCCTTACGAAAAAAGACGACGAGATCAAAGCCAAGCTCGAGGATCCCGCGAACAAAGATTTCGAGAAGATCATCAAAGCGATGGAAGAGGAAGAGCTTCGCGTGATGGTCGTCGACGAGCGGGTCCGGCCTGACGGCCGCAAACCCGACGAGATTCGCGAGATCTGGTCGAAAGTGCACGTCGTGCCGCGCGTGCACGGCAGCGGCATCTTCACCCGCGGACAGACGCAAGTCTTCACCGCCGCGACCTTAGGCTCGATCTCGGACGAGCAGCGCCTCGATGGGATCATGGCGATTCCCAACAAGCGCTACATGCATTACTACAACTTCCCGCCGTACTCGACCGGCGAAACGCGCCCGATGCGCGCGCCCGGCCGGCGTGAGATCGGCCACGGACACCTCGCGGAGCGCGCACTCGTGCCGATCCTGCCGCCCGAGGAAGAGTTCCCCTACACGCTGCGCCTGGTCAGCGAAGTGCTCGAATCGAACGGTTCGTCGTCGATGGCGTCGGTCTGCGGTTCGACCCTTTCCCTGATGGACGCAGGCGTGCCGATCAAGAAGCACGTCGCGGGCGTCGCGATGGGCCTCGTGCTGCACGGCAAGAAACACGCGATCCTGACCGACATCCAGGGCATCGAAGACTCCCTCGGCGAGATGGATTTCAAAGTCGCGGGCACCGAAGACGGGATCACCGCGATCCAGATGGACATCAAGGTCCAGGGAATCACGATCGACATCATGCGCGAGGCGATGGTCGAGGCGAAAAAGTCGCGCCTGTTCATCATCGAGAAGCTCAAGGAAACGATCGCGAAGGCGCGCGAGGAACTCTCGCCCTACGCGCCGCGGATGATCGTCCTCCAGATCAGCCCCGATAAGATCAAAGACGTCATCGGCCCCGGCGGCAAGATCATCAACAAGATCATCGCCGATACGGGCGTCAAGATCGACATCGAGAACGACGGCCGCGTCTTCATCGC
>PMHP01000221.1:0-17888 GCA_003158195.1 Vulcanimicrobiota bacterium | reverse complement strand
GAAGGCCTCGTGCACATCAGCCAACTCGCGCCGGGGCGCGTCGAGCGCGTCGAAGACGCGGTCAAAGTCGGCGACGAGATCATGGTGAAGGTCGTCGAGATCGATTCGCAAGGACGCATCAATCTCAGCCGCAAGGCGGTTCTCGGCGGCGGGTCGGACGAGGAATACGTGCCGCGTCCGCCACGCGGCAACGGCGCGTTCGGTGCCGGCGCCGGTGCGAGCGGCGGCGACCGGGGCGGCGGCGGCCGAGGGCGTCGTCGCCGGGAGTAGGCAAGCAGGCGCCGTTTAGCGGCGGTGGGGCATATCCGGCAACGGCGCTGGGTATAACGGGACGGCTATGGCTACACCTACTGTCCCTGCCCCCTTTGGGGTTTTAGGCATTGGGAACATCACCGCACATTGGTGGGTTCCGCTCCTGCGCGGGATCATCGCGATTCTTTTCGGGGTGATCCTGTTCGTCTATCCGATTTCGGCCGTCGCTGCGTTCGTGATCTTGTTCGGTGCGTTCGCGCTCGTCGACGGCATCCTCGCGATCTTTCAGGCGGTGCGTTTTGCGCATCCCTCGACGGGTCAATGGTGGATGCAGTTGCTGGCGGGCGTCGCAGGCATCGTCGTCGGTGTGATAACGTTCTTCTATCCGGGGATTACCGCGCTCACGCTGGGCTGGTTCATCTCCGCATGGGCGATCGTCACCGGGATCTTCGAAATCGGCGCCGCGTTCCGGCTTCGGAAGGACGTGCCCGGCGAGATCTTCTTGATCACTGCCGGACTGCTCTCGGTCATCGTCGGTATCGCGCTCTTCTTCTTCCCGCTTGCAGCGCTGCTCGCGTGGGTCTGGGTCGTCGCGACCTATGCGATCATCGCCGGCGTGCTTCTTGCGATGCTGGCATTCCGTTTGCGCGGCCTCGCCACCAAAACCAGCCCCGCAACGACAAGCGCCGGCACCTAAAGCCCCCAGTCCTANNNNGCTCCGCTCAGGATGACAAGGGGGGCGATAGCGTAGTTTGCTGGGATAGAAATCTCCGAAATCACCGACCGCGTCGTCAAGGCGGGCCCATGTCACCCTGAGCGAAGCTCGCGCAGCGAGCGTAGTCGAAGGGCCACCGGAGTTCGGCCGGCACACGTGGCCGCAGGAGCTCGGGCGTATTCCGTTTGTCCTTCGACTGCGCGCCTGCGGCGCTCCGCTCAGGATGACACGGGGAGGCGATAGCGTAGTTTCCTGGGGTAGATGGCGTTTGATTCGTTAGGGCAGTTTGTTGCGGCGCTGCGGCGCGCGGGGGAACTTGCCGAGGTCGGAGTGCGGGTTAGCCCGCACCTGGAAATCTCCGAAATCACCGACCGGGTCGTCAAGGCGGGGGGACCGGCGCTCCTCTTCACCGACGTCGAAGGCTCCGCGTATCCCGTGCTGACCAACCAATTCGGGTCGGAAAAGCGGATGGCGCTTGCATTTGGAGCGCGCTCGCTCGACGAAGTGGCGAATCGGGTCCGCAATGCGGTGAAACTCGGCATGCCGGCTACGCTCGACGGTAAAGTTGCAAAGCTTTTCGCCGTCGGCTCGGCGGCGTTCGCCGTGCCGCACACGGTAAAGGAGGCGCCGGTCCAGGAAATCGTCGAGCACGACGTCGACCTGCGCACCTTGCCGATCCTGACGACCTGGCCGCTCGACGGCGGTCCGTTCGTCACCTTACCGCTCGTTATCACGAAAGATCCCGAGAGCGGCGTGCAGAACGTCGGCATGTATCGGATGCAGGTGTACGATCGGGCGACGACCGGGATGCACTGGCAACGTCACAAACACGGCCGCGCGCACGCTGCGAAGTGGGGACGCAAGGTGCCGGTTGCGGTTGCAATCGGCGCCGATCCAGCGATCACGTACGCCGCAACGGCCCCGCTCCCGCCGATCGTCGACGAGATGGCGCTCGCGGGTTTCCTGCGCGGGCGCGCGGTCGCGATGGTCCGCGCGAAGACGGTCGATCTCAAAGTCCCGGCCGAGGCCGAGTTCGTTTTGGAGGGTTACGTCGACAACGAGGACCTGCGGGTCGAAGGCCCCTTCGGGGATCACACGGGCGTCTACAGCCTGGCGGATCTGTATCCGACCTTTCACGTCCAGTGCGTTACGCACCGGCGCAATCCGATCTACCCGGCGACCGTCGTCGGCAAGCCGCCGATGGAAGACGCGTGGCTCGGCAAAGCGACGGAACGAATCTTTCTGCCGCTGCTGCAGACCGTCGTGCCGGAGATCGTCGACTACAACTTACCGGTCGAGGGCGGCTTCCACAACCTGTGCATCGTCTCGATCAAGAAATCGTATCCGGGCCAAGCGAAGAAAGTGATGAACGCGCTGTGGGGCCTGGGCCACATGATGATGTTGACTCGTTGCCTGATCGTCGTAGACGACGACATCGACGTGCACGATACGCGCGCGGTCGCCTGGTTCGCGCTCAACAATCTCGATGCGTCGCGGGACCTGGTCGTCATGCCGGGCCCGGTCGACGACTTGGACCACAGCGGCTCCTACCTCGTCGCGCTCGGCCACAAACTCGGCATCGACGCTACCCGCAAGCGCGCAGACGAAGGCTACGCGCGCGTCTGGCCGCCCGAGATCGTGATGGACGCGCAGACGCGGGAGCTGGTGACGAAGCGCTGGGCGCAGTACGGCCTGCGGCATTCGGGAACCGCCGACGCCTGGTCGGGCCAGGGCGCGCTCGCCTATCAGCGCCTAATCGCGAGTTTGCCGTTCGAACCGGGTACGATCGTTGCGCCGTTGGGGGCCATCGGGGGGCACGCCGCCCCGATTTCAAAAGAGGGAGAGCGATGAGCGTTCGACGGGTCACCTCGCCGCCCCAGATCGTCCAGCTCGTGCTGCGTGAGATCCGCATCGAGCACACGCTGTTCGCACTGCCGTTCGCCTACGTCGGGGCGGTTTTCGGCGCCAACGGCCTGCCGACACTCTACCAGTTCGTGTGGATCACCCTGGCCGTGCTCGGCGCACGGACCGCGGCGATGGCGACCAATCGCTACATCGACCGCGACATCGATGCGCGCAATCCACGCACCGCGCGCCGCGCGCTCGCGACCGGGGCCCTCGCTCCCGGGGTGATGCTCGCCGTCGCGGCGGCCGGCATCCTGTTGCTCGCCGTATCGGCCGCGGCGCTCGGACCGCTCTGCATCAAGCTGCTCCCGCTTGCCGCGACCGGGATTTTTGCGTATCCGTTCTGCAAGCGCTTCACCTGGGCCGTCCACTTCGTCTTGGGGGCGATCGACGGTTGCGCGCCCCTCGGTGCGTACGTCGCCGTGACCGGGACGATCTCGGCCTCGGCCGTGCTGCTGTTCTTCGCCGTAACCATCTGGGTCGCGGGCTTCGACGTGATCTACGCGCTCATGGACCGCGACGTGGACCTCGCGCAAAACATACGCTCGATCCCCGCTCGCTTCGGGATGGCGAGCGGGCGTCATTTGCCGATCGTGCTCCACGTGGCGCTCGGCGCGCTTCTGATCGCGGCGGGGGCGGTCGACTCGGTCGGTCCTCTCTACTACGTAGGCGCGCTCCTCGCATTTGGGCTCGCCGCTTACGAAGAAGCACAGATCGACCGGGCGGAAAACGTCTTCGTGTTGAACGAAAGAGTCTTCGTGGCCAACATGATTTTCTCGGTTGCATTTCTCGTCGCGACCTATCTCGGATTCGCATTTCGTTCGTGGTAACGCGGCGCACGTTTCTTGGTACGGCCGGCGCTGCCGCGGGGAGCCTCGCGACCCGCGGGGTCGCGAATGCTGCCTTCGGCGATACGCCGCTTGCGGGCACGGTGACGATCGGCGTCATCGGCCCGTTCACCGGCGACTCGATCCGCTACGGCGAACAGATCGGCAACGGCGTGCGGGCCGCACTCGACGACGCGAACCTCATGCGCGGAACGCTCGACCGGGCGTTCGCGATGCGCACCTACGACGACCAGAACCTGCTCGCTTCGGGACTCGTCAACGCGCAGTTCGCCTGCGACGATCCGAATATTATTGCCGTCATCGGCCACCTCAGCGGACGGATCACCGAGGCCGCGATGCAGACCTACGTGAGCGGTCAGATGCAAGTAATCTGTCCCGCATCGAGCTACGACCGCCTAACCGAGCACGGCTACGGCAACATCCTCCGCCTCGAAACCAAGGATTCGACCGAAGGCCACCTTGCAGCGCGCCATATCAACGCGACCCTCAAACCGAAAGCCGTCGCGGCGGTCTACCAAGACGCCGACTACGGCTCGGACGTCGTAGCCGGCTTCCTCGCGCAGATGCAGGGCGATAAAGTCACCGCGACGCCCTTCGGCTTCAGTTTCGAGAAACCGAACTTTCCCGTCGTCGCCAAGCAAATCGTCGATTCGAAGCCGGAAGTCGTGTTTCTCGCCGGCACCCCGAAAGACATGGGCGGCCTTCTTCCCGCGCTTAAAGACGTGGGCTACACCGGCCCGCTCTATGCATCGCAAGGCTTCTTCGACGCGACCACGATCACGAAGTTCGGCAGCGCGGTCGAAGGGCTGACGATTTCGAGCTCGATGCCGCCGCTCGTGCTTGCGCCCGGGGCATTCCGGATCAAGCAAGATTTCGAACAGAAGTACGGGGCGATGACCCCGCTCTCGACGTTCGCCTACGCTGCCGCCCAGATCGTCATCGCCGTGGTTCGGCGCACGAACGCGACCGACCGGATCGCCGTCGAGCGCGCGCTCAACACCTCGAGCGCCTTCAACACCGTCGTCGGCGCGGTCGCCTTCGAGAACACGGGCGATCCGCTCGACCCCAACGTGTACTTCTATGCGGTCAAGGACGGTGCGTGGAAATACGTTGCCGCGGCGAATCCGAACAGTTATATCGTGAAGTGACGCCCGGCGCGCTCATCTCGTCGGCCACGTCGTCAAGATCGATTTGGAAACGCAACCGCCAGATGCCGAGCGTAAGCGAGAACGCCGTCGCGAAAATCTTCACGCCATGTCACCCCGAGCTTGTCGAGGGGCCGCCGGGGCTCCGTCTACTCTTCGACTGCGCGCCCTTCGACTGCGCGCCTCCGGCGCGCGCTCAGGGTGACATTCCTTCGGCGCTTCGCTCAGAGTGACATACTCCATGTTACACCTCAACCTGCTTCCAACCGTAGGTTGCGATCGCTAGGCCCGCGATGCCGAGCGTCCACGTGAACGCGATGACCTGCCCGGTCCCGAAGCCCAGCTGCGAAAGCACTGCGACCGTCTGCCCGTCCAAGCTGCAGGCCGTGTAGTAGGCAAGCGGGTTCAGGTAATTGATCCCGGCCAGCATCGTATGAAAGATCGGGCCCAGTTGCGTTACCTCGTAAAGCGGCAGCACGATCAGAAACGTCGCCCAGGTAATGCCGGTGATCAAGCCGCCCTTCAGCCGATTCCACGACGTCAGGGCCTGCAACAAGCCGTACCACATGAGCGCGGCGCCGGTGCCGGCGGCGGCAACCGCGATCGCGCCGGAATCGAGGAAGACCCGGTCGAGAACCCCAAAGGCGGCTAGCGCGATGGCGCACAGAATCAGTGCCAGCGCGAAGATCGCCACGCCCGCCGCCGCGTCGACGGCAAAATACGTCAGGGCCAATCGCTCGCGCGATATCGGCTTCGTAAACGCAAAGCCGCCGCGGCCGTTTTCGCTGTTGAGGCTCGTCCCGAGAATCGTCGCAAGAATGATCGTCGCATAGGCCGCAATTCCGAAGAGCAAGCCCAGCGGAATCTTGAAATTGAGGTCCCGAAAGCTCTCGGGATGCCAATGATGATGAGCAGGCGTGGAGTGGGAGCTGCCCGGGGCGCCTGAAATCGTGATCGTGACGTGGGCCGGACCGGCGGTATCCTGCGCGTGCTGGCGCATCGCGGCGCCTAAGCTGATCGAGATGCTGAGGACGATCGCGGTCAGGATCGACCCGAAGATGTAGAACGAGCGGCGGGCGCGCAGGAACTCGACGAGACTCATATGCCTTCTCCGTTGCGGGCGGCCGTATCCGAGACGGCGCCAAGAAAGATGTCTTCGAGCGAAAGATCGTAGACGCTAATCGCTTTGGGTCCGAGCGCCTCGAGCCGGCGCACGACGTCGGCCGAATCATTGCGAACGTAGGCCCGCAAGATGCGGCCGTTGCGTTCGATGCGCCGAACGCGCGGATCGGTTGCGAGGCCGTTCGGCGCGAACGCATCCCCGTCGAACACGGCTTCGACGATTTTCTCTTCGCCCTTAAGCGTATCGACGTTGCCGTCGAGCACCAGGCGGCCGTCCTTCATAATCGCGACGCGATCGGCGGCGCGCTCGACTTGTCCGATCTGGTGCGACGAGAACAGTACCGTTGCGCCGCCCGCCGCCGCATCGATGATCAGATCCAGCACGACGCGCTGAAAGATCGGATCCAGGCCGCTCGCAGGCTCGTCGAGAACGAGCACGTCCGGACGAGTAGCGAAGGCAAGCGTTAGCGCGACCGCCGTCTGCTGGCCCTTCGAGAGCCGCTCGATCCGCTTGCGCGAGTCGAGTTTGAACAGCGCGGCCAGCTCCGCGGCGCGCGCGGCGTCGTACTTCTTATACGTGCGCTTATACAAGTTGAAGAGTTCAAACACCATCATCCACTCGTACAGCGTGTTTCGTTCGGGCACGTACGCGAGCGTCTCGAAAGTGTGAGGCGTCACCGGTGCACCGTGGACCGCGAGCGTTCCGCTCGTCGGGCGGGCAAGGCCGAGCAGGCATTTGAACGTCGTCGTCTTTCCCGAGCCGTTGGGGCCGAGCAATCCGCAAACCGAACCTTCGTCGATTTCGAGTGAAAGGTCGGCGACGGCGCTCTGCTCGCCGTAGCGTTTGGTGAGATGTTCGATCGTAATTGTTTTCATTTGTCCTCTGGGCCGCTGCCGGCAAACCAGCGCTCGAGAGCGCGTTCGAAAAGGGTGCGGACGGTATCGCGCTCGAGGCCGAGCGACCGCGCCTCGCGTACGGCGTTGGCCAGCACGCTTGCGCCGACGTCTTCGATCGCGTGCCGCACGTCGGCGGCACCGTCCTCGGAGCGCACGAACGAGCCGCGTCCCGGGCTCGTTTCGATGACTTTGTCGCGCTCGAGTTCGCGGTAGGCGCGGGCGACCGTATTCGGGTTTACCGTCAAATCGAGGGCGAGCGCTTTGACGGTCGGAAGCTGCTCCCCGGCCCCCAGGGTGCCAAGCGCGACGGCGCGCTTGACCTGCTCGATGAGCTGCAAGTACAGCGGAACGCCGCTGCCGGGATCGACGGTGAACACAGCGGACACGCGGGGGCGCCTACGCTCGGGTTTCCGTGGACTCTAGAACCGGACGCCCCAACCGGGGAACATGCCTTCCGAGCGCGGGGCCGGGATGACGGTGCGGCGCGCGCCGGCTTTTTCGTCGTGGTGGCGGGGATTGGTTACGAGGTGGGATTCCATGCTGTTTCTCCTGTTGTGCTATCGTACTGTTGTACTAGCGTATTAGTACAATAGCAGAATCACAGCGAATGTCAAGGGGTGCCTCTCAGAATGAGGCGGGAGCGAGCGCACGTAAGAGTCCCAAGCCAATGGCGAGCGCACCCACCAGCGTTCAGGTCCCCTCCCAGCCGCCCGTGCGCACGCCTGCCGTCGACATGTTCGCCGGCCCGCAGAGCCTTCGAATCGCGGGCGAGCGCCGGGCCCTGTGGCTTTGCGTCCTGACCGCTCCGCTCGCCATCGCCCTGATCGGCCTGGTCATACCCGGCGCCTCCGTCTCCTCGTTCGTGCTTTTGATTGCAGCCGGGCTCGTCTTTGTGTCGATCGGGCGCGGGCGGCTGCTTGGTTCGAGCGTTCGTATCGACGGACGCCAGCTTCCCGAGATCGCGGAACTCGCGCGCAATCTGGCGGGCCGGCTCGGGATGGCCGCCCCGCAGGTGTTCGTGCGCGACGATCCGTTCGTACCGATCGCCGCCGTCGGAATCGGGGAACCGTATGCGCTCATCATCTCGAGCCAGTATTACGAACACGTGCGCCGCGGGGAACTCGCGTTTTTGATCGCGCGCGAACTCGGCCATATCGCGGCCGGGCACACGCGGCTCACCTCGCTGTTGAGCGCATCCGGGCGCGAGAACCCGCTCGTCGCGGCCGTTTTCGGCGCGTGGTTGCGCCGCACCGAATACACGGCGGACCGGATCGGCTTGATCTGCAGCGACGGGCTCGACGACGCACTCGGTGCGATCTCGATCACGACGTTTCACGCGATCGGACGCCGGGTCGACCTCCAGGTGCTCGCCGAGCAGCAGCGCGAGCTCGCGGCGGATCCGGCGTTGCGCCTCGGCGAATGGACCGCGGGCGTTCCTTATGCGACCAACCGTCTTGCAGCGCTGCGCACGTTTGACTCCGATCCGCTGGCCGCGAGCTGGCGCGCGCGACTCGCGCAGAACAACTATGTCGAGCAAGAGGTCCCGGACGACTCGCACGAGCCGGTCGCGCGGCGCGACTGCGCACCGCTCGTGCGGCGCATCGCAGCGGCGTGCATCGATTTCACCGTCATCAGCGCGATCTTCAAGACGCCGCTGGTCGTCCAAGCCTCGAAGGTGCGGGCCATCGACGATCCGGGCGCCTCCGGGTTTCTGCGCTGGCTACTGCACCATCTCACGGTCTTCGATCTGGGCGCCTCGGGGTTCGCGGTCGTCATCGCCTTCTTCATTTATAGCGCGATCCTGGTCGGCCTCGGCGGCCAGACGCTCGGCATGACCGTCATGGAGGTCCGCGTCGTAACGACCCGCTACGGCCGGCCCACGATCGTGCAAGCGTTTTGGCGCTATTTCGTTGCGCTCTTCAGCACGCTTACCTCGGCGGCGCTGCTGGGCTTCTTTACGCGCATCCATCCGCACGACCGGCTCTCGCGAACGCGCCTCGTACGCGCGCGGCGGGCGAACTGATGCTGCGGGCGCGCAAGGCCGAACCCTATCGCGAGATCTTCTTGCGTTACCCGCAGCCGATGTGGGTCTTCGAGATCGCGACCTTGCGTTTCTTGGATGTCAACGACGCGGCGTGCGAGGCCTACGGGTACGCGCGTGCCGAGTTTCTTCGCATGACGATCGACGAGCTGCGGCCGCCCGCCGATCGCGATCTCGCCGTTGCCTTCGTGCAGACGCGTCCGAACGCGCCGGCCGGCTCGTCGCTCTGGCGCCACCAGCGCGCCGACGGCAGCGTCTTCTACGTCGACGTGACGTCGAACTCGGTCGAGTACGATCGCAAAGCGGCGCGGGTCGTTTTGGCGATCGATGCGACCGCACGGCTTTCGGTTTCGCGCGCGCTTTCCGAGAGCCGGGCGGCGCTGGGCGAAGCGCAGGAACTCGCGCACCTCGGAAGTTTCGAGAGCGATTTGCGGACCGGCGAGATGCGCTGGTCGGCCGAACTTTACCGCATCTTCGGGGTCGATCCGGCGCGCGAGCGGCCGGTGCTGCTCTACGAGTTCGACCATCCCGACGACAGCGAGACGATCGCCCGCGAGGTCGACCGCGCCCGGGAGGGCAACGGCGAGTACACGCTCGAGCATCGCGTCCGCACGCGCGACGGACGCGAGCGCCACGTCTTCGAGCGCGGTCAATACTTTTTCGAGAACGGCCGGCCGACCCGTATCGTCGGCGCCGTTCTCGACGTCACCGAGCGCAAACGCGCTGAGGAACGGTTGCGCTATCTTGCCGAACACGACTCGCTGACCGAACTTCCCAATCGCACCCGTATCCGGACCGATCTCAACGCGGCCATCGAACGTACTGCGCGCGACGGGATGTCGCTTGGCGTGCTTTTCGTCGATCTCGATCGCTTCAAAACGATTAACGATACGATCGCGCACGCGGCCGGCGACGACGTTCTGCGCGAACTCGCCCGGCGCATCGTGGCCACGCTCGACGGCCGCGGCATCGTGGGGCGCCCGGGCGGCGACGAGTTCGTCATCATCGTCGAGGATCTCGAGGACGAAACGACTTGCGTCGCGATCGCCTACGAGCTGCTCGCCGCGATAAGCGAGCCCCTGGCCTATGACGACGTGCACCTGATCGTCACCGGAAGCATCGGGATCGCGATCTATCCGCGCGACGGTACGACGCCGGACGAGTTGCTGAGCAGCGCCGACAGCGCGATGTATGCCGCCAAGGCGCGCGGCGGAAATTTGGTCGACGCCTACCGCTCCTCGCTGCATCTCGCTGCGGTCGCCGAGGTCGAACTCGAACGCGCATTGCGCGGCGCGCTCGAGCGCGACGAGATATTCGTCGCCTATCAGCCGATCGTCGATGCGACCAGCGGGCGCGTCGTTGCATTCGAAGCGCTCGCACGCTGGACCGAAAACGGCGTACCGATCGAGCCGAACAATTTCATCCCGCTGGCCGAGGCGACGGGGCTGATCGTTCGTCTGGGGACCTACGTGCTCAACCGTGCCTGCGCCGAAGTGCGCCGGCTGCACGACGCCGGCTTCGACGACATCGTCATGTGCGTGAACATCTCGGCGCGGCAGTTTCGCGAGTTCGATTTTTCCGGCCGCGTGCGCTCGGCACTCGAAGCGGCGGAGATTCCCGCGCACTCGTTGGAACTCGAGATCACCGAGAGCGCGTACATTAGCGCCGATTCGGGCATCCGCAACATCGAGGCGCTCGAAGAACTCGGCGTGCGCCTTTCGATCGACGACTTCGGGACGGGCTACTCGTCGCTCGGCTACCTCAAGCGCCTGCCGGTCGATGCGGTGAAGATCGACCGTTCGTTTGTCGCCGACATCCTGAGCGACGCCGCCGACCAAGCGATCGTCCGCGCGATCATCGCCGTCGCCGAAAACCTCGGCCTGGTCACGATCGCCGAGGGCGTGGAAACGGCCGAGCAAGCGGACTTCCTGCGCTTGCTCGGTTGCACCCAGCTCCAAGGATTCTACTTCGCCCGGCCGCTGCAGCCCGAGGCGCTCGACGACTTTCTGCGACAACCTTCGCTGCATTAGCCGGTTTGTAGCCGTCATGCAAGCGATAGCGATTGAACGGAACGGCGGCCCGGAGGTCCTGGAACTGCGCGACCTTCCGGTGCCCGAGCCGAAAGAGGGCCAAGCGCTCGTGCGGCTCGAGGCGTCGGGCATCAATTTTATCGACGTCTACGTCCGCAGCGGCGCGTATAAGGCCCCGAGTTTTCCGCTCGTCCTCGGGCAGGAGGGGGCGGGAATCGTCGCCGCGGTTGGCCCCGGCGTAACCTTGGTCGCCGAGGGGGATCGCGTCGCGTACGCGGGCACCCTGGGTGCCTATGCGGAGTACGCGGCCGTGCCCGCCGACCGCCTCGTCAAAGTCCCGGATGGTGTCACGTTGCGCGATGCGGCGGCGCTGATGCTGCAGGGGTTGACGGCCCACTATCTTGTGAACAGCACGTTTCCCTTACAGCGCGGGCAAACCGCGGTCGTGCAGGCGGGCGCCGGCGGCGTCGGTCTGCTGCTGACACAGCTTGCGAAAGGCAAGGGCGCGACCGTCATCACGACCGTCTCGACCGCGGAGAAAGCCGAGCTTTCGAAGCGCGCGGGCGCGGACGTCGTGGTCGATTACACGCGCGACGATTTTGCCAAAGCCACCCGGGATGCGACCGAGGGCAAGGGCGCGCACGTCGTCTACGACTCGGTCGGCAAGACGACGTGGGAGAAGAGCCTCGACGCGCTGCGTCCGCGCGGTTACTTCGTCCTCTTCGGCGCCTCGAGCGGGCCGGTGCCGCCATTCGATCCTCAACTCCTCAACCATAAAGGCGCACTGTTCGCGACGCGCCCGTCGCTGCAATACTACGTTGCGACTCGGGACGAACTCGAGTGGCGCGCGCGCGAGCTGTTCGCTGCCGTCCTCGACGGCACGCTCTCGTTGCGGGTCGAGCACACCTACCCGCTGGCCGATGCGGCTCGCGCCCACGAAGATCTCGAAGCGCGCAAGACGACCGGAAAACTGCTCCTATTGCCGTAAGCGAAGCGCTCCGGCGCCTGCGTTCGCGGCTGACCCCACGAACGCTCTGGCTTTCGGCTCTGCTCGCGGCCGGCGTCGGCATCGGTGTTCGGGATCTCGCGCACTCGACGTTCTACCCGCTCGACGGCCAACTCGATTTTCGCCCGCTCTACTGCACGGGTGTCGTGGTCGGGGCGCGCGAGGATCCGTATCAAATCGAGCCGCTACGATCGTGCGAGCATCGTTACGCCGTGTCGTTGCTTGCGCGCTCGCCACGTTTGCTGATGCCGTTCGTTCTGCCGGGCTACGACGCCGCGCCGCTGTGGCTTTTGGCGAAGCTTCCGTTCGCGTGGGCCGAGCGTACGTATACGTTGCTTTCGTGCGCGGCGCTCGTAGCAGCGATCGTTCTCGTTGCGTACGCGCTGCAGGTTCCGCTCGTGCTTGCGGCCGGAACGCTCGGGCTATCGGTCGGGCTTCCATCGATCGCGCTCGGGCAGGTCGCGCCGTTCGAGCTGCTCGCACTCGCCGCTACGGCCGCCGCACTTCGCGCAGGCCGCGACCTCCAAGCGGGCGCGCTCGCCGCGCTCACGCTCCTCGAACCGCAGGTCGGCATCTTCGTGGCCATCGCGGTGGCGCTACTCGTTCCGCGTGCGCGTGTGACGCTCGGCCTCGCGCTTGCCGGGCTCGCAATCGCCGATGCCTTGGCTACGCCGGGCCAGCAACTGCACTATCTCACGAGCGTGCTCCCGCAGCAGGCGTCGGCGCAGGTGCGTGCGCCCGACCAGTACAGCCTCACGTTCTTGCTCGCGATGCTCGGCGTTGGGGATCGTGCGGCGCTGGCATTGAGCGCCATATCGAGTGTCGCGTTACTCGCCGCCGGCATCGTCTTCGCGCAACGCTGGTTGCGCGCGGGCGAGCGCGCCGGCATCGTGTTCGCTCCGGCCGCATGTGCCGTCGTCGGAGGCTCCTACCTTCACATCACGCAGATCGCGCTCGCCCTGCCGGCCGCGCTGCTCNNGCGCACGATGCGCGCGCTCGCTGGGGCCGCGCTCGTTCTGCTCGCCGTTCCGTGGCCGTATCCCGCGATCGTCAAGAACGTCCTTGTGCTAAGTTTGGTGAGCTGCGCGATCGCGCTGTGGTTCGCGACCGGCGGCTCGCTGCGGCTCACCGTCGCGGGCGTTTGCGCGTGCCTGGCCGTGTTGGTATGGGCGGAGAACCATGCTCCCGGCCCGCTCCCGCCGCCGCTCGTGCGCGAATCGCCCGCCGGCAGCTCGTACGAGACGCGCTGGCGCGACGCAATCGGTGACCAGCAAGGCGTCGACGCCTTCCGCCTCGCCGAAAAAGTCCCCACCTGGCTCGGCCTCCTCGCCCTGCTCACCGCCTCCGGCCTCGCCGCCCCCTGTCATCCTGAGCGAAGCGCCGAAGGCGCGTAGTCGAAGGACCAACGGAGCCCGCCTGCGCTTCGACAAGCTCAGCATGACAACGCCTACCACAAGCTCAGCGTACCCAGCCACTTCATCGGCGACGCCCCTAGCCGCTTCGGCGATGCGCGGTTCTTAGCGAACGCGCATACTCGCTGCATGAATCCAACTCTTTCGGGCGGCCTCGCCGCCCTCTCGGCCGAACTCGCGCGCGCGGTCGCGACGGCCGCGCCGTCGGTCGTCTACGTCGACGCGCATCCGCGCCGCGACGCAAGCGGCATCGCGTGGGACGAACATCACCTGGTGACGGTCGATCACGCGATCGAACGCGAAGACGACATCGAGATCCTTCTCGCCGACGGCGCGAGCGCGACGGCAAAACTCGTCGGCCGCGATCCGTCGACCGACGTCGCGGTCCTGCACACGCAAACGACGCTCGCCCCGCTACCGCGCGCCGGCATCGAACAACTCGCGGTCGGACACATCGTGCTCGCACTCGGGCGCGACGAGGACGGTTCGCCGGGCGCGAGCTTCGGCATCGTCAGCTCGCTCGACGGTCCGTGGCGGACCTGGCGCGGCGGCGAAGTCGACCGCTTCATCCGGCCGGACCTCAACATCTACCCGAGCTTCTCGGGCGGCGCGCTCGTCGACGCGCAAGGCCTGCTTGTCGGCATGAACACCTGGGGTCTTTCGCGCCGCACGGCGCTGACGTTGCCGGTGACGACGCTCGAGCGGGTCGCCTCCGCGTTGCTGAGCGGACGGCGGATCGCGCGCGGCTATCTCGGCGTCGCGATGCACGCGGTGCGGCTGCCCGAGACGCTGCGCGCGAAACTCGGGCGCGACCAAGAAGCAGCCGCGATCGTCGTCGATGTCGCAACGGGCGGCCCCGCCGAACGGGCCGGCGTTCTGATCGGCGACGTCATTTTCGCGCTCGGGACGCACACGATCGAAGATTCGGACGATCTGCAGCGCGCGCTCGGCGGCGAGAGCGTCGGCGCAACGCGCACGTTGCACGTGTTGCGCGGCGGCGAAGCGCGCGAGCTGTCGATTGCGATCGGGGAACGTCCCGATGGCGAATAGTCTCGATCTCGACTTCGGCGCGCTCGCTGCGAAACTCCGCGCGTCGACCGTGCGCGTCATCGACGAGCGCGGACGGGGCGCGGGCTCGGGCATCGTCTGGAATGCGAACGGCCTGATCCTCACCAACGCCCACGTCGTGCGCGGCGCATCGGCGCTCGTCGAGGATGCCGGCGGCCGCAAGCTGCGCGCGCGGCTCGTCCGTCGCGATCCGGCTAGCGACCTTGCGGCCTTACAGTTGGAAGGCGCTGCGGGTCTCGTCCCGGCGAGCATGCGCGACTCGCGAACCCTCGCCGTCGGCGAACTCGTGGTCGCCGCCGGCAACCCGTTCGGCCTGGTCGGCGCGGTAACGGCCGGGCTCGTTCACCGTTGCAACGCGCGCTGGGTTATAGCTGACGTGAGACTCGCACCGGGAAACTCGGGCGGCCCGCTGGCCGACGCCGAAGGCCGCGTGGTCGGCATCAACAGCATGGTCGTCGGAGGCGGGTTGGCGTTGGCGGTCCCGGTCGATGCGGTCGAGGAATTCGCCGGGACGGCGGCCGCCGCAGGTCCCGTGGGCGTGCAGCTCGCCGCGGNNCCGGCTCGCGCCGGCCTCGCCGCGATCGTTCGCGGCGACGGCCGTCTGGTCGTTGCCGGAGAAGCCTCGCCACTCGAGCTCGAGCGGAGCATCGAGACGTACGCACCCGACGTCGTGCTCGAGCAGCGCGACGGCGGCGGCGACGCCGTGCATTTTCCTACCGTCGCGCTCGTCGACGACGTGCGTGAAGCGTGGGCGGCCGAAGCATTCGCGACCGACGACCGCGGCGCGCATGCAATCCTCGCGCGCGACGCGAGCCCCGAAGCGATCGTCGCCGCGGTTATCGCGGTTGCGGCAGGTTTGATCGTGACCCAGCCGCGCGCGCACGCACCCGTCGCAGCAGCCGGCCGGAACGGCGAGCGTCTTACCGCGCGCGAGGTTGAGGTCCTCGGCGAGCTCGCGCGCGGCGTCCCCAACAAGACGATCGCCGGCCGCCTTGCGATCTCCGAGCACACGGTAAAATTTCACATCGCTTCGATCTTCGCCAAACTCGGCGTCGCAAGCCGCACAGAAGCCGTAACGCAGGGCGTTCGCCTCGGACTCATAATGCTTTGAGCCCCCGTGTCACCNNTGAGCGAAGCGCCGCAGGCGCGTAGTCGAAGGGCCAACGGGGCGTGGCCGAACTCCGGCGGCCCTTCGACTCCGGCGCTGCGCGCCTTCGCTCAGGGTGACAAATGGTTAGGCCATCCTCGGATTGCAATACCGATTCACCGGAGGCAAATTAATGCTCGATGCGATCCTGGCTTGGATTCACTTTATGCTCATCTTTGCGTTGTCCGGCACGTTGTTCGCTGAATTCTTCTTCTATCAACGAAGCCTGACGACGACGACCTTGCAGCGCTTGCAGCGAGTCGACGCGGCGTTCGGGATCCTCGCCGGCCTCGTCATCGTTAGCGGTATCTTGCGCGTCATTTACTCGCCGAAGACGGCCGCTTACTTTCTGCACGACTCGTTCTTTTGGACGAAGATGGTCTTGTTCGTGACGGTTGGGCTCGTCTCGATCTTACCGACGAGGCACTACTTGAGCCTCCGCAACGTCCCGGTCGCCGGCGGGATCGTGACGGTCCCCGAGGACAGCTACGCCGCGACGCGCCGCTGGCTGACCCTTGAAGTCGTGCTGCTCCTCTTCATCCCGCTCTGCGCTTCCCTGATGGCGCACGGCTACGGGTACCACGCGCCGTAACCTGACAGGTTCAGCCGGGCGCCGCACGGCATATTGACCGGGAATCATCTGATGGCTCCCAAGTCGGATAAGATTCCGCCCTCGCTGCGCGCCGGCACTTTGGTCGAGCGCGATGACGTGCTGCGCGTGCTCGGCGATCGCTTGGGGTCCATCGCGCGCGGTTCGGGGCACACCGCGCTCGTCTCCGGCGAAGCCGGAATCGGGAAAACCAGCGTGCTTCGCGCATTGGCGGCGAGCCGCAACGACATACGGCTGTGGTGGGGCGCCTGCGACGCGCTGCAAACCCCGCACCCCCTCACCCCGCTGTACGACATCGCCCGTTCGTGCGACGTTCGCTACGAGGCGCTGCTGCGGCTCGACGGTAACCGGGCGGCGCTCTTCGAGGGCGTCGTGGCCGAACTGCAGCAGAGCCCGCGCCCGACCTTGATGGTCATCGAAGACGCGCACTGGGCCGACGAGGCGACGCTCGACCTTCTCAAATTCTTAGGCCGGCGAATCGACCGCGCGCGGTGTCTGCTCGCCGTCTCGTATCGCGACGACGAGGTGACCGCGCGGCATCCGCTGCGCCGCGTCATCGGCGAACTGCCCGGCGAAACGGTGACGCGCATCGGCGTGCCGCGGCTGTCGCGCGAAGCCGTCGACATCCTCGCGCGCCGCGCGTTGCAGTCTGGGGCCGGAATCTACGAAGCCACTCGCGGCAATCCGCTCTTCGTCACCGAAATGCTTCGCAATCCGGGCGGCGGGATGCCGCGCAGCATCGAGGACCTCGTGCTCGCGCGATTCGCGCGTCTGAGCCCCGAAGCGCAGGCCATCGTCAATCTTGCATCGATCGTCCCGCGCAACATCGAGCGCCGGCTCGTCGAAACCTTGTGCCCGTGCGGCCCGTTTCCGCTCGAAGAGTGCCTCAACTCCGGACTCTTGGAAGCCGACAGCTTCGCGCTGCATTTTCGCCACGAACTCGCCCGCATCGTGATCGAATGTTCGTTGTCGGAACCCGCCGCGCGCGAGCTGCACCGCCGCATGCTCGACGCGTTGGTGCAGGACGGCGCGAGCGCTGTTCCCGCCGCGCGCCTCGTTCATCACGCCGCGCGTGTCGGTGACGACGCGGCCGTCCTGCGCTATGCGCCCGAGGCGGCCCGTGAGGCGGCGCAAAGCGGCGCGCACCGCGAGGCCGTCGCGCACTACCGCGCGGCACTGGCATGCGTAGGCGGCGAGGACAGTTCAGAACGCATCGAATGGCTCGAAGGCTACGCGCGCGAGTGCCAGTTCACCGCTCAATTGAACGAAGCGATTTCGGCCCGCGTCGAGGCGGCCGAATTGCACCGGCTTGGAGCGAACACGGTGGGCGAGGCCGAAAATCTCAGCGAACTCGCGCTGGCCTACATTCGAGCCTTACGGAATGCCGAGGCCGATGCGGCGAGCCTTCGCGCCGTTGCGCTGCTCGAGGCACAACCACCCTGCCTCGAGCTCGCGCGTGCGTATCGCGTGCAAGCGCATCTCCGTTTCCTGGACCGCGAATGCGCCGACGCGATCGCATGGAGTACGAAAGCGATCGCGCTCGCCGAACGGTTCGGCGGCCGCGACGTGCTCGCATCCGCGCTCGGCACGCTTGGAGCCGCGACCCTCTTCCTCGATTACGATGCGGGCTGCGAGCACTTGCGGCACGCCTTCGATCTCGCCGTCCAAAGCGGGCTCGACTTCATGGCCG
>PMHP01000190.1 GCA_003158195.1 Vulcanimicrobiota bacterium | reverse complement strand
TTTTCCCGCCCGGGCGGCCAGATCGTTTGCCAATATTACTTGATGTTACGCCTGGGCAAAGACGGCTATCGCCTCATTCACCAGGCCTGCTACGCGACGGCGCAGCACCTGGCGAAGGAAATTCCGAAGATCGGCCCCTTCGATTTGTACTTCGACGGCGATAGCGCCAAAGGCATCCCGGCGGTATCTTGGAAGCTGCGCGACGGTGTCGATACCGGTTACTCGCTGTTCGATTTCTCGGAGCGGTTGCGCGCGCGCGGTTGGCAGGTCGCCGCGTACACGATGGTGCCGAATCTCGAGGACGTCGTCGTGATGCGGATCCTCGTGCGCCACGGGTTCAGCCGCCACATGGCCGACCTGCTGCTCGAAGACATCGCCCGCTGTATCGACTACTTCGCGCGTCATCCCGTCACCCATAAGATGACGGCGCTCGACGGTGCGTCCCACAACCACGACGTCGTCCGCTCGACGCCGGTCGCGTTGCTCTAAGCGCGCCCGCCCTCCCCGGTAGTATTCTGACTAACGTGCCGGCCAAGAGTTATCGCCGCGAATGGATCGGCTTCACGGTGATGAGCCTCGGGCTCTTCATGGCGATTCTGGACATTCAGATCGTCGCCACTGCGCTGCCGCGAATCGCGCAATCCTTGCACACACCGCTCGATGAGTTAAGCTGGGTGCAAACCGCGTACCTCATCACCGAGGTCATCGCGATTGCGATGTTCGGCCGCCTGGCGCGCGCGATGTCGACGCGATGGCTCTTTGCATCCGCGTCGTTCGGTTTCGCGGCGATGAGTCTCGGCTGCGCGCTCTCACATGACTTCGTGTCGCTCATCGTTTGGCGCACGTTGCAGGGCTACGCGGCCGGCACGATGATCCCGACCGTTTTCGCGGCGGGCTACAAGATGTTTCCGAAACCCCTCCATCCGCGAGCGATCCTGCTGGCGGGCGTGGTCGCGATGCTCGCGCCATCGGTTGGGCCGGTCCTCGGCGGGTACATCACGCAGAAGCTCGCGTGGAATTGGCTCTTCATAATCAATGTCCCGATCGGACTCGCCGTCGCGGCAATTGTAATCGCGCTCGTCCGCGTCGACCAGGCGGACCGCTCCGCGTGGCGCACCGTCGACATTTTTGGATTCGCGGCCCTCACGGTTTGCCTCGGATGCCTGGAGACGCTGCTCAAAGTCGCGCCCGAGGACCGCTGGGTCGCGTCTCGCGATTACATTTTAATGGCCCTCATGATTGCCGGCGGCTACGTCTTCGTGCGGCGCTGCGTGCTCAGACGCGAACCGCTCGTCGACCTCTCGCCGCTGCGGCAGGTGGGCTTCGCGACCGCCTGCGTCTACAATTTCGTCCTCGGCGTGGGCCTTTTCAGCTCGCTGTATTTGTTGCCGCTGTTCCTCGGCTACGTGCGCTTTCACTCGCCGCTCGAGATCGGCATCATCATGACCGTGATGGGCGTCTCGCAACTCGCGGCCGCGCCGCTAGCGACGATAGCGGACCGGCGGCTGCCGGCGCAGTGGGTCGTGTTCATCGGTTTCGCGCTGTTCGGCGCGGGGGCGTTCGCGAACGCGTTTCAAACACCGCGGACGGATTTTGGCGACTTGCTCTGGCCGCAGATTCTGCGCGGCGCGGCGCTCCTGTTCTGTATCCTGCCGATCACGAACGTCGCGCTCGACGAACTTCCGTTGGAACAGCTCTCGAACGCAAGCGGGCTGCTCAACCTTTTGCGTAACGTCGGCGGGGCCGTCGGAATCGGCCTCGTCGATACGATCGTCAACGTTCGGCCCGGCGCCATCGCGAAGCACCTCGTCGATCAGCTCGTGCTGGGCAACGCCCAGGCTGCCGCGTTCGTCGGCATCCCGGTCGATCTCTTGCGCGGCGTCGACGTCGCGCACGCAGATCCGGGCGACGTTACCTTCGTCACGCCGATCATCGCACGGGCGGCCGCGACCGTAGCGTTCAACGAAGCCTGGGTACTGATCGGCAGCTTCATGCTCGTCTCGCTGCTGCTCGTGCCGTACCTGCGCCGTCCGTCCGCGGTCGCGGGCCGGGTTCCCGAACCGGTCCTCGAAAGACTCACCCATGAAGTTCCCGCCGCCGTACCGTAGCTTCGCTCTCGCCCTCGCACTTGGTCTCTCGCTTGCGGGGACCGCAGTCGCCGGAACGTTGCCCCGGCTCGAGGCGGATTCGATGGGCGGAACGCACGTCGTGCTGCCGGCCGACGTGGCGGGCAAACCCCTGGTCCTGTTGCTTGCCTTCACGAAAGAATCCGAAGGCGACGTGAAATTGTGGTCGCGCAAGCTGCTCGACGACCGGGTCGGCGACCACGCGGCCGTCTACGTTGTCGTCGTGGCGGACAGGACGGCGTCCTTCGCCCGCAAGCACGTGCGCAAGATCGTCGAAGGCGCCTCCGTCGGGACCGAGGACCAGAAGATGAACAACGTGCTCATCACCTTCAACGGCGCCGGCTGGCGCGAGCTGACGCCGCCTGGTGACAAGAAGACGGCCGGCATCGTCGTCTGCGACCCCGGCGGTTCCATCGTCTACGCGAAGCGCGAGCTTTTCAGCACGGCGAATCTCGCCGCGGTCGAGCAGGCTGCGAAGTAAAATTCGAACGCGCGTTCGCGAGGGCATTCCGGATAAGATCTTCAAGGCAGCTGGCCCTTATGTTTCCCGAACACTCGGACGTTGCGGTTTTCGGTTTGGCGCTGGGCGAGGCGGCGGTCATTCGCTCGCGCGAGGCGGAACGGTGCGCATTCTGCAACGTGCCGCCGCTCGACATCCACGCCTCCGACAGCGCAAAGCTCGCCTGGGTTAACGGATACGACCCCGAACTTGCGGCGGCAGCCCGCGAACAGACGCTCGCCCCGGCCGGGCATGAGGAAACAGGCCGTTCTTGGCGCGACGAGCTGCGCCGGGTGGCTTGGGATTCGCAGCTCGAGCCAACGCTCCCATTGCCGGCAGACAATCTCGAGGCGATCGTCGAGCAGTGCGACGATGACATGCGTGAGTTTCTCTGCGACCGGTTGGTCTTTGCCGTGTGCGGCACGTGCCGCGCGCGCGAGATCCCGCCGGCACACGTCGCCGAACGTCTGACCGGAATCTACATCGCTGCCTACTACGACGGCAACGTCGCGGCGGCCAAAATCCAGCCGGCGTGGGAGCTCTTCGAGCGGATTCTCGCGCTCATCGAAGCGCCTGCGCACGTGGGAGCGTTTTCGGAACGATTCGCGTGATTTTGCAATCGGCCTGAGCATCCGATGGAGCTGGTCGCCGAGAATTACGCGTCAATGCGACGATATGGCTCGTCGCAACGACTGCTGTTCGCTCGGCATCGAGACCGCCGGAGAGATCCAACTGAATCTCGGCGCTGCGCAAACCGTTCTCGAGTGCATAAAGCAGCGTTGCCGCCGACTCACTCGAAATCACGTGTGTTCCCCTGCTTAATATAAGCGTGAACGTTTCCGGCTCCACCCCATTCTATTCGCCCCTCGGCCTGTGCACGGCTCTTGAATAAGGTGTGGCAAGCTAAGAATATCTGCGAATGCCCTGTGGAGACGGAGGCGATTTCGGGCGGCGCTGTCGCGGAAAGCGGAAGACCGGCCTCGAAGCAAGAGATCACCCTGGGTCCAGGAGTAAGTCGAATGCAAGAATCCGCGACGACGATGGAGCAGCCAAAGCGGCTGCTCGTAAGCGTCAAGTCGGTCCTGATCCTTGCGGCGGGGCTCGTCCTGATCGCCGGCACGCAGCTCTTCGTGTTCCCGGAAAACACGAAGCAAGATTTTGCCTGGACGATCAAGTCCCCGATTACCGCGGCCTTCATGGGCGCGGCCTATTACGCCAGCTTCGTCCTCGTCGTGGGCGGCGCGAGGCAGCGCTACTGGACGCGAGCGCGCATCTCGCTCTTCTCGCCGATGGCGTTCACGTTCGCGATGTTGATCGCGAGCCTCCAGCACCTCGACGCATTCCATTTCAACGATTCCGCGTTTTTTCCACGATTTGCGGCGTGGGCGTGGATGGTGGTCTATGTGGTCGTCCCGCCGCTGGAAGCCGTCGTCCTGTATCTTCAGTTGCGCGCACCGGGCATAGACCTTCCGCGCACGGCGCCGATGCCGGCGCCGGTACGCTGGACGCTCCGCGCGCAAGCCGCGATCATGCTCGTTCTGGGAGCGGCGCTGTTCGTCGTGCCGGCGGTCGCCGCGCCGCTGTGGCCTTGGAAGCTGACGCTTTTCACCGCGCAGGTGACGGGTGGGTGGCTGCTCGGATTCGGCGTTGCCGCCGTCCAAGCTGCCCGCGAGAACGACTGGACCCGCATCGGAGCCGCGTGCGCGAGCTACGGCCTCATCGGCCTGCTCGAACTCGTCGCCGTCGCCCGCTTTCCGGCGGCTATCGACTGGGCCCAACCGGCCGGCTGGATTTACGTTGCGTTTCTCGTCAGCATCGTGATCGTCTCCGGGGTCTCTCTCTCCACGATTTCCCGGCTGCGGACCCAAGCCCAATGAGAACGCCGAGATCCCAATGATTGCTATAAGAGCGGTTTTGACGCCGCATCCAGCGAAGGCTCGCGCAGCGATCAGTTTTCAAGGAGCGTTGCTAGCCCAATGGATTTCATCGAGCATTTCGATCCCGCGACCGTCGCGAGCCTCACCCCGGTCGCCGAGTCGGACCAATTTGCGATCTACGCGCAAGCGGACGACACGTATTTGCTCGTGCAACGTCACGGGGGCACGCCATGGACTGCCGTGCGCCTTTCGGGAGACGGGGTGTTCCGCGTCGGCGCGCTCCTAGTCGACGCGATGCGCCACCTTTATCGAGACGTGGCTTCGGGTCTTTCGCCCGTGCAGCGCCGTTGAGTGTCTCGCTCCGCTCAACGCCTATTGCTGCTCGCGCTCGTAGCGCTTGGCATATCGTTTGCGTTCCTCATTAAAGCGGGGTCGCGCCGCCGCCCCCAGCCCCGATCGAAGCTTGCCGGAGACCTCTCGCTTCACGCGGCGATAGCGCAGGCGAATGCCGCGCTGCTGGAAGCACTACATCGCTCGGATCCGCACGGCTACGCCGAGCAATTCGCCGAAGACGCGCTTTCGATGCCGGGATTCGGACCGATCGTCCGCGGCCGCGGCGCGATCGAGGCCGCGATGGCGGAGACGTTCGACAAACTGCGCTTCGCCGAGGCCGAAGTGTCCACCATCGATACGCGTGTCAACGGTGAATCGGTACTTGAAACGGGAAGTTACCGCTATATCGTCGCTGCCGCCGCAAACGGAGCGCGAACGACGCTGACGGGCCGCTATGTGATCGTCTGGAAGCGCGTCGGCGATCGTTGGAAGATCGCTTTGGACGCTGCTCAGCCAAGCGCGACCCCAGAGTAGCAGGCGTCAGGCGAACGAGAACCCGTTTTTCCCCGCGGCTTTCGTGGCGTAGAGAGCGCGATCGGCGGCACAAAGTAAGCCCTCTGCGTCGATCGCGTCTTTAGGAAAAATCGCTGCGCCGAGCGAGCAGTGCAGGCCCTGTGCACGAAGTTCGGTCGAGAGCCGTCCTACCAGGACACGCGAAATCTCGACATCGATGTTTGGGAGCAGGACGACGAACTCGTCGCCGGCGTAGCGCCCGACTATGTCACCCGCGCGCGAGCTACGCGTTAACGTCTGCGCCAAATGTTGCAAGACAGCATCTCCGTGGGCATGTCCGCGCGTGTCGTTAATCCGCTTGAAGTCGTCGACGTCGATCAGCACGTAGGTCAGTGAGCGGCCTTCCGAGCTGCCCGCTTGAAGCGCTTCGGCGAGCTTCTGCGAGAACGCGCGCCGGTTTAGGAGGCCGGTGAGCGGATCGCGCGTCGCAAGTTCCTCGGTACGTTCGAGGAGTAAGCTGTTGTCGATGCAAACCGCCGCGAGCGTTGCCAGAGCGCGTACGAGACCCGTCTCCCATTCACGCGGATCGCGGCTTCGATGGCCGTCGAGATAGAGAAGCCCTAGGGTCCCCTCGGCATTCGTGAGAGCGCTTAGCACGTACCAACCGCGCGTGTCGACGAGCGGCGCGGAGAGATCTTCGGCCCGGCCTACGCACTGAGCGATCTCGCCGCGCAGCGCCCGTAGGATTGCGCCTCTCGGCCGTAGGTCGACGATCTCACGACTCGGCTCGATCGTCTCGCTGCCGTCGAGCTGCCAGAGGGCCTCTATGCCGTGGGCGCGATCGATGCGGAAGAAGATGCCGCGTGAGAACCCCAGTGGAGCGTACGCCGCACGCAACATCGCAGCCACGACTTGCTGCGGCGTGCGGGTTACGGCAATACGCGCGAACGCATCCTGGAGGGCGAGCAGCAGGCGGGCTTGGTCGCGCGCTTCCGATCGTTCTCGCTCCAACTCTAACAGCCGCGCGCCGAGCGAGCGCAGTTCGCCGGCTTCGCCGGCGCGTGTCATCGCCGGCGGTACTGCGTTGCGAGTTCGCGAATCTCTTCAGGGTACAGCGAAGCGGCTCGGGCGGCAGCGAATTCGATCTCGCCGTTCGAAACCAGTTCTGAAAGATGGCTTTCGAGGGTTTGGCTGCCTTCTTTGCGGGAGCTTGCGATCGTCATGCGCAGCTGATGCGTCGCCCCGTCGCGAATCAAACGGCGCACGGCTTCGTTGACTATCATGATCTCGGCGGCGGCTCGCAAGCCGCTGTTGTCGCGCAGCGGGATCAAACGCAGCCCGACGACGGCGCGCAGCGTGTCGGCCAGCCGCAAGCGCGCGTTCTCTTGTTCTTCGGAGGGGAACAGTCCGACGATGCGGTTGATCGCGTGCGGTGTCTCCGACGGCGTGTGAAGCGCAGCGAAAACGAGATGCCCCGTTTCGGCGGCCGCAAC
>PMHP01000066.1 GCA_003158195.1 Vulcanimicrobiota bacterium | reverse complement strand
CCGGCTACTTCTGGAAGGAATCAGAGGTCAACGAACGGCTCGCGGACGTGATGCACGAGAACTACGCGAAAGTTTCGGATCTCGCGCAGTTACGCAATGTACCGTTGCGTACGGCCGCGTACATGGTNNCGTTCAAAGCTGAGGCGAGCGACGAGCCGCGTGGGGTAAGTTCGTACAGGACGCGCAGCGGCGGGCCAGGGTCGACGCGCCGCGCAACCAACTGATCGCCGTCGAGTTCGCGCAGGCTGGCGCTTAGCGTGGTCTCGGTCAAGTTCCCGAATTCGGCCAGCATCTCGTTTTGCCGGCGCGGGCCGGCGTCGAGCGAACACAAAACCGCGGCGTTCGGATGCCGGGCCAGTTTTGCGAGCGAGACGATAAAACGCGGATCGTCCATATCCGAGGCGAGCCTCATGCTAAGTCCTTCGGCCCGCCGGCAGATGGCTACCATCCGGCCCGCGCACGAAGTAACTTGGCTCACAGGTCTGGCGCTCGACCGGCTAGCCCCGACCCAGGAACCGGCGCCGGATGAGGTACGCGGCCAGCGCCAAGACGGCGACGTAGGGGGCGAAGGCGACCAACAGGAGACTCTTCGCGACCAACCAGATTGTGAAGCCCCAGAGCGTGCGAAGTGCGGCGCGCCAAGCGTCGGCGATCTGCGTGCCGGGGCCGGCGACGGCGACGGGGGTTGTTTTTTCGTCGGAGAGGTCGACCGTGATCGTGGCGTAGGCGACCCGCCGGCGCATCGACTTCGTTTGGGCGTCGAGTTGTTCGATCGCTTCGCGCGTGGACGCGAGCTGCTGTTCGACGTCGAGAACGTCGGCGATCTTGCCCGACCGATCCATGATCCGCAGCAGGTCCGTCTCTTCATGACGGAGATTGCGAAGGCGCGCGTCAGCGTCGACGATGCTGTCGGTAAGATCTTCCGTCGTTACCGAGCGGGAGGTGACGCCGCCGAGCCCCGCGAGCGTTTCGAGCGTAGCCCCGAAGCGGTCGTCGGGGACGCTAAGCGTCACTTGGGCTGTGTGCGCTCCGCCGGCTCTGGCGGGTGCGTTATCTTCAAGGCCCGTGACGGCGCCGAACTCGCTCTGGGTCAAGCGCTGAATGCGCTCGAGGGCGCTCGCCACGTCGGGAACGATCAGCCCGATCGCACCGGTGCGCGCCAGCGCTCGTTGTGTCGCCGAGACCGCGTCCGCGGCCTTGGATTCGGTGCCGGCGCTTTGCGCAGCAGTCCCCGAAATGCTGCTGTTCAGCGCGCCGAACAAGACCGGCCGCTTTGCGATCGGCGCTTGTACGGGTGCGGCTCGCTCGGCGAGGGGAACCGGCACCACGTCCGGCCCGCTCGCCCGCTGCAGTTCGCGCGAGATCGGCGCGAACAGAACGAACGTCGCAACGATCGCCGCGGCGACCGCTCCCCAACGCTTGATCCCGTTCGAACGAAGAACCGCGAGATCGAGCCACGGTTTGCGTGCGGGCGCGCCGGGGCCAATCCGGCGCATCACGTCCTCGAAGAACGCACTGGACGGGGCCGCAGCGGAGGCTTCGATCTCGGCGAACGTGGCGCTCAAGGCACGCAACTCGGCGAGTTCGCCGGTGCAGCCGTTGCACGTCGAAAGGAACGTCTCGATTCGCTCACGCTGCGGTGCCGGCAGTGTCGCGCTCAGATACCAGGGGAGTTCGGATTCAAGCTCGGCGTGGTTCACGATACTTCTCTCTGCAATCCGGCCGTTACGAGCGCATTGCGCAGCGCGCGCTTGGCGTGATACACGCGCGTTTTCACGGTGCCGAGCGGGCACCCCACGATCGCGGCGATCTCGGCTTGTGCGTATCCGAGGACGAAGGTGAGATGGAGCACGGCGCGGTGCTCCGGCGAGATCGTTTCGAGCGCCGCTTCGATCTCGGCGCGCGTACTCGATTCGATCGCACGGCGCTCGGGATCTTCGCTCTCGGTGCGCGGGGGCTCCGCAAGATGCAGCAGCGCGGCGTCGCGGCGCGCGCGCCGCAGGCAGTCGAGCGCCTTATGGTGCGCGATGCCGAGCACCCAGGTCGAGGGTTTGGAGCGTCCGGCGTAGCGCGGCGCGCTATTCCAAACCTCAACCATCACGTCGCTCGCCGCCTCATTTGCGAGGCCGTCGTCGCTCACCATCCGTGCGACATAACGATACACACGCCGCTCGTACGCGCGGAAAAACGACTCGAACGCCGCTCGGTCGCCCGCGGCGATCCGCCGGAGAAGGGACCGTTCTAAGCCGGACTCGTCGTCTACGGGCTGCATCGTAGCGGTATGTCGCCCGCCGCGACAAAAAGGTTCAAGTCAGGCGTTGCGAGCGTATCTCGCTCGGGTCCGCGCGCCGGCGAAGATGACCACGGCCCCGTCTTCTTGAGCGACATACGGGTCGCCCTTCGCATCGGGGTGCACGCGCGCGTTGTCGGCGGGACTGCGCACCATCTTTCGTAAGCCGCAACCGTAAGGTTGCATTTCTAATTCGGTTGCGATACACTATACGCAACCTGGAGGTTGCTATGGCTACGCCCGCCGATCGGATCGAGAAGACCATTCTGCTGCGCGCACCGCTCGACCGCGTGTGGCGCGCGATTAGCGACGCGAAGGAGTTCGGGACCTGGTTCGGAGTCGAGTTTGAGAGCGACTTCGCTGCAGGTGCCCGTCTGATCGGGAAATGCGTCCCGACGAAAGTCGACCCGGAGGTCGCTAGGGCGCAGGAAGCCTACGCCGGGACGGCGTTCGAGGTCCACATCGAACGGGTGGAACCCATGCGGCTGTTCTCGTTCCGTTGGCACCCGTTCGCGCTCGATCCTGACGTAGAGTACTCCAAAGAGCCAATGACGCTCGTCAGCTTTGAGCTTAAAGAAACGCCCGACGGCACCATGTTGACGATCACCGAATCCGGTTTCGACGGGATACCACTGGGCCGCCGCGCGGACGCGTTCGAGGCAAACGAAGAGGGTTGGATCGCTCAGACGCGGCTGATCGAAAAGTACGTCATGACGGCGTGAGCAAAGCCGCTTCAAAGCGTGCCAAGACGGCGCCCGTATTTGCCGCGCTCGGCGATGAAACGCGGTTGCTCATTGTCGCTCGGCTATGCCACGAGGGCCCCCTCGCAATCGTACGGCTCACCGAAGGTTCGAACGTTTCGCGCCAGGCAATTACGAAGCACCTGAACGCACTTTCAAAGGCCGGGCTCGTACGAAGCGAGAGGACGGGCCGCGAGCGTATTTGGAAACTCGAGGTCAATCAGTTCGCCCAAGCCGGTCGTTATCTGGAGCAAATCTCACAGGAGTGGGATGAAGCGCTCCTCCGCCTTCGGGCTTTCGTGGAAAACGATTAACTGAGATCGAAAGCTGAGGGTGTCGATGACCGCTTGAAGATGCATCTTGCCGACGCCCTTAAGGCGGCCTCGACGCGAACGGCGAAGCCGTCGATGCCGAGCTGGCCTAACCCGCCGGGGGCGCGCTCGCGGCGGAGCGAAGTCTCGTGCATGCTCGCGCTCTTCCTGGGTCCCGCACTCTTGGCGATGGCGTTCGATTCGGTCGCCGCCGCCGTCGACGGCTACAACGCCCAGCTCGGAAAGCCGAGCCCGCCGGTCTTCTCCGAAGCCGACTACGATTGGTACAGGCGCGGCTACAAAGTAGGCCCGCAAGGCATCCTGGAGGGCCGGCTTGTGCGCAGAATGCGCGACGGCAAGACGATCCCAATGCCGCACGTGAAGTTCACCTTGCTCCCCGCGACCGATTTCTCGGCTTGGGTCGGCCTGCAGGCACTTACGTACGGTGGCAGCGGCTGGCGATACAGCCCGCCCTCGGAGTACGCGTCGGGGTTTATCAACCAGTTCGAGACGCACGACGACGGTACGTTCGAGGCCTACAGCCTGCCGCTTGGCGTGTACTATCTGTTGGCGAGCGTGGATCTGGTTTACGGAAAATCCGAGCCGAGCCAGTATACGGCGAAAGGTTACGACGGCAACGGCCGCCAGACCGACGTCGTCGTTCCCCACCTCCGCTACCCGCACGGAGAGCTCTACGCGCTCAGCTATTCGAAGACGCTCCAGGTGGTGTCACCCGAGCCGAATTCCGATCAAGTCGGAGACATCGAGCCGCTCCAGATGGTCCACAACCCAAAATTGCTGCCAGATCCCGGCTCGGACGCCAAGAACTACTTGCTCGACCCGAACGAGGTCGCTTATCCCGACGCGTACGTGCCGGCCGAGGCGGAGCTCGCCCCGTACGGGGCGACCGGCGCCGGAAGGATCTCCGGCCGGCTCAACCTGCCGCTTGAGGGCATCCCGCGACTGGAGCAAAAGGACCTCACCGTCGCGTTGCTCCCGGCCGTGCAGTGGTCGTACGCGTGGGCGACGTCGCTCGAGTACAACGTCTTCAACCAGTCGACGGTCCTGGACTTTCCGCTGTGGGCGAAGAGCTACGTGCGCTTCGCGCGCACCGACGAGCGGGGCCGTTTCGAATTCGACAGCCTGCCGCCGGGCAGGTACATCGTCGGCGCCCTGGTCGACTATTTATACAAATACACCGAGACCAGCCAGGTATACGAAGGTAGCGACTACGTCGAGAACGAGGTCTCGACCGACTTCTACAAGTCCGACGAAAACGGCGCGACCGCGTTCGATCACACGGAGTACTCGACGGAAACGGAGCTCGTTCCGCGCTACAACACGGTCACGTCGACCCCGGAGTGTCGCGTGCGCGACTCGCTGCTCGCGCTCGTCGACTTGGGCGCGGGACAGAGCGTGACGACGCCGATCGCCGACACGCACTGGTTCAAAGACGGCGGCGGATGTAGGAGTGGCGCTCGCTAGGAGCAAGCCCGATACGGCGCCGACGGGAGCCGCCGCGGTGATTGTGGTTGCGACCGCTGAGCTTTGATAAAGATGTAATCTACTGAAACGCCTGCTCGGCGTGATAGGAGCTGCGGGAGAGCGGGCTGCTTACGACTTGGCGGAAGCCCTTGGCTAGGCCGATGTCGCGCAGGCGCGCGAACTGCGACGGCGTTATGAATTCGACGACGTCGAGGTGGCGTTTGGTCGGTTGGAGGTACTGGCCCATCGTGAAAATGTCGACGCCGATCGCCCGGGCGCGGTCCATCGTCTCCTCGATCTCGGATTCGGTTTCGCCGAGGCCCAGCATGAGCGAGGTTTTCGTATAGCGGATCTTCCCGCTGCGTTTGGCCCGGTCGAGGACGGCGAGCGACTGCGCGAAGCTCGCGCGCTTGTCGCGCACCGTCGCCTGCAGGCGCGGGACGGTTTCAAGGTTGTGGGCGAACACTTCGGGCCCCGCCTCGAGGACGACGTCGACAGCCGCTAAATCGCCCGCGAAGTCGCCGGTCAAACATTCGACCTTTGCGTCGGGAACGAGCTTGTGAATCATTCGCACGGTGCTGGCGAAGATCGCTGCGCCCCCGTCAGCCAGGTCGTCGCGATCGACCGCCGTCAGCACGAGGTACTTCCAGCCCAAATCGCGGACCGCTTCGGCGACTCGCTTCGGCTCGAGCCAATCGACTTCGCCGCGCGCGCTCCCCGTCTTGACGTTGCAGAAGTTGCAGGCGCGCGTGCACGTGTCGCCGAGGATCATGATCGTCGCGGTTCCCGCGCCCCAGCACTCGCCGATGTTCGGGCACATCGCTTCTTGGCAGACCGTGTGCAGGTCGAGGCTCTTCACCTCGCGCTTGAGCCGTTCGTAGTTTTCGCCGTGGGCGAGGGTGACTTTAAGCCAGTCGGGCTTGCGCGCAATCATAGAAGATGGTTTGCTTGCATGATGGCGGCGAGATCGTGCGGAGCGATCGTCGCAAAGCCGGCGGCGCTGTCGCATTCCTCAAGCGCGTCGAAGATGAAGGCCGCTGCGACGTCAGGATCGTCGCCGGCACCCGCAATCGATTTCGGGAGATACGCGCGCATATATGCCGTGCAGGCGCGCTGATAGGGAAGGCGCTCGTCCTCGTGTTGCGGCAGCTTCGCAAGAAACGGTTTCAACCCCCCGGGAGCCGGCAACGCGCGTCCGTTGGCACGCGCGAGCCATCGCGTGATGTCGCTCGTCGGCACGTGTGCCAGACCCCCATACGCTTGACAGCGCACGAGGCCGTTGAGCGCCGAGGCGAAGAACTTGTCCATCCGCTTGGCGTGCAAGTTGGTGAGATAGCTCTGCAGTTGCGACATGCAGGTATCCTCCGCGAGCCCGGCGTCGATCGCCGTGCGGGCCGATTGAGCGGGCGGCGTCTGGTGCATCGGCCCACGCGCCCAAATCGCCACGGCGAGAACGACCGCGAGCGACGCCACGATGAGGAAAGCCCTCATCGCGTTGCCGCTTCGCGAGCGAATTCAAACGAAAACTCGGCCTCGAGGGCGGCGAGAATCGTCGCGCACCCTTGCTCCCACGAAACCGGCCGCCCGAGTTCGTGCGAGATCGAGGTGATCCCAAATTGCGGCGTCCCGCACGGATCGATCAAGCGGTCGTAGTCGAGTTGCGTGGAGACGTTGAGCGCGAGCCCGTGCAACGTCGTCATCGCCTTGACCGAGAGTCCGACGGCGCAAATCGCCGCATCTCCGACATAGACGCCGCGATGCTCGGCGCGCGGATGCCCGGCGATTCCAAACGATGCGAGCGCCGCAACCGCGCTGCGTTCGAGCGCACTGACGAACGGGACGACTTCGCGAAAGCGGGCGAGCCGGACGATCGGATACACGACGACTTGTCCCGGGCCGTGAAAGGTCGCGTCGCCGCCCCGCTCGACCGCAAAGAAGTCGACGTTGCGTTCTGCGAGCTGCTGCGGCGAAAGCCGTAAGCTCGAGGTCTTTGCATTGCGGCCGAGCGTAACGACCGGGTCGTGTTCGACGACGATCCACGTATCCGGATCGGTGCCGGCGGCCACGCGCGCGTGCACCTCGCGCATCAACGCGAGCGTCTCGCGGTACGGCGCGCGGCCGAGGGTTACCAGTCGCCTCACTTCGTGGCGGCCACCGGTGCCGGAGGCTTGGGTTTCGGGTTGGGGATGTGGATCGCTTTGCCGTGCGCGGCCTCGGCTGCGTCCATGATCGACTCGGTCAAAGTCGGATGCGGGTGGATCGAGAGGCCGATGTCTTCTAAGGTCGCGCCCATTTCGAGCGCGATGACGCCTTCGCCGATTAGCGACTCCGCCTGCGGCGCGACGATGTGCATGCCGAGCAGAAGGTCCGTCTTCGCGTCGCCGACGAGTTTGATCAGCCCGTCGTGCTCGTTCATCGTGCGCGCGCGCCCGCTCGCCAGCAACGGGAACTTCCCGATGCGCAGCTCGTAGCCGGCGGCCTTCGCTTCCTCTTCGGAAAGCCCGACGGTCGCGACTTCAGGATCCGTATACACACAGTTCGGCACCGCGATCGGATCGTACGCCGACGATGCGTCGCCCGCGATGACTTCGGCGGCGACGACACCCTCTTTCATCGCCTTGTGTGCGAGCAGCGGCGCCCCGGTGATGTCGCCGATCGCGAAGATCGTCGCGACCTTGGTGCGGCGCTGCGCGTCGACGGCAATAAAGCCCGCTTCGTTCGTGGAAAGGCCGGCAGCCGCGAGGTCCAAGCCGTCGGTGACCGGGCGCCGGCCGACGGCGACGAGCGCCATCTCGAACTCGCGCGTCTCGTCTTTGCCGCTCGTGTACTCGCCGTTGATCGTGGCCTTCACCCCCGCTCCAGCTTTTTCAAGCCCGGCGACTTTGGTGGAAAGCGCAATCTCGACGCCCTGCTTCTTGAGGATGCGACCCAACGTCTTGGAAATCTCCAGATCGGTTCCGGTCAGGATCTGCGGCAACATCTCGACGACCAGCACCTTCGCGCCCATTCGCGTATACACGGTCGCGAACTCGAGGCCGATGACGCCGCCCCCGATAACGAGCAAGGACTGCGGAATTTTTTTGAGACGGACCGCGTCATCGGAGTTGATGATCGTCTCGCCGTCGCGCGGCCACGCTTTAACCTCGACCGGAGCGCTGCCGGTCGCGATCACGATCGCGTCCTTCGCGTCGTACGTCTCGGTCGAGCCGTCGCGTTTCTTTAAGCTCACGCTCTTGGGTCCGGTGAATGACGCCTCTCCGTACGCGAAGGTCACGCCGTTGGCTTTGAAGAGCTGGTTGACCCCGCCGACGTTGGCCTTTACGACCGAATCGGTGAACTTCGCGACGCCCTCGCGATTGACTTCGGGGGCCGCGACCACAAGCCCGATCTGGTCGGCCTCGCGAATATGGCGAGCGACCTCGCCGACGTGCAGGAGGGCCTTGGTCGGGATGCAGCCCCAGTTGAGGCAGACGCCTCCGATTTCATCGCGGTCGAAGCAGATGACCGACTTGCCGAGCTGCCCCAAACGAATCGCCGCGTGGTAGCCACCCGGCCCCGCGCCGATCACGATCGCATCGACTTGGTTCGCCAACTATGTTCTCCTCGTGTGCTGAACTCGAGCGGGTTTCGTCGCGCGGCCCAGGCGGACCCGGGTTGCAGAACTCGACACCCTGTCCTATGACCCGCTCCGGGGTCGCGGCGTTTTCAGGCCTTTTCGGGGCGCTTTCCCCAAACCGCGGCCAAGCCGCATGCAAAGATCAAAAGGAGCCCGGCCCAGGTGGGCACGCGAACCGCGACGCGGGGTAGGGTCGCACCGTCGGGTGATTGCGGAGAACGGGCCTCAATCGCCCATTGGGTCGACGCGAGCGTTCGATCGTACCCGGCGGCCGCAACGGCTGCCGGCGACTCGGGGGGGCGCAGCGTCGTGGCCGGGAGGCGGCTCAGCCCGGCACGGGAGAGAAAATACAGCGCAAGCATTGCGGTCATGACGCGAAGCTGGGTGGAGCGCGGCTTCTGGCGAGTCGCAAGGATGCTCGCGGCCGCGACTATTGCGATGTCGAGCAACAAAACGAGTCGCGAACTCTCCATTCCGGGCCAGGAGAGTGCGACGAGTGCCGCACCGCCCCAAATCCAGCCGGTCGCGGTCGGCGAAGCGGCGGCCAAGTAGAGCGCGAACGGAAGGGCGGCCGAGATTTGGGTGGCGTGAATGAACGTCCCCCCAATGACTGCGCAGGCTGCCGGAAACGTGACCAGTGCGGGCGCGCCGAAGCGCCGCGCGAGCGGTCCCGCAGCGACGACGCCGGCAATGACGACGACCGCATATTGAAGCATTCCGAGCTGCAGAGCGAGCGCGTCCGGGACGCCGGCAACGTGGAGCAGTGCCGTCAAGCTGTACTGGTTAGCGATGGTGATTTCCGCGAATGCGTGCGCGGGAAGCACCCGCGCCACGTACTCCGCTTGCAGTTCCCACCCGCCGACGGCAAACGAGAGCACGGCGGCAGCGGCCACGGCCGCAACCACGGCGGCGCGCGCGCGCGACCAAACGAGCAGGGCCAACATCGGCGCTAAACCCAGGTGCGGCTCGATCAGCGTAAATGCGGTTGCGACCGTCGCCCAGCGTTGCTTCTCTGAGCGTAGCAGCAGTGCCGCGACGACGAGCGCGAGCGTAAGTATCGGCTGCGTTTGCCCAAAATCGAAGCACTCGATGCCGCCCCCAATCGAGAGCATCGCAAGCATGGCCCAGAACGGAAACCCCGTGAGCCGGCGCAGTCCATCCGCCGCGGCGAACGTCGCAGCGACCAGCAACAGGAGCCACAGCAGTGCGGCCGCGCGGTACGGCAGAAACGTGAACGGGATAAACAGCGCGAAGTCGTACGGCGGCAGCGGGGCGGGATCGATTCCGTAGTCGGCATACGTCGAGCCCGAGGGGGCATAGACGCGATCGATCTCACAAGCTTTGAGCGGCGCCAGAAGATAGGGGTCGCCGCCCTTGCGGCGCACCAAAGCGGCACAATAAAAAGCACCGAAGTCGCTGTGCGCCAGAAATTTGTCGGTGACGGCTATCGCGTGCCCGTGCCGGTAAGGAACCAAAAGCGCAGCCAGCATTGCGGTCGCGACAGTGACCGCGAGGACGGTTTTGCCGCGCTGAGTCACCCGGTCTTCTTCGTGCCCTCCCTGCGCAGGACCGTCACGCGCGGAACCATCCAATCGTGCGGAGAAGGCACATCCAATGCGCGAGCTGGGCTGGCCTGCGGCGATGCCGACGATCGACCGGGACAGTATCGTTCCGATCTACCAGCAGATCTACGAAGAGCTGCGCGAGGCAATTCTGACCGGGACGCTGCCTGAATCGACCCGGCTGCCGCCCGAGCGGACCCTCGCCGAGAAGCTTAGCGTCAATCGCAGCACGGTCGTCCATGCCTACCGCGAGCTCGTCGTCGACGGCTTGATCGAGCAGCGGGTCGGGTCGGGTTCGCGGGTGGCGCGCTCGGCCGGACAGCCGGCGCGCTCGGCCGACGTACCCTGGTGGATCACGCTGCCGCCGTGGCGGATCGGCTCGTTTCCCCAGGTCCTCGGGGAACTCGCGGCGACCGAGCACGGCGATCGCATTTCGTTCGTCCCGGGCGTCCCGCCGCTCGAGCCGTCGCCGCTGGCAGAACTTGCGAAATCGTTCGAGCGCGCCGCCGGCGATTCGGATTTCGTGTTGTCCTACGGCGATTCGGAGGGGCATTTGCCGCTGCGCGAAGCAATCGCGGCCCGAATGCGCTCGCGGGGCTGCACGGTCGACGCGCGCGAAGTGCTCGTGCTCACCGGCTCGACGCAAGGGATCACGTTGGTTGCGCAGTCGCTCGCGGAGCCGGGCGACGAGATTATCGTCGAGGGCCCCACCTACCCTGGTGCGCTGCAGATCTTCGGAATCGCCGGGCTGCGAGCGATCCCGGTCGCGGTTGACGCCGACGGCATGCGGGTCGATCACGTCGAGGCGATCTTGCGCACGCGCCGTCCGCGTTTCATCTACACGATGCCCTCACTGCACAACCCGACGGGCGTGACGATGAACGCCGATCGGCGCGAGCGTCTGCTGACGCTTGCCGAACGCGCGCGCGTGCCGATCGTCGAGGACGACCCGTACGGCGAGCTCGCACAGCCGGCGATGCCGCCGCTGGTCGCGCGCTCGCCGAACTATGTCATCTACCTTAGCACGTTCTCGAAGACGATCGCGCCGTCGCTACGGGTCGGCTGGATTACCGCGCCGCGCACGATCTACGAGCGCCTGCTCTTGCGCAAGCAATCGTACGACATGGCGACGAGCTTGTACGTTCAAGCGGGCATCTACGACTTTCTCTCGCGCGCCTACGACGAGCACGTCGTGCGCCTGCGCGAAGAGCTCATCGCCCGGCGCCGGATCGCACGGGAAGCGATCGCGGCCCATTGGCCCAAGAGCATGCGCTTGACGGGCGGCGGTGGCGGTTTCTACCTTTGGGCGACGGCGCCGCGCGAGATCCGCGCGCGCGCGCTGCTCGACGCGGCCGAACGCAACGGCGCGACGTTCCTGTTCGGCGAAGCCTTCTACGCCGCATCCGGGGGCGACCACAATTTCCGCCTCGCGATCACGCCCGTAACGCGCGAGGCGCTTGTCGAAGGCATCCGCCGCATCGGCGAATCGATCGCCGTCCTCGCCGCGCGTTGAGGGTCGAGCGCGCGAGTTTCGCGCAACTGCTGCTCGAGTGGTTTGCGCGATGCGGGCGCAGCGAGCTTCCGTGGCGCACGTCGCGCTCGCCGTACCGCGTCGTCGTCAGCGAATTCATGCTGCAGCAGACGCAAGTCGAACGGGTCGTGCCGCTCTTCGAGGCGTTCGTGGTGAAATGGCCGGACTTCGAGGCGCTCGCTGCGGCCTCGCAAGCCGACGTCGTGCGCGCGTGGAAGGGCTTGGGTTATAACTCGCGAGCCGTTCGTCTTCATCGGCTCGCAAAGACCGTCGCGCAGCGTTTCGGCGGCGAACTGCCCCGCGACGAACGCGAACTGCGCGTGTTGCCCGGAGTGGGTCCGTACACGGCGCGCGCGATCGCAGCCTTTGCCTTCGGCGCAAGCGTCGTCGCAGCCGACACCAACATCCGGCGCATCGTCCACCGCACCCAGCTTGGAATCGAATGGCCTCCGCGGGCGCCCGCGGCTGAACTCGAGGCGCTAGCCGCAGGGCTGATGCCGCCCGGCTTTGGCTACGCATTCAATTCGGCACTCATGGATCTTGGAGCGACGCTTTGTACCGCGCGTGCGCCGAAATGCGCGTCGTGTCCGTTGCGCAGCGTTTGCGTCGCCGCACCGGTCGATTCGGCGTCGCTCGCGCGACTTTCGAAGGCGAACGCCAGGGCCCGTTCGCCTCAGGAGCGCCTGCGCTTCGAGGCCACCAGCCGGTTCGTGCGGGGCCGCGTCGTCGACCGCTTGCGGGCCCTCCCCGCGGGCCAGAGGATCTCGCTCCTCGATCTGTATTCCGAACTCGAAGGTGCCCTCACCCATCATGACGCCGCGGCCCTCGACGCAATCGTTGCGGCGCTCGAGCGCGAGCGGATCGTCGAGGAGGTCGACGGGGGTCTGGCGCTCGCGCACTGACCTCGGGGGCCGGCGAACGGGTCTCAAGCCCCGGGACCGGCGCCGAAATTTCGCCCCGTAAGAGGGTTCTGGGTCCTTGCAATCCTAGCTGCGGTCCAAGGCGGCCGATTCTCGGCACGCCGCAGCTTCGTTCGAAATCGAGGTTCCGTCGTGGCTTTGGTAGACCGGGTTCAACGCATACTCACGCAGCCAGTTGCCGAATGGCCTGTCATCGCTAACGAGCCGACTTCGGTCGGCGCACTCTATACCGGTTACGTCATCCCGCTTGCACTGATCCCTCCGGTCGCCGCATTCATCGGGCGGCTCGTATTCTTTCACTCGTTGATCGGGGGCCTGGTGCTTGGCCTCATCACGTTCGTGCTCTCCCTGGTTGCCGTCTACGTCGTGGGGCTTATAGCGGCAGCGCTCGCTCCATCGTTCGGCGGCGTGAACGACCAGATCGCCGGGGTGAAGTGGGCCGCCTACTCGCAGACCGCGGCCTGGGTGGCCGGGATCGCGAACCTGATTCCGATCGTCGGCTGGCTCATCGTTTTGATCGGAGCCCTGTACTCACTCTACTTGTTCTGGCTCGGCACGGTCCCGATGATGCGGGTCGGGGCGGACAAGGCGGTAGCATACGCCCTGGTCGTGATCGTCTGCGAAATCGTGATCAGCTTTGTCATCTTTGCCATCGCTGCCGCCGTCGTAACCGCGGTGACGGTCGGCTCGATGGTAACGTCGGGCGCCTATCACCACTACTGATATGCGCGTCATGCTGAGAATCCAGCTGCCCGCCGAGACCGCGAATGCGGCGGTCAAGGACGGAAGGCTAGGCAAGGTGATCGAGTCGACGCTCGAGCGAGTCAAGCCGGAGGCCGTGTACTTCACCACGGTCGACGGCGATCGAGGCGGCTACATCGTTTTCGATCTCGCCCACCCGTCGGACATCCCTTCGATTTGCGAGCCCTTCTTTCACGAGCTTGGCGCAAAGGTGGAGCTGGCGCCGGTTATGACGCCCGACGACGTGCGCAGCGGGCTGGCGAAGGCGTTTCAGTAAAAATCCCGTTTCCCACGAAAAAAGTGAGCCGCGCGGTCGCGGTACGCGAACTCGCGCTGCTCGAGCAGGCCTATCCCCAGGCGGTTACGGCACTCCACTACGATTCGCCGTTCACGCTGCTGATTGCCGTGATTTTGAGCGCGCAAACGACGGATGCGCGGGTGAATCTTACGACGCCGCAGCTGTTCGCGAAATATCCGACGCCGCAAGCGCTCGGCGCCGCGCGGCTCGAAGACGTCGAGTCGATCATCAAGTCGTGCGGGTTCTTCCGGATGAAGGCGAAGAACATCGTCGCGGCGTCGCGCGCGCTCGCCGAGCAGCACGGCGGAGAAGTTCCGGGCGACCGGGAGCTATTGGAGCAGCTGCCCGGCGTCGGGCGAAAGACGGCGAGCGTGGTTTTGTCGGTGGCGTTTGGTGACGCTGCGTTTGCCGTCGATACCCACGTCTTCCGGGTCGCGCATCGCTTAGGGCTAACGCTCGGGAAGACGCCGCGCGAGGTCGAGGACGACGTCGTCAAACTCGTGCCGCGCGGGAAGGTGAGGTTCGCGCATCACTGGCTGATTCTGCACGGCCGCGAGATCTGTAAGGCGCCGACGCCGCTGTGCGGACGCTGCCCGGTCAACGAAATTTGTCCGAGCGTCCCAATCGTCGCGCGCGCGCTGCGCGCCGCTAAAGCTGGATCGGGCCCAAGCCGTCGAGGTGCGCGGGCCGCGGCAGCTCGGCGTCCTGGGCGATCCTCTTGAGCAGCGCGTTCGGCGTCAGGGGTTCGCCGTAGCCGGCATCGGTCGAAAGAATCGAGAGATTGATGAGGCCCTGCGCCCCGCTGCTCGCGTCGAACTGATACTCGCCGTCGAGCTCCAGCCCGCGTACGAGCACGAGCTGGCGTCCTTCGTCGAGGTCGAGCGCGACGCGTTTCTCGCCGAAGCGCAGCCGCATCCGTAGCGGCTTTTCCAGCCGCACGTACGTGATCCGAGGCGACGCATCCCGGCGCGCGCCGCTCCCGAGAATCGCGTTGAGACGGCGCGCCCCGACGGCGAGCGCCTGACCGAACGCCTCGAGCGCGCCGGAAGCGTCCGCTCCCGAAAGCGGCGGCGCGGCCGGGGTCGCCGAGTCGATTGCGCCGGCGACGTCTTTGCGGGCGCGGATCCGCATTGCCATCGCGACGATCGGATTTGGGTTCTCGTTCCCGTCCTTGCGGTCCATTCTTGTCGTATTCGCGTTCGGTGCGCCTAACTCTGCGCTGAGGAAGGCCTATGCCGGTGCCTTCGTGCAACGTTTGCCGCATGAGCGAGCCCCGCAACTCCCTCTCCATTCAAACGGACAATCGCATCGCATCGATCGACGAGCGCGGAAATCACGCCGCGCGCATCCCCGATACGCCCGAGCGCCGGCTCCTCGAGCGGCAGCGCAGCATTCGCGAGATCGTCTTCGGCGCGCAAGACGGCGTGTTGACGACGCTCGGCATCGTTACCGGGGTCAACGGCGCGACGGCGGATCGCGGCACGATCCTGATCACCGGCTTCCTCTCGATGCTCGTGGGCGCGATCTCGATGGGCGTCGGCGAATACTTAGGTGGTAAAGCGGAGCGTGAGGTCGTTGCGAGTGCGATCGACCGCGAGCAACGCGAGATGATCGACATGCCCGCCGAAGAGTTTGCGGAGCAGATCGCGTATTACAAACTCAAAGGCTTCACCGACGACGAGGCCAACACGATCGTGCGCCGGCTCGAAAAGAACCCCGAAATTTGGCTCCACGAGATGGTGCGCGATGAATTCGGCATCGACTTGCGCGAAGCTGAAGCCGGAGGTTTGCGGGCTCCGTTCGCGATGGCCGGATCGTTTGCGATCGGTGCGGCTCTGCCCGTCCTCCCCTACGCTTTCGGGTCGCTCTCGTTGCTTAGCGCGATCTGGATCGGCCTTGGGTTTGCGATCGCGGCGCTCTTCGGCATCGGCTATTTCGCGGGCACGCTCAGCGCGCGCCGGCCGCTCGTAAAAGGCCTGGAAATCGTCGCCTACGGTGCGGCCGTCTTCGCGATCGCATGGCTGGCCGGCCACTACGTGCCTGGGCTCTTCGGTCGCCCCGCGGTCGGCGTCGGGGGCTGACGAATCGGCTCGCAGCGGCTGATAGCCGGGTCCCCGACCACCGATACTTACGAGATGAGGCTATTCGCGCGCTTCGCGCAGTGGGCCGATCCGAAGACGCTCCTGCGCGCCGCCGCCGTCGTGCTGGCCTACTATGCATCGGCCAGGCTCGGCCTGCTGATGGCCTTCGAGCCCAGCAATGTGACGCCCGTCTGGCCGCCGTCAGGAATCGCGGTGGCCGCGCTTCTCCTGCTTGGCGTCCGCTATTGGCCTGCCTTGCTGCTTGCGGTTTTCTGTACCGAGGTCTCGACCGGCCTCGCGCCGCCGGTCGCGGCCGGGTTGGCTCTCGGCAACACACTCGAGTACGTGCTCGCGGCCTTTCTCTTGCAACGGTTTGGATTCGATGGCGGCTTGCGCCGCATTCGGGACGTCATAGCGCTTGCGGTATTGGGCTCGGTCGTGAGCCCGATCGTCGCTGCGACGGTTGGAACGGCGAGCCTCTGGCTCGGAGGCGTCGTTCCGAGTGCGGACGTGAGGACGGTGTGGACCACATATCTCGTTGGAGACGGCGTCGGGATACTCGTCTTTACACCGGTCGTCCTCGTGTGGGGGCGCCGCGGCCGAAGGGCCGGCACTCTTGTGGCGTCGCGAGCGGGCGAGGCTGCGTTGCTGACGTGCATCATCGTTGCGTCCGGCATAAGCGTGTTTAGCGGGGCCTCCAAATTCGCGTACCCAATCTTTCCGCTCGCAATTTGGGCCGCGCTTCGGTTCGGTCAGCGCGGGGCGACGCTAACCACGCTCGCGGTCTCGTGCCTTGCCCTTTGGGGGACGGTGCACGGGCTCGGGCCTTTCGCGCAAAATCCGCCGGCCGTCAGGATTGCGGACCTCGACCTGTACCTCGGGGCCTTCGGTTTCACGGGCCTTCTTCTCGCGGCTTCCGTCTTGAGCGGTCGTGACGCCGAAAATAAAGTGATGGTGCACGTCGCGGAATTGGAAGCGATGAATCGCGAGCTCGACGCCTTCGCGTATACGGTCGCGCACGATCTGCGCGCCCCGCTGCGCGCGATCGATGGTTTCTCGATCGCGCTGAAGGAAGACTACGCGGAAGTCCTGCCCGCGGACGCCCAGCGCCTTCTCGATCGGGTTGCCGGCAACGCGCAGCAGTTGGGTCGCTTAATCGACGCGTTGCTCAACTTTTCGCGTCTAGGCGCGCGCAAACTGGCTCGGGAAGAGTTGTCACCGCGGCCGATCGCGTTGCGAGCTTTCGAAATCGTGCGCGGCAGCGCCGCCGGCCCGCGCGTCGAGCTCACCGTCGGCGACTTGCGGACCTGCTCGGCGGATGCCGAGCTCTTGAGCGTCGTCTACCAAAATCTGCTCGGCAACGCGCTCAAGTTCACGCGCGACCGTGAATTAGCCAAGATTGACGTGGGTTGCCTGCCCACGCTCGCCGCGCCGGACACCGCGGTCTACTACGTACGGGACAACGGTGCGGGATTCGACATGCGGCACAGCGACCAGTTGTTCGGCGTCTTTTCGCGTCTGCACCGGCCCGACGAATTCCCCGGCACGGGCGCCGGCTTGGCCACGGTCAAACGCATCGTAACCAAACACGGCGGCCGAATCTGGGCCGACGCAGAGCCGAACGCCGGCGCGACATTCTTCTTTACATTGGCGCCCGAAGCGTCTTGAGTACGCGTTCCGTGTCTTCGACCACACCGCTCGCGTCGGTGCCGGTCGCGCTAACTAAGCCGTCGTTGCCGGCGCCTTCCACTTGCCGACGAGCGTGCGGGCGATGACCAGGCGCTGGATCTGCTGCGTGCCCTCGTAGATCTGCGTGATTTTTGCGTCGCGCATCATTCGTTCGACCGGATAGTCGGTCGAATAGCCGAACCCGCCAAGGATCTGCACGGCGTCGGTCGTCACCTTCATCGCGGTGTCGCCGGCTTTTAGCTTCGCGAGCGCCGCATAGAGCGTGAGGTCCGGGGCGCTCTGGTCGCACTTGCGGGCGGCTTCGTAGAGCAGCAGACGCGACGCTTCGACTTCGACCTTCATGTCGGCGAGCATGAACTGAATGCCCTGCTGTTGGCCGATCGGTTTGCCGAACGCTATCCGTTCCCGGGCGTAGTTCGCGGCGTAGTCTAGTGCGCCTTGGGCGATGCCGAGCGCTTGCGCGGCAATCCCGGGCCGCGACTTGTCGAGCACCTTCATCGCGGTCTTGAAGCCGGTGCCTTCTTCGCCGAGCAAATTCTCGGCCGGCACGACGCAGTTCTCGAAAATCAGCTCGCACGTCGGCGAGCCGCGGATGCCCATTTTCTTTTCGAGTTTACCGACCTTGAAGCCCGGAAAGTTCTTCTCAACGACGAACGCGCTGATGCCGTTCGGCCCCTTCGTGGGATCCGTTACGGCAAACACGCTAATCACGTCGGCAACGCTGCCTTGCGTGATCCAGATCTTGTTGCCGTTGAGCACGTAGCTGTCGCCGCGCTTCTCGGCGCGCGTTCGCATCGAGCCTGCGGCGTCGGAACCGCTTCCGGCCTCGGTAAGGGCGTAGGCCGCGATATATTCGCCCGAGGCGAGCTTGGGGATGTACTTCGTTTTCTGCGCGTCGTTGCCGGCGATGATAATCGGCAGAGCTCCGAGTTCCTGGACCGCGATCATGAGGCCGCTCGAGGCGCACGCCTTCGACACTTCTTCGACCACTTTGACGTAGGTGAGGAAGGACAGCCCGAGCCCACCGTATTCGGCGGGGAACGGGATGCCGAGCAAGTCGTTCTCCGCGAAGAGCTTGTAGATATCGCGCGCGAACTCGCCGTGCTCGTCGATTGCCGCGGCGCGAGGTGCGACTTTCTCACGAACGAGGTCGCGGACGACGTCGAGGATCATCGCCTCGTCGTCGGCGGAATGTGATTGCGGCGGCGTTGCGACGGCCATTGAACCGAGTCTCCCGGAATGCGCTGGAGGACTACTCTTCGTTCGCCCGCCGGGCGACTCCCCGGCGGCATGACAAGAGCGCGACCGTTGCCGGTCGCGCTTCGCTAACTATAGATAATTGCGTGAGTCCGAATCCTTGGACTTACTTCTTTCCACCCTTTTTTGTGGGTTTCTTCTTCGGGGCTTTCTTCTTAGCGGCCATGTTGTTGCACCTCCCTCCACGAACGGACTTCGACCGGCCCTTAGACGGAGCCGCATCTACAGCCCTAACGTTCGGCGAGGCCCCTGAGTTCCCGCTAGCCGGTACCGGGGCCGGCGCGCGCGGCCGAGGAAGCCGAGGGGCGATGCCGATCATCGAGACCGTCGACCTTCGGAAGGTCTTCCGGTCGATCAAACGCGAGCCCGGGCTGCGCGGGGCGCTTGGCGCGCTCTTCACGCGCGAATACGAGGAGAAGGCGGCCGTCGAGGGCGTCAGCTTTAGTCTTGAGCCGGGCGAAGTCGTCGGCTATATCGGCCCCAACGGCGCCGGCAAGTCGACGACGATCAAGATGCTGACCGGTATTCTCGTGCCCACATCCGGGACTGTCCGCGTCGCCGGCCTCGTTCCGTACGAGCAGCGTGAGGCCAACGCCGAGAACATCGGGGTGGTGTTCGGGCAGCGCAGCCAGCTGTACTGGGATCTGCCGCTGCGCGAGTCGTTCGAGCTGCTGCGCTCGATCTACGACATTTCGCGGGACCGCTACCGGGAAAACCTGGCCGAGTTCTCCAGGCTCCTCGATCTCGAACGGTTCATGGGCACGCCGGTCCGCCAGCTGTCTTTGGGCGAACGGATGCGGGGCGATTTCGCGGCCGCGATGCTGCACGATCCCAAGCTCGTCTTTCTCGACGAGCCGACGATCGGGCTCGACGTGATCGCCAAAGAGTCGATTCGCGAGTTCGTCGCCCGGGTCAACCGCGAGCGAGGCACGACCGTGATTCTGACGACCCACGATCTGGCCGACGTCGAGCGGCTGTGCCCGCGCATCATCCTGATCGATGAGGGTAAGGTCATCTATGACGGGGCGCTCGAGCGCTTGCGCGAGGAGTACGGGACCCACCGCACGCTAGTTGTGACGCTGTTCGAATCCTACCCGGAGTTCGCCGTCGACGGCGCCGTCGTGGAGAGCCGCGAGGCCAACGTCGTCCGGCTGCGTTTCGACCGCCGCAAACTCAGCGCCGAGACGCTGGTGCGCCGCGTGCTCGACCGCTACGCGATCTCGGATATCGCGATCGTCGAGCCGGACATCGAGTCGATCGTCCGCCGGCTCTACCTCGAGGGTTACGGTGGAACCGCTCGCGTGGAGCCCCCGTGAGCGTCACCATGCGCCGGCGCTTTCGCTTGGAGCCCTACGTCGAATTCGCCAAGCGAGCGATCGCACGCGAGGCGACGTATCGCTTCAACGTGTTCACGGGCCTAGGCTCGCTCGTCGTCCGCGTCTACCTGCTGCGCACCGTGTGGACCGCTCTTTACGCGCACAACGCGGCGCCGCGCGAGCTCCCCCTGCACGCGATCGTCACCTATTCGACGGTGGCGCTGCTGATGGGGCTGGTCCTCGACATCGATCAGACGCGCGCGCTGTACGATCGGCTGCACGACGGCAGCATCGCGACCGATTTCATGAAGCCGATCAACGTTCCGTTGTACTTCTTTGCCGACGGTACGGGCGAGGTGCTGTTCCATGGCGCCCTCCTCGTGCCGGCGCTCGGCTTCGCGCTCCTTCTCGTGCACGTCGACGTACCGTCGCTCGGGGTCCTCGCGGCGTTCGCCGTGAGCTTCCTGCTCGGGTACTTTGTCGGGTTCTTCTTGAACTTCATCTTGAATTGCAGCGCGTTCTGGACGCTTGAGATCTCGGCCGTACAGATGATCGTTACCTGGCTGACCGACTTGCTCGGGGGGCAGCTCGTGCCGCTCGTGTTCTTTCCGGCGGCGCTAGCCGGCGTCGTTTATGCGTTGCCGTTCGCAGCGATGTTTTCGACGCCGCTCCTGATCTACGTCGGGGTCATCGGCCCCGAGCGCTACTTCGACGTGATGGCCTCGCAGCTCGCCTGGATCGTCGTTTTGGGTACGGTGTCTACGCTGCTTTGGCGCGCCGGCGCGCGCCGGGTCGTGGTGCAGGGTGGTTAGCGGTCTGCGCGCGCGCCGGATGTTCGGGTTGTACCGCCAGTACTGGCGCATCAACGTCCTGACGACCCTCGAATACCGCGCGAATTTCATCCTCTGGTCGCTATTTACGGTCGTCTACCACGGCAGCGCGATCGCGGCGCTCTACATCGTTCTCCACGAATTTCCGTCGATGAACGGGTGGACGTTTCGCGACATGGCTTTCCTCTACGCTCTGTGGATGCTCGCGCACGCCCTGCAAAACACGTTATTCTCGAACGTCGACGACGTGCCCGAGCGCATTCGCGAAGGTGATTTCGACCGGGTTCTCATCCGGCCGGTCGACCCGCTCTTTTCGGTGATCGCAACACCCGGCCAGATATTTCCCGACGAACTGATCTTGGCCGCGTCGTTTTTTGCGCTCGCTACGGTTTACAGCGGCGTGCGGGTCGACGCTGCCTTCGTGCTGCTCGTACCGCTGGTGGTAGCCGGCGGGGCGCTGATCGATCTCGGCATCAACCTCGGCATCGCGACGCTGGCCTTTTGGTTCGTCAGGGTCGATGCATTGCGCTGGGTCGTGTTGCAGCTCGAGCAGGAGTTCACTCGTTACCCGATCGTGATTTACTCGCGCGGCGTGCGGTTCTTGCTCACCTTCGTCATACCGTTTGCCTTTATGAACTATTTTCCGGCCGCCTACTTTCTGGACAAGCACGACGGCACGTTTTTGCTGCCGCCCCAAGTTGGGCTGCTATCCCCGTTGATCGGGACCGCGCTCGTCCTCGCGGCCTACGCCTTCTGGCGCTTCGGCCTACGCCGCTATCAAGGCGTCGGCCACTAACAAAGCGCTTCGGCTGCGCTCGCGGAGCTTGTCCTGAGCCGGCGAAGGGCGAGCTCGTGCGCCGTTCGCCCTTCGACTGCGCGGCTGCGCCGCTCCGCTCAGGGTGACATGCTGGCTTACGGGGAGACGGGGACGTCGAGGGCGCGGTAGCGCTCGAGTGCGAGCGAGGTCAGGGCGATCGATGCGTGGGCCACGACCCGAACCAAAAGTTCGCGTTCCTCAGCGTCGAGGTCGAGACCGCTGACGTTTTGCCCGTAGGCGACGATCGCGCTCACCTTGCGGTCGTAGAAGAGCGGCGCAGCGAACGTCAGTATCTCCCCCGGGAATGCCTCGCGAATCAAACGAGATTCCTTGCCGGAGAACGTTAGCGCGCCGCGTGCGCGCGCGATCGCTCGCGCAAAATCGTCGCGCGCCGCAAATTCCGTCTCGCAGCCGTCCGGCCAATTGAAATCGTGCGTGAGCCGGTAGTTCCCGTCGGGGCCGCAAGTCAGGACGCCGGCGAACGAGAGTTTGAGCGCGTGGGTCGCGTCTTCGAGGAGTGCGCGGTACACGTCGTCCTCGTGCTCGGCGTCCAAGATGTAGCCGCCGATGAAGGCGAGCGCTTCGCGCTGCGCGTGGCGGCCGCGAAAAATGAAGCGATCGACGACGTGATCGAGCAGCTCTTTGAGTTTCCCCGTCGTCGATCCGATCGCGAGCGAGATGGCGATGAGAAATCCGTACGCAAGGTCGGTGTTTTGATAAAAGACGTACGTGCCGACCTCCTCGGCGAGCGTGATCGCGCCGAGCACGGCACCGGTTAATGCAGTATATACGATGGCTCGGCCGACGACGAGATCCACGTTGAACACGCGGTGGCGCAGCACCGCGAACCACACGGCGGCGATCGGCAGCGCCGTCGTTGCCACGAGCACGTCGCTCCAGACCGGCCCAACCCGCCCGGGCCCGAGCTCGTCGGACACGAGCCGCGCGGCGCCGGCGAGCGCGAACGTCGCGACGACCCACCCGATGCGGCGCCGTTCCTTGCCGTGCGCGAATCCGAACGCGAGGGCGAACGCCGCGATCGTCAACACGGTGATGCCGGTCGAGATGTGCTCGTAGGCGCCGTCGAACGTCTCGGCAGGAAGACCGGCGTACGTCAACCGCCAGTCACCGTACGCATGCAAAACGCCGGCGCCGATGGCGGCGGCGGCGAGCACGATTGCGAGCCATTTTTCGGTCCGCTCCGCGCGGAGCAAGAGGCACAGCGCGAACAGCAGCAGGGCGGGACGTCCGGCGCCGGCGAGAACGTCGCCGACCCACTGTGGGATCTCGCGCCACGGCACGTCGGGTTCGACGCTCGCGTACGTGCTCGGGAACTGGCCCGCACCTGCAAGCGAATAGGCGAAGATCGCCGCGGTCGCAATCCCGGGTCGAAGCAGAAACAGAATTCCACTCGCGCAGACGACCACGACGAAGAGCACGATCTTGAGCGCCGTCGTCACCCGCGACGCGAGCGTCTCGTCGCGTGCGATCAAGTGCAGCGTGATGACGCGGCCGTTGCGTTCGACCGGCAGGTGGCGATCGCGATTGTCGTAGGTGAACGTGGCAGGCCCGGCGATGCCCGGCTTGCGGTCGAACGGCGGGATCCGACTCGTGAGGACGCGGTCGCCGAGGAATATCCGATCGCTGCCCTTCGCCTCCTGTGCGGGAGCATGGACGACGACACCGTTGCCGTCGGTCGCGTAGCCGAACAGGCCCAGCGGTTCGAACATGCGGACCGCCTCGGGAAGGACGCGGCCGAGCGCGATCGCCGCAAACGCCCCGACGACGATTAGCCGAACCCATTGGGGGCGGCTGTGAGAAATCGCAGGAAGGGTCTTGGGCGCCGAGGTCATCGTACGCGTTGTACCCCGAGACGATGCGGTCGTAGGCGCCGGCTGGGCCCGACGAGGGAATTCTGTGACGGCGCGCTTATGTAAGGCGCGATGAACAAGGTCGTTGCGACCGCGGCCGCTGCGGTCGGGGATATCCCCGACGGCGCCTCGCTTGCGGTCGGCGGGTTCGGACTCAGCGGGGTTCCCTTCGTCTTGATCGACGCGCTGCTCGAACACGGAGCGAAGAATCTTGTGACCGTCTCGAACAACTGCGGCGTCGACGGATGGGGTCTGGGCCGGCTGCTCGATAACCACCGGATCCGCCGCACGACGGGTTCCTACGTCGGCGAGAACAAAGAGTTCGAGCGCCAGTACCTCGGCGGCGAGCTCGAACTGGAGCTCGTGCCGCAGGGGACGCTGGCCGAGCGTTTGCGCGCGGGCGGTTGCGGCATACCCGCGTTTTACACCCCCGCGGGGGTCGGCACGCAAATCGCCGACGGTGGATTGCCGTGGCGCTACGGCGCCGACGGAACCGTTGCAATCGAGTCTGCGCCGAAGGAGACGCGGACGTTCGGCGGGCGCGAATACGTTCTCGAAGAGGGGATCGTCTGCGATTATGCCCTCGTGCGGGCGAGCATCGGCGACACCGCCGGCAACCTGATCTTCCACAAGGCGACGCGCAACTTCAATCCATTGTGCGCGATGGCCGGACGGATCACGATCGCTGAGGTCGAGCAACTGGTCGAACCGGGCCAAATCGATCCGGAGTCGGTGCACACGCCCGGGATTTTCGTGCAGCGCGTCGTCGACGTCGGCACCACCGGCAAACGCATCGAGCGCGCGACGACGAGAAAGCGCGAGTAACGCGATGCCGTACACGCGAAACGAGCTGGCTGCCCGGGTTGCCAAGGAGCTGCGCGACGGCCAATACGTCAACCTCGGGATCGGGTTGCCGACGCTCGTCCCCAACTACGTTCCGCCGCACGTCACCGTCGTGTTGCAGAGCGAGAATGGGATCCTCGGGATGGGTCCCTATCCGTACGAAGATAATGTCGATCCCGATCTGATCAACGCCGGCAAGGAGACCGTCACCGTCCTTCCGGGCGCGTCGTTCTTCGATTCGGCGACGTCATTCGGCATGATCCGGGGCGGCCACATCGACCTCGCCGTACTGGGCGCGATGCAAGTTGCGGCCAACGGCGATCTCGCCAACTGGACGATACCCGGCAAGATGGTCAAGGGCATGGGCGGCGCAATGGACCTCGTCCACGGAGCAAAACGCGTCATCGTGATGATGGAACACGTCGCCAAAGACGGCGCCCACAAGATCCTCGAACGCTGCACGCTGCCGCTGACCGGCCGCGGCGTCGTCAACTCGATCGTCACGGATCTCGCGGTGATCGACGTAACACCGCAGGGCTTGGTGCTCCGCGAGTGTGCACCCGGCGTAACCTTCGAAGAGGTCAGCGCCGCTACCGGCGCCCCGCTGCGAAATGCCGCCGTCGTTTAACTTGCGCGCGAGATCGTTCCGAGGGTCGCGCCGAATTCGCGGAAGCGATGGGTTGCGAACTCGATGACGAGCCAACTTTCGATGCCGAGTTGCAACACGAAGCCCAACGTCGCGACATAGGGGCCGCTGCCGGCGAAGGCCGCGAGGGCCGCGACCAAAGCTGCGGGGAAAACGAAGAGCAAGGTCAGCACCAAACGCAGCATCATGATCGGCCCGCGCGTGTCGATCGGATTGGGAAACACCGCGTACAATCCGACCCCGAGGGCCTGCAGCGACCAATACGCGGTTATCGCAAGCGGTAGCGAGATCAGCGCGAGCGCGGCGTCGCCGGTCGAAAGACCGGCCACCAGCGGCGCGAGGCCGAACGCAAGCCCGCCGCGCCACGCGCGGCCAAAGGTCCACGCAGCGAGCCGCTTGCGGAGCGACGCGCTCGATAGCCAGAAAAGCGGCTTCGTGAGATCGCCGGAGAGGCCGGCTGAGGCGCCGTAGGGAGCGATCACGAGGACCATTAGGCACGTCAGTGCACCGAGCGTGTACAGCGGCGTTGGATCGCTCCAGCGCATTGCGCCAAGTGCTGCAGCAGCGCCGCAGACCGCCCAGAACGTGCAACCGATGAGCCACAGGCGGAATGCACCGCGTCCTCGTCTGAACCCGATCCAATCCTTCCAAACCAGCGCCAGTGCGCCGCCGGGAATGCGCGATACGTCCGAGGGCGTAGCGACGAAATGGGGTTGTCCGGGCTTCGAGCGGCGGCGCTGGTTCGCAAGGGCCTGTTGTGAGGCGGCGTAGAGTTCGGGAAGTGCATCGTTGCCGAGGAAGGCGATCGAGGCGACAAGTCCGCAGACCACGATCGCGAGCAAGATCGTTCCGATCGTGCTGCCGCGCAACAGCGTAGCGACCCCGGCCCCGGGATCGAAGTGCGTCAGATTTGCGAGCAAGTCCGCGGCGTGCGGGCCGAAGAATCCGGCGACGGCGTAAGCGGCGCCGATCGCGGCCAGCGTCCAGCCGCCGACAATAAGCGGCTCACGCAAATCGCCGCGCGAGAGCAAGAACACGGGCAACTCGACCGTCATTTGTATCGCGAGCGCGAGCGCCGCAGCGATGAACGCGCGCAGGACCGTCGAGGGCCGTGGATCGTGCGGCGCCGCGATCGCGAAGAGGTAAATGAAGCCGCCGAGCCAGCGCGTCCAGCTCGTGCCGAGTTTGCGCAACTGTAGCCAGATCGCGATCGTCAGCGGACGCAGGCCTGCGTTTGAGAACATCACGGCTTCGGCGCTCGAACGGAAGAGTGCGACGCGCCCCGCCGCCGCGAACCCGATCGTCGCGCCGAGCATTGCGAGGTAAAGGCCGCCGATCGTCGTTGCAAGCACCGGCTCGAGGGCGAAGCTGACGTACGCGGAGTGGTGCCGCAGCAACCGCGAGTAAACGAAGAACCCGATCAAGAACACGTAGGGCACCCAGATCGCGAGGCGCGGCGGCGAGCGCAGGATCGCGGCTAACTGATGGCGCGCGTAGCAGAGCTCGAGATACCCAAGCGCCGCGAAGCCCCGCTCACCCGCGGCGCCGCGTCCCTCCGGGACGCGCGGGTATACGCGCCATCCGTGGCGCTTCACGCGGGCTGGTCGTGCCGTTCGGGGAGCGCGACCCAGCGCTCGGCCCACGCTCCGAGCGCCGCGATCGCTGGTTCCAGCGCTTTGCCGGCTTCACTGAGGCGGTACGAAACGCGCACGGGGCGATCGGCCTCGACCGTCCGGATCACGATCCCCCCGTCCTCGAGTTCCCGCAGCCGCTCGGTAAGCAGACGATCCGATATGCCGGGGATGCCGGCGAGAAGCTCGTTGAACCGGCTTGAGCCGCGGGTCACGAGTAACATGACGATCGCCCCGGACCAGCGCCGGCCGATCAGCTCGATCGCGTAATGAAATTTCGGGCACAGGCCCGCCCCGCCGTCGTGATCCATCGTCTGTTTTAGCTTACCACAAGTAGCCTAGTTGACAAGTGGTAGCCATAGGGGTACAGTGACGGCATGCCGAGAGGCAATAAATAGTAAGTCGGCTATAAGGAGTAGGAAACGGTGGGATTCGAATATGGGTTGCTGGTGGTTCGGCTGGGGCTGGGGCTAGCGATTGCGGCGCACGGTGCGCAAAAATTGTTCGGTTGGTTCGGGGGTCACGGTCTTGCCGGAACCGGCGGATTCTTCGAAGCGATCGGCTTCCGGCCGGGCAAGCCCTTCGCAGCGATTGCAGGCTTCGGCGAGGGTGCCGGTGGCTTGCTGATCGCGCTTGGGTTATTCGGCCCGGTGGGGCCGGCCCTGGTGCTTGCCACGATGATCGTCGCGGCGGTCGCGGTGCACTTGAAGAACGGCTTCTGGGCAGCCAACAACGGCGTCGAGCTTGCGTATGTTTACGCCTTCGGCGCGCTCGCGATCGCGTTTGCCGGCTTCGGTTCGCTTTCGCTCGACACGCTCTTGCGCATAACGCCAACCAGCCCGAGCGCCGTCTACGGCGTTCTCGCCGTCGGTGCGATCGCCGGCCTCCTGACCCTTCCGCTCCGCCGCCCTGCCCCGCAGCCGGCGCCGGTAACGAGCGCCTAGCCGCCTGAAACGCACATCCATGTGCGGGCGGCATGGTTCGCCTCCGGCTCCCTAAGCCGTCAACTCGAGGAAGACGTCCTCGAGGGTTCGTCCGCCGCCGTATTGCGCTTGCAGTTCGGCGACGGAGGCCACGGCGACAGCGATGCCGGCTTTCATGATGATGAGGCGGTCGCAGAGGGCTTCGACGGACTCGATGTTGTGGGTGCTCATCATGACCGACGTTCCGGCTTCGCGCAGCGAGCGAATCAAGTCGCGCAGTTCGCGCTGACCGAGCGGATCGAGGCCGATCATCGGTTCGTCCAGGAGCAACACGGGCGCGCCGGCGAGGACGGTTGCGGCGACGAGCGTCTTCTGGCGCATTCCTTTCGAAAGCGTTTGGCCGAGCGCGTCGCGCTTTTCCAGCAAGCCGAAGCGGCCCAGCAGCGCTTCCCCGCGCGGCTCCCAACCGGGCGCGAGCGAAGCACTGCGAGCGACGAAGGCCAGATGCTCCCAAACGGTCAGCATCGGATACACTTCGGGCGTTTCGGGGATCAGCGAAATCGTGCGCCCGCGATCGCCGCCGAGCTTGCGGCCCTCGAACCAGATGCTTCCCGAGTCCGGCCGCAACAGGCCGCACAAACACAAGAAGGTCGTGGTCTTGCCCGCGCCGTTTGGGCCGAGCAGCCCGAGCACTTCGCCGCGTTCCAGGGTGAAGCGCAGGCCGTCGAGCACGATCGTGCCGTCGAAACGCTTGCTCAGTCCCTCGACCCGCAGAAGCGGTTCGCGGGCGCCGGTGATGTCTTTAGGTTGAATGTTCGTACCCGGGAAGTATCGGCGCGAGCGTGGGGCGACTGCCCTTTTCGAACTGCGTGCGATACAGGCGTGCATAGGTTCCGCCACGCTCGAGAAGTTCCCGGTGCGTGCCGCGCTCGACGATTCGGCCACCGTCGACGACAAAGATTACGTCCGCCGATAGAATCGTCGAGAGGCGGTGCGCGATAACAAGGCTCGTCCGGCCACGCATCGCTTTCTCGAACGCGGTCTGAATCAGCGCTTCGTTCTCCGAATCGAGGGAGCTCGTTGCCTCGTCGAGGATTAGGATGCGAGGATCTTTGAGCAGCACGCGAGCGATCGCAAGGCGTTGACGCTCGCCGCCGGAAAGCTTGTGGCCGCGCTCCCCGACGACCGTGTCGTAGCCTTCGGGCAACGTGTCGATGAAGTTCGCGATGTTGGCGGCGCGCGCGGCCGCTTCGATTTCCGCCTGCGTCGCGTCGACGCGACCGTAGCGCAGATTCGCTCCGATCGTATCGTGAAAGAGGTAAGTCTCTTGCGTGACGATGCCGATGTGCGAGCGCAGCGAGTCGATGTCGACTTCGCGCACGTCGACGCCGTCGATGAGGATGCGGCCGGATTGCGGATCGTAGAAACGGGGCACGAGTTGCGTGATCGTCGTCTTGCCCGCGCCCGACGGGCCGACGAAGGCCGCGACTTGGCCCGGGTCGATGTGGAAGTCGATGCCGCGCAGCACCGGGCGCTCGGGCGTATAGGCGAACTCGACGCGCTCGAAATCGATCTTGCCTTCCACGCGGGGTAACTGCAAGGCGCCGCTGGGCTCGGGCTTCATGTCGAGATATTCGAAGATGCGTTCGAACACCGCGAGCGCACTTACGATCTGGACCTGAATTCCGGCTAAGGTCGAGGCCGGCGTGTAGAGGCGCCCGAGGAGCGCCACGAATGCGACGATCGTGCCGATTGTCAGGCCGGCCCGAATCGCGAAATAGCCGCCGCCGAGCCAGACGAGCGCGGGACCGACGATGATCATCGCGGAGATGAACGCGATGAACCAGCGCCCGACCATCGCCAAGCGGATCTCGAGCTTCATCAGATCGGTCGAAACGGTGTAGAACCGGGTCTGTTCGTAGGCCTCGCGCACGAACGATTTGATCAGCGTAATACCCGAGATCGAAAGCGTCTCTTGGGTAAGGCTTTCGATCTGATCGCGCTTCTCGCGCGTCTTCTTGCGCACGACGTACATGCGCCGGCCGACCGGCCCCAGCGGCAGGATCATGAGCGGGACGACCGCGATTGCGATCAGCGAAAGCTTCCAGTCTAGAACGAACATCGCGATCAAGGTCGTGGCGATCGTGGCGATGTTGGTGACGATCGAGACCAGCGTTCCGGTGACGACGTTGTCGACGTTGTCGACGTCGTTCGAGACGCGGTTCATGANNTGCGGATGTCGCGCATGATCCCTTCGCCGACGCACGAGTTCAAGTAGCCTTGGTAAACCCCGATGATCGCCGCGATCAGCGCTGCCGCAACCATCCCGCCCACGTCGAGCCAGAGGCCGCGCACGTCGTGGTGCGCGAGCGAGACGTCGATCAGATGCTTCGTATAGAGCGCCGGTGCCAAACCAAGCGCCGAGCCGATGACGATCGCGACGAGCACCGCGAGCTCTTCGCGCCAATAGGGCAAGAAGAGCGCGCCAAGGCGCTTCCAATTGACGGCGCGCTGCACGCTCGGCCGCTCGGGGTTGAACATGCTCGACCACATCAAGTGGACCGGAGGTCCGCCTAGCATCTTATGACATGACCGCTTCGACGCCCGAGCGGTTTCTGCCCGGGTTCAGAATTCTTTCAGGATTGCGTTAGAGCATCCGGACATGAATATCGTCTTAAGAACCGGCGTCTTCGCGGCGTCGTCGTTCGCCGTCTGCCTGGTCTGCGGCTGCAGTGGCGGGAACCCATCGTTCTTTCAACAGCCCCGGCCGGTGAACCCGGCCGCGAAGTCCCTGCTCGCGCATCTCAACACGCTGACGACGATCGGCTCGGCGGTCGACCCGGTGAGCGGGGACCAAAACCCCTACGGCCTCGCGATCGCTCCGGTTAGCTCGGGGCTCGTGACCGCAGGCGACCTCATCATCTGCGATTTCAACGACGGTCCCACGAACACGCAAGGCGACGGGGAATCGATCGTTGGGCTCCATCCCGCGCCCGGTTCGGCCCCGTATCGCATCGCGCACGATCCGACGCTGCTGGGGTGCGGGGCAGTTGCGCCGAATCCCACCAACGACTTCGTATGGGCCACGGCGTTCAACGCCAACGACGTCGCGATCTTCGGACCGAACGGCTCCGATGTGGCTACGCTGACGACCCCAACGTTCCCGTGGAATCACCCCTGGGGGCAGATCTTCGGCACGAGTGCAGCCGGCGTTTCGGCGTTCTACGTTTCGAACGCAAGTGACGGCAGCGTCGACCGCGTCGCGGTCACGAGCAGCGGGCTTGGCGCAACGACCGTCATCGCGACCGGCTTCAGCATCAACAGCGGTGCCCCGGGCAGCATCCTTGCACCGAGCGGCTTGACTTACGACCCCGCGAAGGACGTCCTGTACGTCGTCGACGGCAATGCGAACGCGGTCTCCGCGATCCCGAACGCTTCCACAATCTCGAGCGCGGTCTCCGCTTCGTCGCTGCACGTGATCGCGAGCGGGCCGCCGCTCAATGGCCCGATCAGCTCGGCGCTCTTGCCCGACGGAGACCTCGTCGTCGGCAACACGCTCGATGCGGCCGGCACGAATCTCCTGATCGAGGTTTCGCCGGCCGCGGGTGTGGTCGCGACCAAGAACGTCGATACGGGTGCCGCCGGTGCGCTCTTCGGCATCGTCGTGACGGGCACACTCGCGAACCCGAAAATCTACTTCAACGACGACAACACAAACACGGTCGTCTTGCTCTCACACTAAGCTGTCGGATGACAGCAGCGGGATGCGGACGATGAAGCGGGCGCCGCCGGCGTGTTCGATTTCGCCACCGTGGGCCCGCGCGACCCAGCGGCAGATCGCTAGTCCGAGGCCGGTCCCGCGCGAATCCTCGCCTTTCGCGAACCGGTCGAAGAGCCGCGATTCCAGTTCGGGCGGGACGCCGGGCCCGTCGTCGTCGACCGTGAGCCGCGCCTGGCCGCCGGCGCAGGCGAGTTCGATCGTGACGCGCGAGCGCGCGCGTTCGCGCGCGTTATCGAGCAGGTTGCGCATCAGCTGCGCGAGCCGCCGCTCGTCGCCGGCGACGATCGTGCTGCTCGTATTCGTCTCAAACGCGATTTGGGGCGAGGCTGCCGCGGCGTCGTGGCAGACGCGCCCGAGGACGCCTGCAAGATCGACCGGTTCGCACTCGAGCGCATCCGCGCCGCTCGTGCGCGCAAGCGTAAGGAGATCGCCGACGAGTGCTCCGCTTTCGATTGCGCGCCGCGCGATCGTTGCGAGCGCGTTCTGCGTTTGCGCTGCGTCGCCGCCGATCGCCGCTTGTGCGACGCTTGCGATCGCACCGAGCGGCGTGCGCATCTCGTGGGCGATATCGGCCGCGAATCGCTCCTCGCGCTCGCGCGCGAGCGCGAGCGGCCGCAGCGCAGCGCTCGCGAGCGCGTAAGAAGCCACACCGACGACCAGCAGCAGCAGAGCGTCGCAACTGAGGATCGCGTACAGCGCGGGGCGCATCGCGGCCGCAAAGCCCGCGCGTCCTTCCGGCGTGTCGAGCGCGGGCGCGACGATCGAACGGTAGTTGGCCTCGACGAACGAGTAGGCGACGATCGAGAGCCCGGCGACGACCGCCGCAAAAACGGCGAGGTATGACAGGCTTAAGCGGTAGAGCGCGCGGGCTTCGATTCCCGCTCGACGATTTTGTAGCCGACGCCCCACACCGTCGCGATCGAGGCCGTCGCCCCGAGCGCGCGAAGCTTGCGGCGCAGCTGACTCACGTACACGTCCACGATGTTGCTCGAACCTTGGAAGTCGTAATCCCAAATCTTCTCCAGGATTTGCGCCCGCGAGAGCGTCATCCCGCGATTTCTCGAAAGCAGTTCCAACAATCGGAACTCGGTCGATCCGAGGTCCATCGGAGCCCCGGCGACCGTGACCAAACGAGCGTTCGCGTCGACGACCAGCGAGCCCACCGAAATCGTCGGTTCTTGGGGAAGACGCTCGCCGCGGCGCAGGAGCGCTCGGACCCGCGCGGCGAGTTCCTCGGCGTCGAACGGCTTGATCAGGTAGTCGTCGGCACCGGCGTCGAGCCCGCGGATGCGGTCCTCGACGGCATCCCGAGCGGTCAGCATGAGCACCGGGGTGGCGATCTGCTCGGCTCGAGCCGCGCGGCAGATCGAAAAGCCGTCCCGCTTGGGAAGCGCCACGTCGACGATCGCGACGTCGTAGCCGCCCTCGAGGAGCCGCTCGAGGCCGGATTGACCGTCGGTCGCGACGTCGACGGCGTAGCGCCGCCGTCCGAGCATCGAGCTGATGGCGCCGGCGATGTCTTGGTCGTCTTCGATGACGAGAACGCGCATCGTGCTTATAATCCCCAGGGCCAGGGCGCGGCCACCGTCAGGTAGCCTCCGAACGTGGGCGTCCCGCCTAACAAATTCACCCTGCGCTCGACCACGACCCGCGCGTGTTTGAAGACCAGGGCCCCGACATATTGCAAAAACTCGCGCGTCGGGAAGGGGTTTGCAGCAGCATCGTAGCGCGTCGCCACGAAGAGGTGCGGCGTCAGGAAGTACTTGAGTCGAAGGTAGCCGCCGCTCGAGTCGGTCGCGCTGTCCGCGCCGTCGGGGGCGTTGTCGCGGCCGACCCACTGCTGGGCCGTTACATCGAGCGTTTTCTTGAAGAAGAGGAAGTCGGCTCCGACCCCGGCGCGATCGTAGGAGTCGACGAACGTGGCTCGCGCCGGCAGCGTGATATTGCGCGCACCGTCCAAGACCTGCGCGTTGAGCAAGATGTTGGAGGTCACGTTCAGTCGCCCGTACAGTCCGACTTCGGGCCGCTCGGCCGTCGTTTCGACGCCGGTGAAAACCGGCGCGCCGCCGTAGGCCGAGCCCTTATATTCACCAAACGCGAGCGTTCCGATCAGCATCGCCGAGCCGACGGTGCGCTCGGTTTCCAAGCCGAGGCGCGGCGCGTTCAACGCCAGATCGTTGTGGCCGACGGTCGTCCCAAAATATCCGTATTCGGATACGCTATCGAGCCGCTGGCCCGGCGACTGCGTCAACGGCACCTCGAAGAGTCCCAACCGGTACAGCTCGCTTGTGTGCGCGTTGTACGTCGAGAGAAAACCAAGATACGGTGCAGATGGAGCGCCCTGGGAACCGAGCCCGTAGTGCAGATACACGTTGATGGCCCCGACGTCTTCATCGGCCAGGATCGAGTCCGACTCGCCCGGGCTGAAGCGCCGGGCGCCGGGTGCGGGGGCATTCTCGTATTCGAAATTGTAGCGAAACGCAACCACGGTCGTACCGTGACGCGGCACCGCGGGGGGCAAACGGTAGCCGTGATTGCGGAACGAGTTTCCGAAGGCGTTGAGTTCCGGAATCGCCGTATGACATGCTCCGCACGTCATATGGTAACGCTGCGCGAACACCGGCATCGCCTGAACGCCGGGCGTAGTCGCGGCCACGGCGGACAGGACGAATGCGGCCAGCACCGGTAGTCGCAACATCCGCGCTCCTCTACTGGACATCGATCGTCGCTCTCATCGGGGTGCCGTAGTGGTAGAAACACCCGAAGAGATAGGTGCCGGGCTCGTCGGCGAGCAGCGTCTGCGATAGGGATCCGGCCGTGAGGTTGCCCGAACTAAAACCGCTCGAGAGTTTCGAGCTTTTCTGAATGAGCGCCGCGCTCGTAAACGGATAGGCGGTTGGGAACGTGTCGCCCGCTATTGACGTCGCGGTATGGCTAAATCCGTCGGAGTTGTGAAAACGAATGCCGTCGCCGACGCTAAGGATCGTGTCCTGTGGCTTGTAGCCGTCGGGATCTTTGGTCAAATCGACGTCGACCGTAACGATCTGGCCCGTAATGCCGGCCACGCTTCCGGTCGATGCAATCCCAAAAGCACCCGGCGTACAGGCAGCGCATAAGAGTGCCACACCCAGCAGCAAACGCTTCATGCGCCCGAGCGTATAAGCCGCGAATTAAAAAACTCTGAACGCGTTCGCGCCGAACGGCGTTAGTGCGAGAACCGAACGGCGGATATCCCGCTGAATGGGCGCGGGCCGCCGGCGGCAAGGGACGGCATGAAGGCGATCGCCGTGGCCCCGACGAGGCCCGTGATGACGCGGGGCGTTGCGCTACCCGCCGGAAAAGCCTCGAGCGCGCTCGATCCGCTTAGCGCCCAGGTCGTGTCGTTCGCATCGACGGCGACGGCGGTGAAGCCGACACCGAGCGGGTCCACAAGCGTCAACGCCGGCGCATTTACCTGCGATTGCGAGCATGTATAGCAATCGCCCGTACCGGTGATGTTTGCCGGCCAAACGTTGAGGACGAAATCGTAGATTGCGACGATTGATCCGGTGGACGGTGCGACGGCTAAACCGTTGAGCCCGAGGTTTGCGTAGTAGACAAAGCTGCCAATTGACGCGAGATCGCTTTCGCGATAGTAATTCCAGCCGTCGCCGCCGTGACAGCAGGCGTTGAAGTTTGAACCGACGACAAGCTCGCCTCCAGCCTCGAAATTGAGGCCGGGGGTCGTCCACACCGGTCCGCTCGCTGTGGGCGGCCCGATGCTGGTAAGTGGCGCTTGGTCACCGGACGCAGTCGCGGGGAAAACCAGCACGGTGCCGTTGAGCGGGGCTCTCTCTTGGGAAACGCGGGCCACGAACATGCGATTGTGGACGAGGTCGACGGCGATTGCCCCAGTCGGATAATCGGGCGGCTGCGTGCCGGCGTTGAGGTGCGTTTGGGGCCCGGCTACGGTTCGCAGCGGCGCGACGTTGCCGTGGGCGAACGGCGCGTAGACCGTTATGCTCGAGCTTGCGCCGTGATTGACGACGTAAAGCCTGCCTTCGCTATCGAAGGTGAGGCCGACCGGGCCGTCTAGGCCGGTGAGCGGACCCTGGAGGGTCAGCACGGCCATCGCACCGCCCGAGCCGTTTGAGGCGTAGGCCGTGATCGAATTTGTCGGTGCGCTCGCGACGTAAACGAGCGTGGGCATGAGTGCCGTCCGGAACGGCTGGCCGGCGAGTCTGCGCACGTTGCCAAGGGTACCTGCCGAGTGGGCCACGGCGGGCGAGGCCGTCAGGGCAAATAGCATAGAGGCCAGGACTATAAGCGTCCGGGATCGGTTCATGGCCGTATCGTATCAGACTACCACCTCTTGGGACAGGGACTTTGGACCTACTGCTCCCCCAAGCTGGTCCTATCTTGCCGAGGCCTCTATTGCGTCGCGCAGTGAGCTCGCGAGGTTGCGGAGCGTGGCGTCCTGCGTGCTTTGCGCGGCGGCGTCGAAGGCGACCCGGGCCTCGTCCTTCCTGCCCTCGTGCAGCAAGACGGCGCCAAGCGCGATGCGGGCGCGCGTGTAGTCCGGTGAAAGCGCGATCGCCGAGCGCAGCTCGCGTTCGGCGTCTTCGAACCGGCTGAGTTGTTGTTCGGCGATCGCAATATCGTAGTGCGCCACCGCGTACGATGGGTCGTTGCTCGAGAGCACACGGAAGTCGTGCAGTGCCGTCGTCGCGTCGCCGGCGCGCAAGGCAACGATGCCGCGCGCGTAGAGCGCGCGTGCCGAATCCGGGGCGGACGCGACGAATGCGTCCGCGGCCTCGCGGGCGGCGTTGAGGTCGCCGCCAAGCAAATGGACCGTGACGAGGTTCGCGCGAGCAGCGAGAAAGCCCGGATCGCGCGCGATTGCGCCGTCGAAAGCGGTCGCGGCGCCCGAGTAGTCATCCAGTCCCGCGCGTGCAATGCCGAGATCGTAATACGCCGTCGAAGCTTGCGGCTCGACCGGAGCGAGCGCGATGACGCGCTCGAACTCCGATGCGGCATCCGCCCACCGGCTGCTCGTCTCGTCGCGCAGGCCGATGCGAATGCGCTCGATGATTTCGCGGTTGTTTGCGATCGCGTGCAAGGTCGCGGGGTCGGTCGTGCGCGGAATCGGCGTAACGCCGGGGTAGGGTTGCGCGAGCGCCGCCGCGGGCAGCGCGGCGCAGAAGAAGATCGCGCAGAAAACTGCGGGGCGCACGGGGCGAACTACTGCGCGCCGTCGTCCGGCGGTAGCTCCGCGGCCTTGCCGCGAACCGCTTGTGCGGCACGCTCCGGGGCGCATTGCCAGCCGTTGCGACCGAGCTCGTTGATCGGTCCGAGCAGCGCCGGGGTTGCTGACGATTGCAGCTGGCTGCTCGCCAAATCTTGCAGTGCGGCGACCGAAGCGCGTGCGAATCCGGCGCTTCCGGCCGTCAGCAGGGCCAAAGCGATGGTGAACGCAAGCCGGGTCCCGAACCGATCCATCATCTAGTATCTTCGCGAAAATACGTGAAAGTTTGCTGAAAGCCGCCCTGTTCGCGGTCGCCATGGGATTTGCCGCCTGCGCTCTTCCCGCCGCGGGGGCCGAGACCGCGCTCCTCGTCGGCAGCGTTCGAGACGGCACGGGCACCCCCGTCGTGGGAGCAGAACTCCGGGCCACCGGCCCGAGCGGCCAGCCGGTCGGAGGCGACCGGAGCGACGCCGACGGAACGTTCGCGATCGCGCTCGGCGGGCCGGCCGTTTCGCTTGAGGTGCGTTGCACTCATTGCCGTACCGAGCGCGTGTCGGTCGCCGGCCGCTCGAACGTGGCGATCGTAGTTCTGCGTTACGCGGCCCTCGAGAGCGACGTGCCGACATCCGGAGATTTGTCGGCCCTTCCCTATGGTCGCATCGTCGACGACCTCGCGCTTGTGCCGTTTACCGTCCCGGCCGCCGGCGGTGCCGAGATCTCGGACCGTGGCCTGGGCGGCGGAGACGGCCTCGTCCTTGACGGCGGCGTGCCGCTCGTCGACTTCGCGACGGGCACGTCGGCGCTCGCGGACTTTCCCGATCGCTACGTGCGAAGCATCGCGCTCGCCGGCCCCGATCAGGCGTTTCGCTACGGCAGTTACGCCGGCGGCGGCATCTTCGCGCTCTCGCCGAACCAGGACCAGCAATCCTTCGGGTCGGTCGACGTGGGCGGCGCGCCCTCGCTTGCGCTCGAACCGGTCCTCGGCACGATCCGCCCGGCAATCGGCGAGTCGAACGACGACGGCGTGCTGGCGCGGCGTGCCGATCTCGACGCGACAGCGGGCTTGGGCGGCGGCGTGCTCAGTGTGGGAGCGGGGAGCGCGGACGAGACGTACACTGCGGCCGGGGACGAATTGGCGACGCGCGATCTCAACCTCGCGCACGTCGGCTACGCGACCGCGTCGCGAAACTACCGCTCGTTCGCCGATTTTTCGGCGGCCGATGCTTCAGTATTTAACGACTACGAGCAGAGCGAAGCCTATCGCTCGAGTTACCTCGCGGCCGACGTCCGCCTCGAGCGCCCGGGACCGGTGACCTTCGCGCTCGGTGCGATGACGACGCGTCAGACCGGCTTCTACGCACTCGGCGAGCCGTACCCGGCCACGCTAACGGGACGCGCCGACGACGAGACGATCTACCTCCAAGCGCAAACCGGCAGCGAACATTTCGGCGCGACCGCGGGACTCGGGCTCTCGAACGTCACCGTCTCGGAGACGCTCGGCTCGGCGCGCACGGACGGCGAACGTCTCGCCTTGGTTCCGTCGCTCGGAGGAAGCGTTCCGCTCGGCTCGGACGGTTTCTACCTGCGTGCCGGATACTCGCAAGCGCTGCGCGTTCCAAGCCTGCTCGAGACGGATGCCGAACCGTCCCCGCCGCCGAACGGCGCGCCGCTCGAACGCGACGAGCTCGGAGAAAGCGCGCTCGGCTTCGACGACGGCGGCCGCGTGCGCGCCGAATTGATCGCGTATCGGCAATTCGCCCATGGTTTTGACGAACAGCGCTTGGACGGCGTCGGCGGCTCGCTCGTTTGGCAGATCGCTCCGCTGGTCAGCCTGCGAACCTGGACGTTGCGCGCAACGCCGCTCGAGTACGCCGGCTCATTCGAACCGTATTCGCAAAGCAACACGAGCCGCCAAGTGCTTTGGGCAACCTACGCGAACGGCGACGGCCTGCGCTTTGACGCGATCGTCCATCGCGATCTCTCCTCGGGCCAAGCGCTGCCGGTCGACGCCGACGTCTACGCTCCGGTCCAAAAAGGCGCCGCCCTGGCGCTCGGCACCGCCCGGGTCGCCGGGGTACGCCGGTATTACGTCGGCCTGCGAACGCGCTAAGGCTTCATGATTGATTCAGAAACGCTGTGTACGGTTCAGGACGCAGGAGGAACATATGCGTCCGTATTCGATTTCACTCGCCGCGCTGTGTGCGGCAGCAACGCTTACCGCGTGCAGCGGGGGCTCCGTATCGCTAGCGCCGGTTCGCGCGACCGCGCGCCCGACGTCCCAGCCGACGGCGACGTCTATCCCGACCGCGACACCCGTCGCAACGGCAAGCCCCGTGCCGACGGCAACCCCGGTGCCGACGGCGACCCCCGCACCGACGGCGACGCCCGTTGCGACCGCAACCCCGGTCCCGACGGCGACGGCGACGGCCCAACCGCAGGTCGTGCGGGTCGGCGAAGGCCACGCCCAGACGTCATCCACGTTCGGCAACGTCAAGTGGTACTCGACCGGTAGCAGCGCGACGTCTGCGGCCAACGTCGTTACGGTGACGCACGGTTCGCAGATCGTCTTCATGAACGACGGCTCGGGTGCCCCGCACACCGCATCGGGACTTGGTTCGAGCGGCTTCCCGGCTGGGTTTGACAACACGAGCGGCGCGACAGCGTCGGGCACGACGATAGACGGGGGCCTCACCTGGTCGACCGGTACGCTCACGGCCGGCCAAACGTCTTCCGCGTTCACGGTCGGACCTGCCGGCGACTACTACTTCGGCTGCTTCTACCACTACAACAGCGATAACATGGAAGACGTTATCGTCTCGCAATGAAGCGTGTCTGGATGCTCCTGATCGTCCTTGCGTGCAGCGGGTTTCCGCCCGCTGCACGTGCGGACGACGTGCGCGCGATACCGCTCGTCGATCAATCCGGCGCGATCTTCCGCATCCTGGATCTGCGCGGACGGCCGTCCCTCTTGACCTTCGTAGCGACGCGCTGCACGGACGCCTGTCCGATTGCGAATGTCGCTTTCGATCGGCTCCGCGCGCATTTCAAGCACGATCGGATCGACGCGCGGCTGGTCACGATCACGCTCGATCCGGCTTACGATACGCCGTTTGTGATGAGCAAACTCGCACACAGCCTGCACGCCGAGACGAAGGACTGGGTTTTCGCGAGCGGCCGGCCCGCCGACGTCGAGCGATTGATGCGCAGCCTCGGGGTCCTAGCCGTGACCGGAAAATCCGGCATCCCCGACCAGCACTCGACCTTTGTGTACGTCCTCGATCGGCGCGCCCGGTTGACTCGCTCGCTGCTCCTTTCGACCAACATCACTGAACAGGCAGAACAAGCGCTCTTGCAAAGGAGCGTCGCCGAGGGAGACCAAAACCGAAGCAGGTGAGTCCCCCTTCGCGCCTGATCGCCGGAACCTTCCTTGCGCTTGCGCTCGCGAGCCCGGCGGGAGCCGTTGCCGGTGCCGTGCCGGCGTTCGATCGCCTTCAGGCTTTTTGGGCCGGAATCCAAGATTACAGCATGACGATCGATGCGCACGAAGTGCTCGGCGACGCGTCCGGTGAGGCCGAGCTTCACTATGCGTTCAAGCGCCCCGATCACGCGCGACTCGACGTCATTAGGGGCGCGCACAGCGGTTCGACGGTGACCTGGGACGGTGGCGATCGGGTGACGGCGTACAAGCGCATTTTTTCGCTCTTTAAGATCCATCCTGACGTCCATGACGACCGCATCACGTCGCTGCGCGGAAACGGGATCCAAACGGGCAATCTGGGCGACGTGCTGGCATGCTACGCGGCTCACCGGGACGCGCTTCGGCAGATTCCGGGACCGCTGATCGACGGCAAGCCGACCGATGAAATCTCGCTGCCCTACCGCGACGTCACCTGCCCGGACGATTCGCCCACCGATCGCGGTACCGTAACCCTCGACGTCATCGACGTCGAGCGCGACACCGGACTCGTCGTGATGCGCGAACGCTACGCCGGGAGCCTCGTCGTCGAGCGCTGGGAGCTCACCGGCTACAAGATCAACAGCGGCCTCGACGACAGCGACCTGCGCTAAGGAACTTTCGCGCGCTGCCGCGAACGCGTGGCCCCTATGTCTGCTCTCTTCGTGCGTGGACGTATCGCCCTTGCCGCGATTGCCGTGGGACTCGGCGCGGCGGCGCCGGCCGGTGCCCAAACCATCGGCGTGCCGGCCAATCTGCGGCCGGTGCAAAATAAGCTCGATTGCGCTTTCGTCTCGAGCGCCGCAATGGCGGCTTGCGACGTCGCCGTGCGCGCCGGCGACCTGCAATTGCTGTGGGACGAGACGGCCAAGACACTCGACGGCTACAAGATCTATCGCGTAGACGCAAAGCGCCACGTATTGGTGCAACGCACGAGCGACGGCTCGGCGCCCGCCTACGCCCACATCCCAAAACCGCACGACGGCTACCTTGGGAAGTGCTACGCGGTCGAAGCGTACCTCGGCAAGGTCGACTCCGCCGATAGCGCGCAGTACTGCGTCACCTCCGGTGCGACGGCCGCGGTGAAGACGCTCGCCCCCGACCGGCTCGCATCGCTCGTGCACTGGTCGGTTCCGACGCTCTACCAGGCCTGTCGCGGCGCCCAGCGAGCCAACGTGATGAGGCCCGCACAGATCTTCGCGCTCACCCAGCCCGCGGGCTTCACCGCGCTGATTCCGTGGCTTGCAGCGTTTGGGAATCCCCAGTTGGTCGGCAGCACCCGGCAGGCCGGCGTCGCGTACGCGGGCGCGCAGGCCTATGGACTCGTGACCTCTCCCGCCACGGGCTTTGCGCCGTACTGTCCCGCGGCCGAGAACACGTTCGCGGGTTTTGCCGCGGTCAGCGCGCGCACCGGCCTCGATTTCAATCTGCAGCGCCTCTCCGGCCGCAAGGTTTATTCGGCGACGTTGATGCTCGACCCAGCGCAAGCGTTGCGTGTCTCATCGAGAAAATTCGTCGGAACGAACGACTTTTCGTGCGCGACGTCGCTAGCGGTCGCGCTCGACGCGTGGTGGCGCGCCGGCCAAATGCCGTTTCATCAGACGGGTCAAGCGACGTTTGGACTGGCCAATGTGCCGACGGTTACGCTCGACGTCACCCCGATCGTTTCATCCTGGGCTGCGAACGGCGACCGCGACGACTACGGATTCATCCTGCGCAGCGGCCTCGAAGACGGAAGACCGACGGACAGTTTCGCCTGTATGACGCAGTACACGAACCCGCGTCTAAACGTCGTGTACTTTTAAGATTTCGGGCTTACGCGGGACGTCGAGAACGGCGGCACTCTGCGCGCTTTTGCTGGCCGTGCTTGTTACCCATTGCGCTCGCGGTTCGGTCCCGCCGGCGTTCGCCGCGTCTTCAGGTGAGATGCTGCCGAACGGCTGGCTCCTGAGCCCACCGCGCGGTCCGGTGGTACGCACGGGAACGATGCCGCAGGGCATGGCGCCGTCGAGCAATGGCGCGCTAATGGCGGTCGTGGAATCCGGATACAGCCCGCCGGGATTGAGCCTTTACCGCCTGCCCGGCCTGATGCGCGTTGCAAGGATCGCGTTGCCGGGCGCATTCGGTAAACCCCTCTGGGTCGACGCGACGCACGTCCTCGTACCCGGCGCAAATGCCGACGCACTTCTCGAAGTCGATATCAGGACGAAGACCGTGCGGCGCATCGCTTTCCCGAAGGGCTCCTATCCGGTGCTGGTCGCGGTTGCGCGGGACCGCGCGACGTACGCGGTGGCGTGCGACGGCGACGGCACGATTCGCATCGGGACGCTCGAAGCGATCGGCCACGCGTCGCCGGTTTCGATCGGCGGCCGGCCGGGAGGACTTGGCTTCAGTACGAGCGGTGCGCGCCTCTTCGCGACCGTTCGCTCGAGCAGCGAGCTGTACGTCATCGATCCGATCTCGCGCTCGTCCACGCATCAAAGCGTCGGACTCCATCCCTCCGCCCTCGCCGTTGCGGGCGACAAACTTTACGTCGCGCTTACCGACAGCGATGCCCTTGCCGTCTACGACGCGCGCGATTTGCACCTGATTTCCAGGATTGATCTGCGCGATGCGCAGGCACCGTTTCGAACCATCGGGGTCTCGCCCAATGCGCTCTTCCTAGCGGGAGAGACCGCGTTTGTGACCCTCGGCGCGGCGAACTCGGCGGCGGTCGTCCGCAACGATCGGTTCGTCGGACGGATGCAAGCGGGCTGGTATCCAACCGATGTCGCAGAAGTCGGCGCGCGGCTGTACGTTCTCGATGGAAAAGGCGAAGGGTCGCGGCCCAATCCCCGCTATCGCATGGCAACCCATGACGACACGGACTACATTGGGGCGATCGAGTACGGCTCGTTGCGGGCCTACGATGTGGGCGGTGCGCTGAAGGCCGGCGGCGACCCCCAAGGTTCGCTCGGATGGAATGCCGCGGCCGAAAGTGCGGTCGTGCGCCCCGGCGGCCCGATCCGACACGTATTCTTCGTGCTCAAGGAGAACCGGACGTACGATCAGATCTTGGGCGACATGCGCGAAGGAAACGGCGATCCTGCGCTTGCGTGGTTCGGTGCCAAGGTAACGCCGAACGAGCACGCACTCGCCGCCCGGTTTGGGCTCTACGACAACACCTACACGAGCGGCGAGGTGAGCGCTGCAGGCCACATGTGGTCCGACGCGGCCTTCGCGAACGATTACGTCGAGCGTTTCTGGCCGCCGATGTATGGCGGCCGCCGCACCACCGACGATCTGTCGGCTGGTGACGGACCTCGAGTGCCCGGCGCCGGGTACCTTTGGGGCAGCGCGCGCCGCGCGCACGTATCCTTCCGCGACTACGGCGAGCTTGTCGATCGCGCAACAGGTTCGACCCATCAGATGGTCGCCGACGTGCCAAGCCTGCGCGGGGTCATCGACCCGCACTACGTCGGCTGGGATCTGGATTACAGCGATCTCGACCGCGCGCGCGAGTGGCGCCGGGAATTTGAAGCGTACGTGCGCTCCGGGACGCTACCGCAATTTGAATTCATCTGGTTACCGAACGATCACACCTACGGCAGCAAAGCCGGCAAGCTCACGCCCAGGTCGTACATCGCGGCTAATGACTATGCCGTCGGGCAAATGGTTGATGCGCTCACGCATTCGAAGGTTTGGTCGACGTCCGTCATGTTCGTCATCGAAGACGATGCGCAAGATGGCCCGGACCACGTTAGCGATCAGCGTACGACGCTTTTCGTCGTATCGCCGTACGCGCGCACGGGATTGCGGCACGAGCACTATGCGACGGTCAGCGTCCTGCGCACGATCGAAATGATGCTTGGGATGCGGCCCCTGTCGACATACGATGCGATGGCGCTTCCGATGTTCTCCGCTTTCACGCCGGTTCCGAATCTTAGGCCCTTCAGCACGCTTGCCCCCGAGGTCTCGCTTTCCCAGCGGAACGCTCGGACGGCGTATGGCAGCGCCATAAGCGCTCGCTTGAATTTCTCCGTGCCCGACGCCGCCCCCGACGGCGTACTCAACGATATTCTCGCCGGAAACCACTGAGGTCGATTTTCGACCGGAATATCAGGGAACGGCGCGCGACGAACTTTGACTCGCCCCGTCACGCATCGACGCGAGTTCCCGAAATAACTCGCGTTCGCGGTCGTCGAGCTTTGTCGGCAAGATGCCGATGAGGCGAACGTATTCGTCGCCGTAGCCGCCGCGCGTTGCTTTCGGCATACCTTTGCCCGCGAGGCGCAGCAATTTGTTGTTCTGCGTTCCGGGCGGGATCGTGACGGTTACGTCGCCCGTGAGCGTCGGGACGCGCGCTTCGCCGCCGAGGATGAGGTCGTAGATCGAGACCGGGAGATCGACGTAGACGTCGTCACCCTTGCGCTCGAACGTTGCGTCCGGTAGCAGGTGCACCACGAGGTACAGGTCGCCGCTCGCGCCGCCGCCGGCGCCGTGGCTGCCTTGGCCGGCGAGACGGATGCGTTGCCCGTCGCGCACGCCCTTGGGGATCGTCACGTCGAACTTCTTGGTTTGCACGACCCGGCCGGTTGCGTGGCACGTCGGGCAAACCTGTCCGTTGACGATTCCCGAGCCGTTACACGTCGGGCAGGTGTCCTCGATTTGCAAACTTAGGGATTTGGGGCCGCCGGCGTAGGCCTCGCGCAGCGTTAAGTCAAGCGTTGTTTCCAGATCGCTACCCCGCTGCGCGAAGGGCGTCGAGACCCCGCCTCGCGCGCCGCGTCCTGCGCCGCCGCCGGAGAAGAACAAGTCGAAGAAGTCGGAGAAACCGCTCGGCCCCGCGTCGTTTGAGAACGTCGCGCGATCGAACGGCGACCCCGCGGTCGCTGCCCCCTGCGCGGAGCGATAGCGTCGCTGGGCCTCGGCTTGCTGCGCGGCTTGCGCCCAATCGCTGCCGAGCGCATCGTACTTGCTGCGCTTCTCGGCATCGCCGAGGACCTCGTAGGCCTCGGCGATCTCCTTGAATTTTTCCTCGGCGGCTTTGGGGTTCTTCGGGTTTTGATCGGGATGCCACTTGCGCGCGAGCTTGCGATACGCCGACTTGATGTCCTTGGCGGCAGCCGTTTTCGGTACGCCGAGAACTTCGTAGTAGTCCTTGTAGTTCACGCAGCTGGTGCGTCGCCGCCGTCGCCGGAACGCTTGCCGACGACGACCAGCGCCGGACGCAGCAGATCCTCGCCCAAGCGATAACCGCGCTGAGCCTCTTCGAGGACCACGTCGTCGTCGACGTCGGGCGACTCACGCGTCGCGATCGCTTCCGCCACGCGCGGATCGAACGGCTTGCCGACCGTCTCGATCGGCACGATCTGTTCGCTCGCCAGGAGCTGCTCGAAGCCCTTGAGCGTCGCTTGCAGGCCGCCGCGGAGATCCTGGCTGTCGTCGCACCGCAGCGCGCGCTCGAGGTTGTCGAGCACGGTCAAGAACTTGCCGAACGTTTGCCTGCGCGAATGCGACATGCGCTCGTCCGCAATGCGCAGCGCGCGCTTGCGGACGTTGTCGATCTCGGCCCGAGCGTATTGAAGCTCGCTATAGCGTTCGTCGGCGAGGGCCTTGGCCGCTTGGAGCTGCGCCGCGAGATCCCGTTCGCCAAGCGAAGCCTCCGCCTGCGGGGCGTCGCTTTCGCTTCGCTCCGCAGGCGTCGTTGCTTCCGTTTCCATACCGGGCCTAGACCGATTCCTTGAACTCGGCGTCGATCACGTCGTCGCCGTGCGGTGCCGACGGTTGGCCGTCGGTCGCACCGTCGTGTTGCGACCCGCCGTCGCCCGCCGTCGAGGCACCCGCCGCGCCGTTCGGAGCGCCCGTCTTTTGGTAGAGCGCTTCGGCGAGTTTGTAGGACGCCTGCTCGAGCTTGTCGGTCGCCGCTTTGACTTCGGCGGCCGTCCCGTTTTCGCTGACCCGGCGCAGTTCGGCCAAGCCCGCCTCAACGTCGGCTTTCGCGCTTGCGTCGAGTTTGTCGCCGATCTCCTTGAGCGATTTCTCGGTCGAGTAGATCAGGCTCGAGGCGCGGTTGCGAACCTCCGCCTCTTCCTTCTTACGCGCGTCTTCAGCGGCGCTAGCCTCGGCGTCGCGCACCATCCGGTCGACTTCTTCCTTCGAGAGGTTGGTCGAAGCGGTGATCGTGATCGCCTGCTCCTTGCCCGTCCCGAGATCTTTCGCCGAGACGTTCACGATGCCGTTGGCATCGATGTTGAACGTGACTTCGATCTGCGGAATGCCGCGCGGTGCAGCCGGAATGCCCTCGAGCCGGAACTGGCCAAGGGGCTTGTTGTCCCGTGCCATCTCGCGTTCGCCCTGGAAGATCGCGATGTCGACCGAGGTCTGGCCGTCTTCGGCCGTGGTGAAGACCTGCGATTTCTTCGTCGGGATCGTCGTGTTGCGATCGATCAGCTTGGTGAACACGCCGCCGAGCGTCTCGAGGCCGAGCGACAGCGGGGTTACGTCGAGCAGAACGACGTCGCGGACTTCGCCCGCGAGCACGCCGGCTTGAATCGCCGCGCCGATCGCGACGACTTCGTCGGGATTGACGGACTGATTGAGCTGATCTTTACCGGTCAGCTTCCGAACGAGTTCCTGTACGACCGGCATGCGGGTCGAGCCGCCGACCAGGATGATCTCGTCGATTTGCTTGAGGTCGATCTTCGCGTCGGCGATCGCGGCCTTGAACGGCCCCACCATACGATCGGTCAGATCGCTCGTGAGGTGCTCGAAGTCGGCGCGCGTTACCGTGAGATCGAGGTGCTTCGGCGTGCCGCTCGGATCCATCGTGATGAACGGCAGGTTGATCGACGTGGAAGTCAAGGTCGAAAGCTCGATCTTGGCTTTCTCGGCGGCTTCGGTCAAACGCTGAAGCGCCTGCTTGTCGCTCGAAAGATCGATGCCCTGATCCTTGCGGAACTCGCCGATGATCCACTGCACGAGCCGATCGTCGTAGTCGTCGCCGCCGAGGTGCGTGTCGCCGTTGGTCGACTTCACTTCGAAGACGCCGTCGCCGACTTCGAGGATCGACACGTCGAACGTGCCGCCGCCGAGATCCCAAACCAGGATCGTCTCGTTGCCTTTCTTGTCGAGGCCGTACGCGAGTGCCGCGGCCGTCGGTTCGTTGATGATGCGCAGCACGTCGAG
>PMHP01000186.1:226-8828 GCA_003158195.1 Vulcanimicrobiota bacterium | reverse complement strand
GTCACGAAGATCTATAGCGTCGCGGGAGCGCTCGGCGAACGCGCCTTGCGTTATAACGGAAGAGTATGGTGGTTCGTCCTCGTGGCCTACCTCGGCGTAAGCGCGGCGACGATCGCCACGCACCGGGGCGCTCTCGCAAGCGCGCCGCTTGCCATCGTGGCAAGTGCGCTCGCGCTCGCCGCGCTCGTCGCCCTGCGCCGCTTCGCGGCGCATTCGCACGCGGCATTGACGTTCCGGGCTTCGACCGTCTTCCTCGCGGGCTTGCTCGTGGCCGCAGCGGCGACGATGTATCCGTATCTGATCCGGCCGTACCCCGGTTCGCCCGGCGGATTGAGTATCTTTGCGGCGTCACCGCCATCCGTAACCCTCGCGCTCTCCGTTGTGGTGGCGGCGGTCGGGCTCGTTGCCGTCATCGCATATTCCGTCTTCGTGCGCCGCCGGATGTCCGCGAAGGTCGTGGTGCACGAAGAGGCGACTGCGTGAAAAGAATAGTCAGGAAGGCGGCCGCCGCCCTACGCTTACGCGTGGGACGACGGCCGTCACCTTAACCTCGACTAGCTTCGGTGCTCCGCGCTAAGCCCTATGGCGAGATCTCGTGGTAGCGCGAATCGAAAGGATCTCGGAGCGGGTAGCCCTCTAAGGGAACCCCCGTCGGTCCTTCGACGCATGTCCAGCTCGACGCCAGCGTCGGATTGTCACCCTTGATAAATCGACCCATGTATGGGTAGCGGCAAAGCAGTCTCTGGAACAAAACGCTTCCCGAGGCGCTGAGCTTGCTCGCGATCATTGTGTCCGGCGCTAACCCCTCTTCGACCCAATCGACGAGCGAAGTGAAGGGGTCGATGGTATCCGGCCCGGCGCCGCCCGCGCAGTGCGCGACACCCGGGAGCGTGAAAAAGCGGTAGAACTTCAGCTCGTCTTGCAGACCCATGCGGTACGCTACCGACTCGTAGTAGCCGACCAGCGACCAGGGGCCGACGAGTGGGTCGGCCCAACCGACATAGCTGATCATCTTGCCGCCCAGACGTTTGAATGGCGCCAAGTTGGTGTCTGTGGAATCTGCGATCCGATGGATCGGTGCGAGATTGTTGTCGACGTAGGGATCCACGTTGTAGTTGAACGTTGCCGGATTGAAGGACATACCCGTTCCGTAACCGAGCGCGTATTGCACCCAGGCCTCGCCGAGCAAGCCTTGGTAGGTGATCCCGCCCGGCGTCGCCGGCACGGCCGCGCCGATCCAGTTTCCCTCCGACCCCAGCGGCATGCCGGGGAAGTACTGCAACCCCTTGCTCACCGGACCGTAGATCATCGACTTGTACGCGTCGATTTGAGCCTGCGTCAGGCAGTTCGAGCCACTCGGACTCGAGCACTTCGGGATGTCTTTGTCGGCGTCGAACCTGCACAGCCGAGGATCGGCCACAATCCCATCCGGCGTTCCATTGAGCGTCTCGCCGCACTTCGCCAGAACCGCAGCCGAAACGATCGCCGTCTGCGCCGGCGTGAACGGCGCCGACCCGTAAGCGACCTCTTCGTTCCAGGTGTTTTGGAGCTGCAAATCGGTATCCGCTAGAACGGCGGCCCCGGCGACGATACCATTGTAATCAGCCGGAAAGCGCTGCGCTTCGATCAAGCCTTCGCGCCCACCGTCGGAACAGCCGACGAAGTATGTAAGCGCGGCATTCTGTCCGTAGAAGAGCGCGGACACTTCTTTCACATAGACGGCAGAAAGGTGCACGGCCCGATACGAATAGTCCGCGAGAATCCCGGGATCCGTCAGCCAGCTCCCGTACGTGGCCGGCGGGTTAGCGACGCCATCGTCATTCGAGGCGACGGCAAAGTTGTTGACCAGCACCGAATCGCGCTCGGCGATTACCGCCGAAGACTCGACGGAGCCACCACCGAAGCCGCCGTTGCCTAAGACGTAATTTCGCTGGTTCCATAGCATCGGCAGGTCGATTCCGACATGCAGTGTGGCAACTACCGATACGACCACGTCGCAATGCGCCGGAACGCCGCTACTTGCGCCGACATAGCTGGCACTGGTTATCGTCGCCTGTGAGTCCAGGACGCGTCCGCTCAACGACGCACAGTTGATGCTCGGCCGGACCGTCGCGTTACGATAGTCGACGTGGCCCTGCCGTATCAGAGGGTGAAACGCTGTCGCGTCGGCGCTTACGGGAAGCATCGTGGCCAACATGCCGGCGACAGCCGGAAAAACGAGTAAAGCTCGTGGAAACCTGTTACGCATTCTTGCCTCCGAACGAGAGAATCCCGCCCTTAGTGTTTGAGCTATCGCATATAGCTGTATAACGTTTGCGACGGGTGAGGGTTAAGGAAAACCCGCGTAACAGGATACAGTTCGCGACCTTACCAATGCCTTACACCGCTATGGTGGCCGCGTCTCCGGGCCTTCGCTCGTGGCTTCCTGACACCGATCGCGCATTGAGCGAGCCGGCGCTCGAGCGGGGGCGCCTGCTGGCTCGATTGGCTGACGGGCGAGCCAAAATCATCGCCCTTATTGCGCCCGCTGGTTTCGGAAAGAGTACGCTCGCCGCTCAGTTTTCCGCGACGAGCACGCGCGCGGCGATATGTGACTGCGCGTGGGTCGAAGACAGAAGCGGGTTCCTGCGCGCCGTCCTTGCCGCACTTGCCAAGGAGTCGCCGGAGTCGAGCGCAACGCTGGCGACGACGCAACCGCTAATCGCAGACCCGTCGCGGATGGCGACGGAAAGTTTGGAGTTAACGCTGGAGTGCTGGACCGCATGCGCTGCGCCCGCCGTTTTCACATTCGAGAATGTCGAGCGCATCGAGGCGCTCCCGGATGTGCTCGCCGTCCTGTGCCGTTTGCTCGCCGCGCGGCCATCCTCGCGAACCATCGTCATCTGCTCACGCACTCGAGCGCGACTCCAACTAACACGATTCGCCGCGCCTCACGAGATCGTTGCGCTGGGCGCAGTAGACCTCGCATTTGACCATAACGAGATGCGCGCCGTCCTCGCCAGGCTCGAGCTCGACGATGCTGAACTCGAGCGGGCCTCCCTCCTATCTCGAGGATGGCCAATCGCGGTGCTCATGTTGGCGCGCTTGTTCCCCGAAAGCCGGTTCCACGGCTTCTTAGAGACGCTCGGCCAGCTTTACGCAGGCGACAGGGACGTGCTCCAGTCCTACGTCGTCGAAGAAGCTTTAGGATCTCTTTCGTTGCGCGAGCGCGAGCTACTCGCCGCGTGCGCGCTGTTGCCCTCGCCCGATGCGTTGGAACTGAGTATTGCCACGGAAGCTGACTCCGTCGACGACGTCTCACAGGGGCTCGCCGCGACGCCGTTTTTACGAGTGCTCGACGGCGGCCGCTATGAATTGCATCCCCTCGTGCAAGAAGTGCTGTCCGCCGCGCAACCCAAACGGCGCTGCGCTCTTCTCAGACGAGTCGCGGGCGAGCTTGTCGCGCGCGGCCGGTTCACGCGCGCCGCGTTCCTTTTCTTGGAAGCCCGTGACCAGCGGTCCGCGGCTAACGCTCTGGCACGCGTGGATGCGTTAACGCAACAGCGATTTCCGGTCGAATACGGCAGCGTCGTCACCCGCTTGGACAGCGAAACCCTCGCTGCTTACCCCGCGCTCTGGTACGGAAGCGCCTTCGCTCGCCGATACAATGTCGATGAATCGACGATGGTTCGCGAAGCGCAGGGGTACTGGCTGGGTTTTGGACCCGAAGCGACGCCGGCCGATCGCGCGCCGCTGCTAACGGCCCTCGCGCTCTTGCTAAGCGACCTCGGGAGGCACGCGGAGGCGCGTGACGCGATCGAGAGCTTCCAACGAGAATCAAACCTTCCCGAGCGCCCGCAAAATTTTTTTCACGCCTCCTTAGAGCACGTACACGCCGCCGTATTGGCCCGCATGGGCCATCTCGCCGAGGCTGAAAAGCGTTTCGAGGCCGCGCTGCCACTGATTGCCGATCGTCACGTCTCCTCCGCTAACTGTAACGCAAACCGGGCGATTTACGTCGAGCGCGTGCTCGGCCGCCGCGATCGCGAGCGTGCAATGCTCGACAACGCAATCCTGCATGCGAAGCAAAGTCAGACCGTGACCCTATTCGTAGGATTGATCGCCGAATCGACCTTTGCGGCGTGGCTGGCCGGCGAAGACGATCTGTACGCCGAGCATCTCCAGCTGCTATCCGACCAGGTTGAAAGTCATGCGATTCGCGGTCTCCGCCACTTCGTAGCCTGCGCTAGAGGTCGCGCGCGGCCGCAATGCGTTGGGATCGAATCGCTCGTCTGGCTTGTCGAAGCGCACCTGATCGCGTCGACGAAGGCGCCGTCTCCGGCCGCCGCTCGAGACCATGCGAATGCCGCCATTGCCGCCGCCGATCGCTACAACGTGCCGATGCTACAGGTGCTGAGCCGCATCGCCGCCGTGCAAATCGACCCCGATCGCCACGAAACCGGCACCGCCGATGCGCTGCTGCTGGCTCGTCGCGTCGACTCGCTCCCGTTGAACCGGGCGGTAGCGGCGTGGTCGCGTGGCTCCCAGGAGATGGAGTTGCTTGCTCCATTCCTAGCCCGGTTCGCTTCCCGCCGCTCCGAGCGAGTCCCGCTGCTCAAGTTGCTCGCCGGCCGCGTCTCCACGCCGGACGGAACAATCGTATTGCGCCCCCGGGAGCACGAATTGTTGTTACTCCTGGCCGCTCGGCGCCGGCCGGTGAGCATCGGCGAGCTTACCGCATCGTTGTGGCCCGATGACGACGACGAGCGCGCGCGCAACGCCTTCTACGTGCTGGTCTCCCGCATGCGCAAACGGTTCGGCGACTCCGAGCTAATCGTTCACAGCCCGGAAGGCTACGCGATCAATGCGCGAGCCGCGGTTGATTTTTGGGAAGCCGAGGACGCTTATCGCGAAGTCAAAGGCCGCGATCGCCTTGACGATTCGACTCGCGGACGTCTGCAGGTTATCCTCGAGCAACTTCGAGCGCGATCGGTGGGACAGGCGCGAGGCCGAGACTGGTACGGAGCATTCGAGCGACGTGTTAGCGGACTTATCCGCAACGTCGGTTTGTTGCTGGCGCGTGATGCGCTTCGGCGAGGAGGACTCGCGGACGCGATTGCCACCGCCGAGGCGCTTATAGCAGAAGACCCGCTTGACGAAGACTCGCGTGAAATCGCGATCCGCGCGCACCTGCAATCCGGATCCGTTGCGGCTGCGCGGCGTGAGTACCGGTCCTACGATGAAGTGCTTATGCGAGAGCTGGGGACGCATGCATCAGGGGCGCTCCAGGACCTCTTAAAGACATCATAAATGAATTTGTCGTAGATTTGAGGTAAAGTGCTCGGATCTTGCCTCGAGCGCGGTTGCTCTTATGTCAGCCGGCATCTTCGCTCTAAGTTTAAAGAGGCACTACTCTTATGTCCAGGTTCCGCATAACCCGCAACGGTTTCATCCGTAGTTCGGCCAGTACGGCCGCCCTTGGGTTAGCTGCCTGCGCCGGCGGCACGCAGATCGGAGGCACGCCTTCGGCAAGTGGCGCTGGTGGCAACACCGGGTCCCCGGGTGCTTCTCGAGGAACGCCGGCACCGGGTGCCACGGCGACGCCCGCGCCGGGATCGACGACGACGCCGAATCCGGGCGCGACGGCGACCCCGGCCCCCTACCCATCGGGGAGTGCGTCCACCGGCGTGCGCGGGCCGAACTCGTTACCCGACTCGACGCGCCCAGCCGGTCAGGCCAATGCGAACCTGCCGTTTGATTACGTCGTGGTCCTGATGATGGAAAACCACTCGTTCGACAACTACTTCGGCATGCTGCCCGTTCGCGGCCAACCTCTCGCCGACGGCTTCACGTTCGGTCCGAACATGGTTCCACAAAACAAGAATCCGCTCAGCGGCGGCTACCAGCACGTTTTCCATCTGAAAGGCACGTGCGCGCCGTACAACGTTTCGCAGGCCTGGGACGCAACGCACCAGGAGGTTGCGAACGGTACCATGAGCGGGTTCGCCACGAACTGCGACACGGCAATGGGTTACTGGGACGANNACGTATCCGAATCGCCGCTACCTCTACGCCGCAACGTCGGGTGGCCTCGTTTCGACGACCACAGCTACGTTCACGCAGCCCGCTCCGGCCAACGGAACGCTGATGGACATGATGACCAGGTACGGCGTCTCGTGGAAAAGTTATTTCAGCGATCTCCCGGCACTCGCCATCGTCCCGCAGACGCTCGAAAATCATCCGGCGAACTTCACGTCGATTGCCGAGTTCTTCATCGATTGCGCGGCCGGCACGCTTCCGCAGGTTTCCTTCGTCGATCCGGAATTCGGTCTCGTCGACGAAGTCGGCACCACGTTGTACAGCTATTTGCAGACCGTTCCCAATCTGCCCGCATCTATCCAAGATGGGCTGGCGACGCTCGGAGAAGGCATCAACTCGAAAGGCGGCGACGAGGAGAATCCGCAGGACATCGCCATCGGCGAACTGTTCGCCGCGCAGGTGATCAATGCGGCGATGAAATCGCCACAATGGCCGCGCATGTTACTTGTATGGACGTACGACGAGCACGGCGGCTACTACGATCACGTTCCGCCACTTGGAGCCGTCGAACCGGACAGCATCCCGCCGACGATCTCCGCAACCGACGCGCCCGGCGCGTTCAACGTCACGGGCGTTCGCATTCCGACCGTCGTCGTCTCTCCGTACAGCCGCCCNNTATCGCGACGCACAAGCCTACACGCTGTTCGATTACCTCAACCTGAGCGGTCCGCCAGCATTCCTCACGCCGCCGGCACTAGCGGCACCAGCGCTGCCGGCGGGTGCGGGCGGAAGCACGTGCGTATCGAGCCCACCACCACCAGTCATCACGCCGGACGTGGTCCGGACCCGCAATGGAATCAAGCAATCTCAAGTGTTACGCAGCGGCACGCTTTAGGCCGACGCTCTTGGTTGCGTTGACGAACAGGATCGCTACAGCGCCCAAGACGAGCAGCACGGACCCGATCCAAAAGCCCCAACTCCAGGAGCCCGTCCTGTCGACAATGACGCCGAAGATCGTCGGCGACAGAATGCCGGCGATGCCGAACCCAGTATTCATTACTCCAGAAATCGTTCCGGAAAAATGCCGGCCACCGATGTCCATCGAAACCGCCCAACAGTTCGAGACCGCGCACTCCAGCATGAACAGCGCTCCGGCGGATAGCGCGACAGACAGAATCGCGTTCTGCACGAATAGTGACGGTACAACGAACACGACCGTACCAATGAAAGGAAGCGCAATCAGCGAGCGCCGGGCGAGGTTTAGATCTCCCGTACGCCGGAAAATCGTATCGGAAAGCCAGCCGCCGGATAAATCGCCGAGAACGCCTCCCGCAAGCGGCAGGCTTGCAGCGAGTCCGAGCTGCGCAAAAGAAAAATGCCTTACGTCGGTAAGATAACTCGGCAGCCAGGTCAGATATATCCACAACGTATATCCGTACGTGAAGTAGCTGAACGTCAAAAGCCAGACATCCTTGCTGCGCAGAATCTCGCCCCACGGTATCTTTGCACCGGGCGGTTCCTGCGATCGCGCCAGCGCGGTCTGTCCGGAGATGTAGTCAAGCTCAAGATCGTTGACGTTCCGCATCGAAGCCGGAGTGTCGCGATAGAAGTAGTAAAATGCTGCAGCCCAAACCAAACCGAGCGCACCAAGAATATAAAAGACGTAGCGCCAGTTGCCGGTCCAAATCACGATGCCGACGACGATGGGTGCGGAAAACGCAGCTCCGGACCGCGAACACGCATGGGTAAGGCCCTGCAAGAAGCCTCGCATGTCCTTCGGGAACCACGTCGAGAGCGCGCGGGTGCCCACTGGGAAACCGCCGGCTTCCCCAAGGCCGAACATGAGCCGTGCAAAGATTAGTGTTGCGAGATTCGTTGCCGCTCCGGTAACGATCGTGAACGTGGACCAAAGCGCCATCAGAAAGGCCAGTACGCGACGGGGGCCAAATCGATCGCCTAGCGAGCCACCGACAATTTGCAACAACGCATATGTATAGGCGAACGCGGAAAAGACGACACCCATCGTTGATTTGTTGAAGTGGAAATCTTTCATCATCGACGGGGCCGTCACTGAGATGGCGACTCGATCGAGATACGACAGGAAATAGAGCACACAGACGATGGCAAGGACTCCATATCTGACCTTGGACGCGGTTATCGCGCCCAAACTGGGAGCGGTTGTCTTTTGTGTGCTCATGAACTTACTCCGATTGCGGAAGCAAACGACGCGACTCCGGTTGCGCCGTCGCCGGAGTGTTAGCTTCGAGGGCTGATGCGAGGACGAGGACAACGTGGATGGCGTCGCGCTGGGCCCCGTCGCGAATCTGGTGACGGCAGCTAACACCATCAGCGACGATGATGGTACCTTCGTCCGCAGCTCGTACTGCGGGCAAAAGCTTCAGTTCGGCCATTTTCATAGATGTGTCGAAGTGGGCCGCTTCGTAGCCAAACGTGCCAGCCATTCCGCAGCAGCTCGAGTCGACGACTTCAACACTCAGTTCAGGGATAAGACCGAGTACCCGCTGGACGGCCGGCATCGCGCCAAACGCCTTCTGATGACAGTGTCCGTGCACCAACGCTCGCC
>PMHP01000186.1:0-190 GCA_003158195.1 Vulcanimicrobiota bacterium | reverse complement strand
AAGCACGATGGCTCAAGACCGAGGATCGGTGCCCCAGTCTCGAAAAAGGGACGAAGCGCATCGAATGTGCGCCGCACTTCTGTCCGTGCCTCGTCGACGAGCCCCGACGAAAGAAAGGTACGGCCGCAGCACAGAGGACGTCCCGCCGCGTTCGGCAGGATGACGTTGTAGCCCGCGGCTTCCAGGACGT
>PMHP01000227.1 GCA_003158195.1 Vulcanimicrobiota bacterium | reverse complement strand
CTTAAGGAATTAGGAGACGCAGAATTATGCTGTCGTTGGCTGTTCCCGTTGCCCAAATCGCCCCACCGCTCGATCCGGCCGCGCCCGTCAGCGCTTGGACGCAAGTCCCGAGCACGTCGCTTCCGTGGGACGTCGCGCACGGGCACGCGGCTGCCGAGCCGACGACCGTGTACGTCGCAACCGACGGCAAGTTNNAACGGCGGCATCGCCTACAGCGACGACGCCGTCTGGGTCGATCTCTGGCCGACCGGCGCCGGCGGATTCCAATACCAGTTTGAAGCGAACCCGAACGGCACGCACAACGAAGCCTCAACCGAGAACGCCGCGTTCGCACCACAGTGGGAGTCGCACGGCCATCCGAATAGCGACGGCTACACGACGACGATGGCGATTCCGCTCGGCGTCATCCATGGCGCGCACGCGGGCGCGTGGCGCATGCAGTTCGTGCGCTACGTGCGCTCGACCGGCGCCTTGAACGTCTGGTCGTACGACTCCGCACAGACCAATCCGGACGACGCGTCTCGCGCGGGCACGGTGACGTTGCCGGTCGTTGCGCGCCCGCCGCTGCCGAGCCCCCGCGTCGGCCTCTACGGTCTCGGCGCCATCGCAAGCGCCCCCGCAGGCGGCTCGACCTCGCGCATGGGCGCGGACTTCTCGGTGCCGGTAACGCAGACTGCGTCCATTTTCGGAACGTTGCATCCCGACTACTCGAACGTCGAACTCGATCAGCAGACGATCTCGCCGACGGTGTACCAACGCACGTATACCGAAGTGCGGCCGTTCTTCACGCAAGCCGCGGCCTTCTACGGCTTCAACTGCGACGTCTGCAACGGTTTCCGGACGATCCTGTACACGCCGGCGATCCCGACGCCGAGTCAAGGCTATGCATTCGAGGGAAAGCAAGGCGATTTCGGGTTCACCGGCTTCGACGCGATCGGCGACACACGTAACGACTCGGCTGCCGCCGTCACCTTTGAGAGCGACGACACGCACTGGAACCTCGGAATCGACCACGTGATGGCCGACCTGCCCGGTCTCGTCGACGATACGGACGGCGGTACCGTCAGCTGGTTTAACGGAAAGTACCTCAGCGCGTACCTCAACTATTCGCGCGAATCCGGGACCGACGTTCCGGACCAAGGCCAAAGCGAGTGGATCGACGGCGGCGGCGGATGGAGCAATCAGCATTTCGCCCTGTACGGATCGATGCGCAAGGTCGGAAGCGAGTTCAATCCCGTCGACGGGTTCGACTCGCACCCGGGTATTGCGGGCTACGCGCTGTATTCGGCACGCGATTGGACGTTCGATCCGAAGAGTTTTCTCGCGTCGGCGGGCGTGAGCGTATTCCTCGATCGGTACCAGGGTGTCGCATACGGGGCAGCCCAGACCGACAATCAAATCCTGCTCGACATTCTCACCAAGAACACGTTCGATCTGCAGCTCTTTTCGGGCTCCGACTACTGGCGCTTCGGCACGGACATGACCCCGGTCTCACAGAACGGCGGCTTCAGTCTGACGTACCACAGCGGGATGCAGAACAATATGAACAACTTTCCGACCCACGGAGCATCCTCAACGCCGACGACGATTCAGTACTACACGGGGCGCTACGGCGCCGGGCGGCTCGACACGTGGTTTCGCTCGTCGACGATGCGCGTCGGCCAGCGCGGCTCGCTGACCCTGACCCTCGACAACACCGCGCAGTGGTTCGACGCGGGTCGCGACAACGTTCAGTGGTTCGATAGCCTCGCGTACTCGTATCAGATCGATCGCGACTCGTCGTTTGCGATTGGGGTGCGCCGGGTGACCGGCATGCCGCCACAGCCCAACGGCGGCGGCGATTGCTTCGGCACGTGCTCGAACATCTCGATCGCCTACCACAAGCGCTTCAAGCACGAGGAACTCTACGCCGCTTACGGCGATCCGAACACGCTCATCACCGTGCCGCAGGCGATCCTCAAACTCATTTTCTACGTAGGGAGCCAGAAGGGGACGTAGCCTCGACCGACTCAAGTACCGCGGATGCTGGCCACGTTGACCATGCTCGCGTTGCTCGGCGGCCTCGGTTCGATCGGCGCGGTTCCCAAACTCGCCACGCCTGGGCCCGGGGGACCGGTGATGCTCGTTGCCGGGGACGGCGTGCAGATCTACGGCGCGTCGTACGCGGGGCCGTCGCCGATGGCGCCGGTGATCCTGCTGTTCCATCAAGCCGACTCGAGTAAGAACGAGTACGCGCCGATCGCGCCGGAGTTGGTGAAGCTCGGATACAACGTGCTCGCGATCGATCAGCGCTCGGGCGGCGACATGTACCCGCCGACGAACGAGACCGTTCAGCACCTCGGCCGAAGCGCGGACTACATCGACGTTCTGCCCGATATGGACGCAGCGCTCGCCTGGGCGCAGAAGACGTACCCGGGAGCGCCCGTCTACGCGTGGGGCAGCAGTTACTCGGCCGCGCTCGTGTTCGCGTTTGCGGCCAAGCACCCGCTCGAAATCGCAGCCGTGCTCTCTTTTTCGCCGGGCGAGTACCTGCCGGACAAGCACCTCGTCAAAAAAGCGGCGCGCCACGTGCGCGTTCCGGTTTTCATCGATTCTGCGAGCGATCCGTCCGAGGAGCAGCAGGCACGCGCGATCTTCAACGCCGTGCGTTCGCGCGTCAAGGTCGATTACGTTCCGAAGAACGGCGTACACGGGTCGTCCACGCTCCGGCCCGACCGTGATCCCGACGGCGCCAACGAGAACTGGGCGGCGGTTACCGCGTTTCTCGAGCAGTTGAAACAGCCGGCGTCACAACACTGAAGCCGGCGCGGCCGAGCGGCACGTGCGGCCCGGCGTCGAACCGGACGACCGATTCGCCCGAGCGCGACCGCGCGGTCAGGACGTGCGAGCCCGCGCGCAGAGGGACGAGGTACGTCCCGAAGCGCGAAGCGAGCTCGCGGCCGTCGAGCGTCACACGCGCTCGATCGTGACCGGCGATTTCGACTTGTAAGCGCGCGCTCGGATCGGCGACGAAGCGGTCCCCGTCGTGCGGGAACAGGATGCGCGTTCCGAGTTCGGCGCGCTCGGGTTGCGAGACGAGCCAGGTATCGTATGCGCGGCCCGGCTCCGGTGACGAGGCGGCTGCTGCAAGATACGCGCGGTCACCGGCGTCGAGCCACTCGCTCACGACGGCCGGGCAGTGCGGGTTCGGCCGCCGGCCGGTCGTCGCGCAGATCTGCCGGCGCGCGTAGCCCGCGGGCGGCGCGAACGGTGCGGCATCGCGATCGGCGTAGAGATGGAGCATGATCCGGCTCCAGAGCGGAGCGGCCCCGGTGACGCCCGAGATGCGCCGCATCGGATGTCCGTCGAAGTTTCCGACCCAGACGGCGACGGTATAGTCGCGGGTGAAACCGGCGGTCCAGGTGTCGCGATAATCGGACGAGGTGCCGGTCTTCACCGCAGCGGGAAACGGAAGCCCCAGGATCGAGTTCGCGCCGAAGGCCGCGGCGCGGGCAAATGGATCGGCGAGCACGTCGGTAACCAGCGCCCACGCCGGATCGTTCGGCGCGACGCCGGCGGCCGGGCCGCTTTGAATTGCGCCGTCGAGCGTCGTGCGCAGCGTCGTCGGCGCGCCGCCGCGCGCGAGCGTTGCATACGCGCGCGCAAGCTCGTACAGCGAGACCTCGCCGCCGCCGAGCGTCAGCCCCAAACCGTAGTAGTCCGGCGACTGCGCGAGATGCGCGAAACCGAGCGCGTGCAGGCGCTCCAAAAACGTGTCGACGCCGACGCGTGAGAGGACGCGGACCGCCGGCACGTTGAGCGAATTCGCGAGCGCCAGGCGCATCCGGACCGGCCCCGCAAAGCGTTCGGCATAGTCGGTCGGACGGTAAATTCGCGCGTGCGGGAGGGCGTAGGCGACGGGAACGTCGGCCAAGATCGTCGTCGGACGCACGTCGCGCCGTTCGAGCGCGAGCTCGTAGAGGAACGGTTTGAGCGTCGAGCCCGGCTGGCGCAGGGCCTGGACGCCGTCGTTGCGCCCGAGCGCCCGATCGTCGAAGTAATCGGGCGAGCCCGCGTACGCGAGCACGTCGCCGCTCGCGTTGTCGATAACGATTGCCGCCGCACCGCCGACCTCGTTGCCGGCTAAGCTCGCGACGACGTCGTTCATTTGGCGCTCGACGAAGCGTTGCAGCGGACGGTCGATCGTCGTGCGCACGCGTTCGCGTTCCGGCGCGATCTGCGGCGCGAGGAAGAAGAGGAAGTGAGCGGCCGCGACGATGCCCGCGGCGCGCGGCACAAGAGCGAGCTGCTCGGCATCGGCGAGGCGCGCCGCGTCTGCATCGACGACGTGCGCCGCGACCATCTGCGCGAGCACGAAACGGCGGCGCGCCAGGGCCGCCGCCGGGTGGCGATACGGGTCGAGGCGCACGGGGTCGTTGGGAAGCCCCGCAAGCAATGCGGCCTGGGCGAGATCGAGCTGCGCCGCGCTGACGCCGAAATACGTTCGCGACGCCGCTTCAACCCCGTAGAGATCGGAGCCCATCGGGGCGCGATTCGCGTAGGCCTCGAGAATCTGCGCCTTCGAAAGTCCGTTCTCGAGCCGTTGCGCGACGACGCTTTCGACGAGCTTTCCCCAGAGCGTCGGTTCGACCGGGAGCAGCTGCCGCGCTAGTTGCATCGTTAGGGTTGAGGCGCCGCCGGGAACGTGGCGAGCGGCGAGTGCCGTTGCGAACGCCCGCACGGTCGAGGCGGGATCGAGGGCGCCGTGCGCGGCGAAGCGCCGGTCCTCGGTCGCGCGCAACGCGGCGAGAAACGCGGGCGCCATGCGCGCGAGTGGAACGGCGATCGTGTGCCGGTCGTCGCGGCCCAAGAGCGTGCCGAGCGCCGCTCCGTTGCGATCGACGAAGCTCAGCGCGCGCGCATCGTGAGGCAGATCGCGCGGGCCGATCGGGCGAAGCAAAAAGACTAGCCCGCAGAGCACCCCCGCGAGCACGACCGTCACAAAGATTCGCCGCCTCGCGCTCGAAGGGTGTGTGGTGAGCTTCGGGATGCGGCCTTTTGGTGCGGTCATCTTTGCGTTGGTCGTGACCTTCGTCGCGGCTGGATGCACGTCCCGGACGCCGCCCTCAACGCAAGCAACGGCGCAACCTGCAGCGCAAGCGACGGCGACGGCGCAGGCGCCGGCGACGCCGCTCGCGCCCGTCTCGCCCGCGCCGAAAGAATCGCAGCCGGCGTGGATCGATTCGATCTCGCCGAAAGGCGAAGCCAAGGACGGCTCGCAGATTCGCGTGCGTTTCAAGAACGATTTGGTTCCGATCGAAGCGCTCGAATCGCCCGATCGCGCGGCCGTGCTCGCGCACTTCACGCTCGAGCCGCCGCTGCCCGGGCGTTTCATCATCCTTACGCCGAAGATGGTCGGGTTCGAAGCCGACGAGCAAGTCCCGGATGCCTCGCGCCTGAAGGTGACGCTGACCGCGGGCCTCGCCGATCGCGCGGGCCAGTCGTTGGCAAGCGATTTCGCGTGGAGTTTCACGACCACACCGCTCACGATCACGAGTATTCCGACCGGCAACGAAGGCACGTACGAGCCACAGACGCTGATGCCGACGCTCGTTATCTCGACGAGCACGAGCGTCGACGTCCCCTCGCTCCTTTCCCGTACTCACCTCGTCGACACGACCGACACCTCGAAGGTCGTCCCGGTCGACCTCGCGCCGACGCCGACGCCGGACCCGTCGGCGGAGCCGACCGAGTCGACCGATGCAAGCGGTGCGGTTCCGAGCGATACGGCGACGAGTTACGAGATCGTGCCGCACGCGCAGCTCGCGAAAAGCACGATCTATGCGATCGTGATCGATCCGGGAGTGCAGCCGTTCTACGGCAACCTGGCGACGGTCCAAACGTATCGCGGCGCGATCAAGACCTACGGCCCGCTAACGTTCACCGGTGCCGGGCTTGACGAACAGAAAGGTGTCCGATTCGCGCACGGCCAGCCCGTGGTCAACTTTTCGAACGGCCTCGATCCCAAGAGCGCCCCGAAGGCGATAACATTATCGCCGTCGCCCAATCCGTCGCTGCCGCTCCTGCGCGTCGACGGCGCGTCGATCACGTTCGATTCGGATGCGCTGTCGCCCAGGACGACCTATACCGTCAAAGTTGCCGGATCGCTTACCGACCAGTTTGGCCAGCAGCTCGGCAAGGACGTGACCGCGACGTTCAACACCGGCAACTTGTCCGCCGACATCTGGGCTCCGACGGGCCTCAGCATCTTCCCGCTGCGACCAAATCTCGCGCTCAATCTGGACACGACGAACCTGCCGGCCAAAGCCTACCGTTCGGCGTTCGTGCCGATCCGTCCGACCGACCTCATTGCAAACGATATTGACGGCGGGGCGCGCGCGCTGCTCCCCGACAGCACGAGCGCATGGCAGCTCCATCCGCTCGCGCAGCCGGCGAATCAGCAAGTCGAGACGAAGCTGCCGCTTGCGGCCGCGCTCGGCGGTCCGACCGGTGCGTTCGCCTACGGCTTCACGGCACGGACGCGACTTGGGACCGACAACAACGGCAAGCCCGCTTGGGAGGAGCCGGAGTTCGTCGGCGCGGTGCAGCTGACGAATGTCGGCATCTTCGCGCAGTGGTTTCCGAACGGCGGATTCGTCCGCGTCCAGCACCTGGGCGACGGCTCGCCGATCCCGGGCGCGCATGTCGACGTCTACGAGTCGTCGACGCCCGACGAGACCCAAAAGTCTTCGCCGAGCGAGCCGCCGTGCGCCAGCGGAACGGCCGGTCAGGACGGCGTCTGGACGCTCGACACAGCGGCATTTGCAGCCTGTGCCAGCACGGCGACGGATTCGACCCGGGCCCCGGACCTGCTCGTGATCGCGCACGACGGCGCGGACTGGTCGTTCGCGCGCACGACGCGCTACGAAAACGGTTATGCCTACGGCCTCGAGAACGAAGGCTGGTCGGCGGGCGCCCCGGTCGCGCTCGGCACGATCGTCTCCGATCGCACGCTCTATCAGCCGGGTGAGGCCGCAAAATTCTTAGCGGTTGCGTACTTCGAGACCAACGGCACGATCGCGCGAGCGAAATCGGCGTCGTTCAGCGTCAAGGTGACCTCGCCGAGCGGCGCCGTGACCAAACTCGGAACGTTTACGCCGGACGCGTTTGGCGCGTTCACGGTACCGCTTGTGATTCCCAAATCGGCCGAGGTCGGTTACTGGAACGTACAGGCGAACGGCAGCGGCGGTGAAGGGCTTAGCGGCTCGTACCGGGTCGCGGAATTCAAGCCGCCGAATTTCAAGGTCGACCTCACGCTCGACAAGGACGTCGTGAGCTCCGGCACGAGCGTCGGCTCGCAGTCGACGAGCCTCTACCTTTTCGGCGCGCCGGTTGAAGGTGGTACGTCGTCGGTCACGGCGACGCGCGGACAGTACGCGTTCACGCCGAACGGTTGGGATGCGTTCAATTTCGGGAGGCAGTGGAATTATCCCGAGGAGCCTCCGTCGGTGACGAGCGACGTCTTGCAGCAGGACGTCGCGATCGACGCGCAGGGTAATGCCGCACTGAGCATCCCGGTGACCGGCGATATCCCGTATGCCTTGCAGTACACGGTCACCGCGCAGACGACCGACGTCTCGCACCTCGCGGTTGCGGACACGCAGACGTTCATCGCTTTGCCCGGCGACGCGCTGATCGGACTGCGCTCGAATTTCCTTGTGACGGAAAAAACGCCGTTCGACGTCGACGCGATCGTGACCGATCCGCACGGCAAGCCGCTGACCGGCAGACGCGTCAAGCTCGTGCTGCAGCAGCGCGTCTACTCGAGCGTCACCCAAGTGCAAGAAGGCAGCGAGACACCGCACGACAGCGTGCACTATGTCGACGTTGCGACTCAAGAATTGGACCCCAAGGAGACGGCGCAGCCGGTCCAGTTCACCGCGCCGAAGCCGGGCGAGTATCGCGTGCGCGCGAACTTCGACGATGCTGCGAGCGATGCGACCGCCACCGACCTCTCGATTTGGGTCGCCGGCGCAGGCGAAGCGGCGTGGTACTCGGCCAACGACAGTCTTACGGTAAAGCTGGACAAGTCCACGTACCGTCCGGGCGATACGGCGACAGCCTTGATCGAATCACCGTTCGCCGATGCCGACTTGTACTTCGCCGTCGTGCGCCACGGGGTGCTCTTTTCCAAGCACGAGAGCGTGCACGGTTCGGCACCGCAGGTCCGTTTCACCATCACCCCAGGGATGCTGCCGAACGCCGCGGTCGAAGCGCTGCTCGTGCGCCGCGGGAAGGCACTTTCGAGCGGTCTGCCCCCGAACCTCAAACACCTCTCGCGTGTCGGGTTCGCGTCGTTCGAGGTTGCGCTCGATGCCAAATACCTGAAGATCGACGTCCGTCCCGCGTCGGCGACGCTCGAACCGGCCGGCTCGCAGCGTGTTGTCCTGCACGTTGCGGGCCGCGACGGCAAACCGGTCGCCGGGGAGGTCGCGCTCGCCGTCGTCAACGATTCAATCCTGCAACTGAGCGGCTACCGCTTTCCGGATCTCGTGAAGATGGTTTACGCCGATCAACCGATTTCGACGCGCTTCGGCGACAATCGCGAAGACGTGAAGCTCGAAGTCGAGCATCGCACGGTCGAGAAAGGCTTCGGCTTCGGCGGCGGCGCGATGGCCGGCCCGGCGGGGACGCGCGTTCGCACGAAGTTCGTGCCGCTCGCGTATTGGAACGGCTCGATTCGCACCGATGCGAATGGATCCGCGAGCGTCTCGTTCACGCTCCCCGACGACCTGACGACGTGGCGCGTCATGGCGCTCGGTCTCAGTTCCGACGCCCGTTTCGGCAACGGCGAAGCGACCTTCATCACGACGAAGGCGCTCGTTACGAACCCCGTCCTGCCCCAGTTCGCACGGCCCGGCGATACCTTCGAAGCCGGTGTCGCGGTGACCAACGTCGCCCACGGGACCGGGACGCTTGCGGTAAACGGGGCAGTCGCCGGGGGCGCGACGTTTGCAACGGGCGATCCGCACGCGACCCAGACGAGCGTTCCGGCGGAAACGGCGACGCAAGCCTATCGCTTCGCCACGACCGTCAGCGGAACGCAAGACGCGACGTTCACCTTCACGACGAAACTCGGCTCGAAGGCCGATGCATTCAGCTTTCCGGTGCCCGTGCTGATTGATGACGTCTTGGAGAGCGTGGTGACGACCGGAACGACGAAGACTTCCGCGAGCGTTCCCGTTAACGTTGCGGCATCGCTGCGCGGCCCGCTCGGCGGCCTCGACGTGACGCTCGCGAGCACGCTGCTCGGCGACGTCAGCGAACCGCAGGACGCGCTGCAACTTCCGTACGTCCCGTTCGGGACCGTGCTCGCAAGCCGCATCGCGGTGGCCTCGGATGCGATCGTCCTCGACAAGATGTACGGCCGGACCAGCCAAGTTCCGGCGCTGTCGAAGAGCGTCGCGGCGGATCTCGCCGCGCTGCGTACGCTGACGCTCTCGGACGGCGGCTTTGCCGACTGGCCCGGCGCTAAGACGAGCGACGTCTACACGACCGCCTTCGACGTTCAGCAGCTCTTGCAGGCGAAGCTCGCGGGCTTCGACGTCTCCGGTGATCTGTCACACGCCGACCGCTATCTCGGCAAAGTGTTGGCGAATCCGAGTGACGCCGGGAGCTGTACGGATAGCGACGCGCAGTGCATGGCCGAAGCGCGGCTCGAGGCGCTCGAGACGCTCGGCGCGGCCGGGGACGTGCGCAACGACTTTCTGGCCGACATCATGACGCAGCAGCCGAAGTTCGAGTACTACGAGCGGGTCGAACTCGCGCGCTTCCTGTTGCGCTCTGCCGCTTGGCACGCCAAGGGTATCGGACTCCGCGACGAGCTCTTCCAGCAGGTCAATCTCTCGGCGCGGCATGCGACCGTCGATCTGCGCGGCGCGTTCGGGGAGAGCGAGGTCGCCGGCCAGTCGCAGATGCTGGGCCTCGCGATCGCGAGCGGGACGCCGGAAGAAGACGTCGACCGGCTGCTGCAGACGTTGCTCGACGAGCGGCATAACGGTCGCTGGGGCTGCAATTGCGACGACGCCGAGGCAATGAACGCGCTGACGTCGTACGCCGCGCAGAACGCGACGCCGCCGAACTTCACCGCGACCGTCACGCTGCCCGCGCAGCCCGCGAAGGTGACGAAGACCGTCTTCTCCGGCTACGCAAAGACGATCGACACGACGAGCCTTCCGATCGACACCGTCGTACGCGGCGCAAGCACGGTCGCGCTCTCGATGCAGGGCACGGGCACGCTGCACTATGTCGTCGCGCTGCGCTATCGCGCGCCGGATTCGTCGCCGGGCGTCTATCAAGGCATACGGATCGATCGCACCCTGCGTCCGGCCGGCTCCTACGACACGCTCGCGTCGTTCGGTCTCGCCGTTCCGGCGGGTCCCACGAGCGTCGTCGCAGGTCACGTCTTCGACGTTGAGGATCGGATCGTCACCGATCACCCGATCGACAACGTGCTCGTCACCGACCCGTTGCCCGCCGGCTTCGAAGCGGTCGATCAAAGTTTCCGGACCGCGTCGCCGGCCGACGTCGAGGGCACCGACACTTGGAGCGTCGACTATCAGTCGATCTACAAGAACCGCGTCGTCTCGTTCACCTCGCATCTCGAGCCCGGCGCCTACGCAATCCACTACCTGGTCCGTTCGGTCACGCCTGGCACGTACGCCTGGCCCGGTGCAAACGCGCAGCTCCAATTCGCTCCCGAGGAATTCGGGCGAACCGCGGCCTCGCAACTGGTCGTTACCGACCATTGATGCGTGCGCTCGTAGCCGTGGCCTTCGTTGCACTCGCGTTCGCGCAAGCGTCCGCACAACTTACCACGGTTGGCGGTTCGCCCATACCCTCAAACCCGCTCTACGTTCCGTTTCCACCCGGCGGCGCCGGTAGCGTGATCGTGAAACTGCCTTCCGCGATGGGCGTCCGGATGCGCGTCCCCGCACATCACGGCACGGAAATTTACAAGCTGCCGGTGTGGAGCGTGAGCTGTCCCGTCCGCGGCCGCAAGCGCAAAGTTACATCCGTGAATTCGGTCACGAACTTCGAGCGCCGGGGGATGGTCTACGCTCTTCAAACGACCGACGGAACCAACGAATATCCGTTGTCATGCCGCCTCGCCCCGATCCGCGGCCGCTTCATCCTCGTCTTCTACGACCCGGGCCACCTCCGTTCTCCGGCCCTCAGCCGCGGCCCCGACTACACCGTTCCGTGAGCGGATCGCCGCATGTTTCGAGCGTCAACGGGATTGTAGCTTCCCGAATCGTCGCGGCGATAGACAGCCGTCGTGACGGTTGCGTCAGGAGCGAGCGCGTGAAGTGAGAAGCCCGGCGGCTCGTGGCGGATGCCGAGCACTTTGCCTTCCATGAAAAGCAGTGGCAGAACTTGCGGTGCGGTGCTCGGCGCGCTGATCGCGGTCGCGCCCTTCCATTGGGCGGAGCGAACGCAGTGGATGTGACCGGAGATGACTCGGCTGACTTGGGGGTGGCGGTCGACGATGCGGCGCAGGCGGCGGCGGCCGAGGAACCCGCCGACGTCGAGGTAGTGCAGGCCGGTGCGGAACGGCGGCTGATGCACGGCGACGATCGTCGGTGAATCGCGCCGAGCGGCAAGCGTGCGTTCGAGCCAGGCGGCCGAATCGCGGTCCAAGAGCGCGCCGGGCCACGGGCGCAAGAAGTTCTCGTCGAGGCCGACGAGACGAATCGCGAACTCATCGACGGCGTAGCGAACGCGCGCGTCGGTCGAGCCGCCGTAGGTGTGCGGCGGCAGGGCGGCGCGCATGCGGTCGCGATCGTCGTGGTTGCCGGGGATAACGAAGTACGGCACCTGCAACGCGGTCATGATCTCGCGGAAGCGAGCGTACTCCGCCGCGCTGCCGAAATTTGCGATGTCGCCGGTGATCACGGCGTAGTCGGGCGGTAAAGCGAGGGCGTTGACCGCGTCGATCGCATCGGCAAGATATTGGGCCGTGTCGATGCCGAAGTACGTCGTGCCTTCACGCACGATGTGCGTGTCGGTGAGTTGTGCCACGCTCACAGCGGCTAGGCGGCCGAAACCGGCGTGACGATGCCGCTCTCGCGCAGGAACTTCGCTTTGAGCGCCACCCGATAGCGAACCATTGCGAGCGCGGCCGTCACCATCACAAGCAGCGCCGCGTTGGCGGACTGCGTCGCGGTCACGTCGGCCATCGGGATCGCGAGGCGCGCTGCCCAGCGCAAGGCGAGCGCGCCGATCCAAATCGCGACGGTTATCCAGCTGCCGAGCACGTAGACCGATCCCGGCTGTTCGCCGAGCCGAACGGTCGTGAAATGTGCGACCGCAAGGCCCACGGCCAATCCGACGCCGAGCGAGATGCACGTTTCGCCGGCCAAGAGTACGGTCGTCGCGGGAAACAAGAACGCCGTCGTCACGACGAGAAACAGGGCGAGGCAGCCGGCGATGCCGGGCAAGACGTAAAGCCGCGAGAGAAGCATCTTGCGCTCGCGGAGCTCGCGAATGAGAAAGCGCCCGACGACGAAGAGGAGGACGGCGAAGAGATAAAGCGGCGGGAGGTGCGGCGTCTGCTGCGTCACGGAAGATTAGAGATCTGCGATAAAGCCTTCGATCAGCCCTGCGATCCGGTCGGGTTGCTCGAGCACCGCGTAGTGCGCGGCATCACGCAAAATCTCAAAACGGCTTCCCACGATAAGCTCGGCAACCCGAGCGCGCGCGACCTCGGGCCGATCGCCATCGGAGGCGATGACGAGGGTCGGCGTGTCGATCGTCGCCGCTTCGCCGGCGAAGTTTAGGGTCGACCACGACTTATAGCTTTCGAGCGCGACCTCCGGCCTCACCGCGGCTGCGGCCGAGCGCAGCAGCGCACGCACCGCGGCCGGCGGTTCCGGGGACATCAATCGCGAGAGCCAAGCATTGGTCGCTTGAGGATTGCCGGGCAGGCTGCGAAACATCGCATCGACCTTAGCGGGGAAATCGAGTCCGCCCGCCGGCACGGGTGCGATTAAGACGAGGCCTTCGACGGCTTCGGGCCGGTCGATCGCGAAGCGCTGCGCGATCGCCGCGCCCATCGAATGACCGATGACGACGAGCGGGTCGAGATTGGCTGCGGCGATCAGCGCGCTGAGATCGTCAGAAAATATTTCGACGTTATACGGTCCCGCTGCCGCGTTCGACTCACCAAACCCGCGCATGTCGACGGCGATCGTTCGATGGAGCTTGGCAAGCCGGCTCACGACCGGAGTCCAAATCGTGGACGCCGCGTACCAGCCGTGCAAGAACAGCAGGGCGAGGGTTCCGCGGGGCCCGAGATCCGTGTAGTGCAGCTCGGTGCCGTCGGCGGTGAGGAAGGTCGCCATGTTTGCGGCTACGCGTCCGGCTGCGCATTCTCCCGGCGCGCGGCGTACGCTGCGATCGCCGCGAGGAACGCGTCGCCGTAGTCCTGCAATTTCTTGTCGCCGACGCCGGAGATGCGGCGCAACTCGGTCGCGTTGCGCGGCACCTCGCGCGCCATCGCGCGCAGGGCCGTATCGGGGAAGATCACGTACGCCGGAACGTCGCGCGCGTCGGCGAGCCGCTTGCGCAACGCGCGCAGTTCGTCGAAAAGCGTCTCGTCGGTTGCGCCGGCGATCGCGCCGGGACTTGGGGAAAGTTGTCCGCGCGCCCCTTTCCGGCTCGGGATTTGCGGCGGCGCCGCGACCGTCAATTGCACGCTGCGCCGTTCGAGCAGCGTGCTGCGGCCGGTATCCGTCAGTTCGAGGACGCTGCGCAAACCGTCCGTTTGACGGAGAAGGCCGAGGCGAACGAGCTCGCGCCCGATCGCGAGCCACTGCGAGCGTGCGACGTCTTTTCCGATGCCGAACGTCGAGAGCGAATCGTGGTACCACGCGCGCATCTTTTCGGTGTCGCGGCCACAGAGAACGTCGGCGAGATGGTTCAGCCCAACCGAAAACCCGCTCGCCTGCCGGACGCGAATGACGGTCGACAGAAACTTTTGTGCGGCCTGCGTCCCGTCGAAGGTGGCGCGCGGCGCAAGGCAGTTATCGCATCCCGTGCAGGCGCCCGCGGCCAGCGTCTCACCGAAATGACGCAGCAGAACGGCGCGCCGGCACTCCGCGCTTTCCGCGTAGCCGGTCATCAGGCGCAGCGCTTCGAGCCCAAGTGCGCGCTCGCGCTCTTCCTTCTCATCGAGAAAGCCGCGAAGCTTGGCTGCGTCGCTTGCGCTGAAGAAGAGCATGCAATCGGCCGGGAGCCCGTCGCGTCCGGCCCGTCCGGTTTCCTGGTAGTAGCTCTCGAGGCTCTTGGGCAGATCGTAGTGCACGACGTAGCGGACGTTGGGCTTGTCGATGCCCATCCCAAACGCAATCGTCGCGCAGATCACCCGAACGTCGTCGCGCCGGAAGCGCTCTTGGTTGTACGTCCGCTCGGATCCCTCGAGACCGGCATGATAGGGCAACGCCGGGATGCCGGAACTCGTCAACTTCTGCGCGAGGCTCTCGGCCTGACGGCGGCTTGCGGCGTAGACGATCCCGCTCTCCTTGGACCGCTCCCGTACGAAGCCCAGCAGCGAGGCGAAGGTGTTTGCCTTCGCGACGACGCGGTAGCGCAGATTCGGCCGGTTGAAGCTCGCGACGTAGACGGACGGCTCACGCAGCTCGAGCGAGGCGACGATGTCGCGGCGGACGCGTTCGGTCGCCGTCGCGGTCAGCGCGAGGACCGGGACGGCGGGAAAGGTTCGGCGCAACTCGGCGAGGCGGCGGTACTCCGGGCGGAAATCGTGGCCCCACTCGCTGATGCAGTGCGCCTCGTCGATCGCAAAGCGGGTAACGTTCCACTGCGCTAGGTCGCGCATGACGTGGTCGAGGGCAAGGCGCTCCGGGGCGAGGTAAAGGAGCCGGTAGGCCCCTTGGTGCAGGCCGCGCAGCCGTCGCCGCGTCTCGTTGCCGTCGAGCGCCGAGTTGAGGAAGGTCGCCGGGACGCCGGCGGTCGTGAGGCCGTCGACCTGGTCCTTCATGAGGGCGATCAGGGGCGAAACCACGACCGTCAGGCCCTCGCGCATGACCGCGGGGAGCTGGAAACATAGGGACTTCCCCCCGCCCGTAGGCAGGAGGGCGAAGACGTCGCGCCCGGCGAGGACGTCGCGGACGATCTCTTCCTGCAGCGGCCGGAACGCCTCGAAGCCGAAGTGGTGCTTGAGCGCCATCTTCGCGTCCGCGTCGAAAAGAGTCGTCACCGGAGGCTGGGTTTCGCGTGTCGCAATCACGGTTCCCTATCGCGACCGGCTGTCAGGGCGGCTAGTCGGGAACACATAAAACCGGGAAGCGCCTGTGCCGATATGGTGAGTATGATCATCCCGAGGCACCGAGATGACGGCGGCTCGCGCACCATCGGCATCGAGCCCCTGAAGACCGTCCCGCTGTTCCGCGACTTCGACGAGACCGAGCTCTCAGAGGTCGCGCAACTCGTCACGACCCGCCGCTACGCCAAGCACCAGACGATCTTCCGCGAGGGTGACCCGGGGCAGACCTTCTATCTGATTCTGCTGGGCTCGGTCGCGATCGTCCGGATTGCCGCGGACGGCCGCGAGACGATCCTCTCGATCCTCAAAGAGCGTGATTTCTTCGGCGAGATGAGCATCTTCGATACCGCCGTGCGCGCCGCCAGCGTGCGCACCCTCACCGAAGTCGAGGTCGGCGCGATCGAACGTGAAGATTTCTTAGCACTGATCGATCGCAGCCCTCGCATCGGCCGACTCCTGGTTATTGCCCTCTCCGAACGCCTCCGCGCCGCCAACAAGCTGATCTCCGCGACGACCTCGCAGGACATCCGCTCGCGCCTTGCCTCGTTGCTCCTCAACCTTTCCGCCAATTTCGGCGAACAGGTCCCAGCCGGCACGCGCATCACCTTACGTCTGACCAACCAAGAGATGGCGAACATGATCGGCACGACCCGCGAGACCGTCAACCGCACGCTCAACCGTTTCTGGGACGAACGCCTCATCGACATGCGCACCGCCCACGTCGTCGTCGTCGAAGCGGAAAAACTCCGCGCGATGGTGCCTTAAATATCCCTGTCATCCTGATAAGATGAGATAGGGGATGGTTTGTTAGCCGTCCCCTACGCGGTGTCAGAGCGCCGTTATCGTCCCTCTCGGAGCCTCGGACGAGATACACACATTCCGCGGCGCGCGCGGGACGGCGGGCGCGCTAATTCTTGCGGATATGCTCGAGCACGTTTACGGTGACGAGCTTCTTACCGTTCAACCGATAGGTCGTAACCTTCCATTTGACGTTCGCGCCCGCGAGCTCGGGGTGTTCGGAGACATCGACGTACAGAAACGGACTCGCGAAGCGAACGCGGAGCTCAGGTGCGAACGAGTCCGATTCCGCGACCGACCCCAGAAAGGTCAGCCGGCCTCGATCGGTGAGATAGACATCGGCGCTCGAGGAAGCGTAGCCGCCCGGGCCGCCGCATCGTAACTCCACGACGGCCGCGTCGTGCGTCCCGAGCTTCCCGGTATGCACCTCGTCCAATTCGGTGCTGATCGTCGGACCATCCGCAGAATTTGCGGCGTGCTGCTCAGAACCGCCCGAGAGCGTCACGGGTCCGCACGCCCCGTTCGGATAGGATGCGTTCTTGAAGTCGATCGCGGTCGCTGCGGCAAGACTGCCGCAGGGGCCATAGCTGAGTATTGCGAGCGCGAGCATCGTTACGGGCCAAAATTGCGGGCGCATGGTACTCCTCTCAAGTTTCTCGGGCGCCGGGCGCTATCCCGCGGTTGCCGCACTTGGTAAAATAAGCGGTTTGCCTCCTTGCTCCTCAATCTCTCCGCCAATTTCGGCGAACAGGTCCCGGCCGGCACTCGCATCACCTTGCGGCTGACCAACCAAGAGAGAACGAACATGATCGGCACCACCCGCGAAACGGTTAACCGCCCCCTGAACCGTTTCTGGGACGAACGTCTCATCGACATGCGCACCGCCCGCGTCGTCGTCGTCGAAAGCGGAAAAACTCCGCGCGATGGTGCCTTAAGGCCGGAATCGAGTCCGCGACAATACGTGCGATACACGCACGGATCGAAGAGGACGCCGTGCGTCAAGCTTTCCAAACATAACATTCCGACGTAGATGTGGACGCGTTTGGGCGTTGAAAGCAACGCGGCAAACAGAGGAGACGCTTGATGATCGTCCACATCTGGAATCGCCGCCGTTTTCAGGCGAGCCGGTTCTTCGTGCTCACCTTGCCGCTAGTACTTGCCGGATGCGGAGCCGGTACCGTCCAGTTGTACCACCCGCCGGTTTCGCACGTAACGCCGTCTTCGGCGCCATCGGCAACTCCGTCTGCGGCGAGATCGGCAACTCCCACGCCATCGCCGGCTCCCTCTGCCACGCCAACCGCGACTGCGTCTCCATCGCCGACGCCTACTGCGACCCCGCAGCCGGCGGCAATTCTCGTTGCGAATCAAAACAGCAACGCCGTCACCGGCTATCCCGCCGGGGCGGCAGGCAACGAGGCACCGGTCGCAACAATCAGCGGGAGCAATACCGGACTCGGAGCGCCGGTCGGCATCGACGTGGATTCCCACGGCAATATCTACGTTGCGAACCTGTTTACGGTAACCGTCTATCCGCCGATCTCCGCCGGAATCCTCAACGAAGCGCCGACCGCAACGATCAACGTGAACAACGGCGGCGTGACCCTCTATGGGATGGGTATCGACGCGAGCGGCAAGATTTACGTCGCCTATCCGGGCACGATCGCGATCTATGCAGCCAATCCGACCGGGACCGTCAACAGTGCTCCGATCACCACGATCTCCGGCAGCAATGTGAAGCTCGCGGAAACCCACAGCATTGCTTTCGATGCGGCCCAGCGCGTCTACGTGACCGACAACGTTTACGGCATCGAGGTCTATCCGCCCGTCCCGAGCACCCCGAGTGGAAATCTCAACGAAGCGCCGATTGCGAACATACCGCGCAACAGTACGACGGGTCTTAACTACCCATGGGGCATCGCTCTCGATTCGAGCGGACGAATCTACACGCTTGACTCAGGGAACATTTACGTTTTCGCTGCGGACCCCGTCGGAACGGTCAGCGAAGCGCCGTTGGCGACGATCTCCGGAAGCAATACCGGTCTCGACGGCGGGAACGACGGTCTTTCGCTCGGCCCAACCGGCGTGATCTTTGCGTCGAATAGGAACGCGAGCAACGTCGAAGAGTTTGCTGCCAATCCAACCGGGACGCTCAACGAAGCGCCGATTGCGGTCCTCTCCGGCGCCGCCACGGGCATCAGCGGCCCGACTGCGACCGCCGTCCGGTGACATTCGCGGCGCGCGCGAGATAGGCATCGCGAGGCGCCGGAGGAAAGCGCACGGTTCTTGTTGGGCTGATCGGGAGCGGCTTCCCGTTCCGAACTATTTGGTGTGAAGCAGAAAGCTCGCCAGCTGCGCGTAACGCACGCCGGCGGCTTCGGTGAACGACTCGTAAAGTACCGCCTCGTCGATCATCAGCGGCGGTAGCTTCTGCGGCTGGGTCGCTGCGAAGCGGCAGCCCCCAGCGCGCGCCAAGGTAACGTGCGGTTCCGCGGGCTGTGGGAACGAGAAGCCGTGCGCTTCGAGTGCGGCTCGAATCGTAGCGGCGAGTTCGTCGAATTGTGCGACGCGCGCTGCGGCGCCGATCCAAATGACGCGTGCTTGACGGCGGTTCGGGAATGCTCCGACGGCCTCGAGCTGCAGCCGGAACGGTTCGATCTGAGAAACGGCCGCGCGCACCGCGTCCTCGACGATCGCAATGCGCTCGACCTCGACCCGGCCGAGGAACGCAAGCGTCAGGTGGTAGTTCTCGGGCCGGACCCAGCGCGCCTCGACGCCCGCGTTTCGCAACCACTCCGCCTGCTCGCCGCAGGCAATCCGCAAGTTCTCGTCGAGCGGCACCGCAACGAAAAGGCGCTTAGGACGTTCGGCGCGGCCGCCTATTTTGCGCAGCTCTTCACGCTCGCGACCTTTGCGCTCCGCGCAGGAGCTAACCTGTCGACAAAGAGCGGCAGCCGATTCGCTCCCTCACGTAGCGACCTTGCAGCTGAGTTGCACATGGCCCATGGGTCCACATGGAAGCAATGAAAACTCTTGTCATCCTGAGCGTAGG
>PMHP01000208.1 GCA_003158195.1 Vulcanimicrobiota bacterium | reverse complement strand
GGGTCCCCTCGGTGTCGAGCGTACCGAACATCTGTAGCCCGAGCAGGGCGCCGAAACTAAAGACCCACTCGGGAGGATTGACGCGGGTCGCTTCACCGTAGACGACGGCACCGAGTCCGTGTTCGAGCACGTACGGCAGCAGTTGGGAAAGTGAGAACGGCGTGAACTCGCCGCCTGTTGGAATCGCCAGCTGAAAATAGGGAAACCCGTCGGGCCCGCGCTCGATTTGCGGCTGGAACGAGACCAGACTCGCATCCGGTACGGCGGCCCAAAAACGCCGGCGCCACGCTGCGTCGCGGACCTCGCGCGGGACCGCGAACAGCTCCTGGAGTTCGTGGGTCTTCGACAGGTCAAGTGGCGGCATTATATCCCCGGCGAGAGCCGCGCCGGCTTACGCGCCGCCGCAATCGTGCTCTTCGTTCATGCCCCAGTATTGCCGGCGCTGCTTGTAATCGTAGACGCGGTAGTTCCGGCCGCGATCGTCCTTGTCCGGGTTGCAATATGTCGTCGGCGCGGGTCCGCCGAGGAAACAAACCTGAACGCGATCGCCGCGATGCTCGGCCGCCATGATGTCGTTGCCGGCGGTGTCTTGATAGTGAACAACCGCAGCGTTTCCTTTCGTAAACAGCGGCACGACCCCGAGCTGGGTCGCAAAGGTCACTGCGACGCCCGACTGTTTGAAGTCCGCGGCGGTGAACGTCGTCTGTCCCTCGGCTCCGAGCCGCGCCGTCACCGACAGCACCGTCGTGTCGACGCACGAGACGGCTTTAAAATGCCACGGACCCGGTAAGTACCCGGGATCTTGGTCGGCAAGCGCCGGCAATGACCCGATGGTGACGATCAAGGCGATGCAGCCGACGACGCGCACGAGTCAACCTCCGAATGAGTTCATGCGGAACCGCGTCGGGTCTTCGGGCACAGGCGGGAACTCCCCCTCGCGCGATGCACGAACATCTCCGCATCCTATCACGTGCGAATGGCGCACAGCGAGATCAACGTCGACTACGGCGACCCGAACGCGCTCCCGTGTCATCTGAGCGGAGCGCCGCAGGCGCNNATGGCGGGGATCCCGGCGGTGCTTCGACTGCGCTCGCTTCGCTCGCTGCGCTCAGCATGACATGGCGCCTAAGCCAATTTCGTTAGTGGGCGACCCCGTCGGGCGTGATGGTTTCGAAACCGGCGAATGGGACGAGGGCCGCGGGGACGAGGACGCTGCCGTCGGGTTGCTGGTAGTTCTCGAGGACGGCGACGAGGGTGCGGCCGATGGCGAGACCGGAGCCGTTTAAGGTGTGAACCAATTCCGGTTTCGCGTTCGGGTCGCGGCGAAAACGGATCTGCGCGCGACGCGCCTGAAAATCCGTGCAGTTCGAGCACGAGCTGATCTCGCGATAGGTATTCTGGCCGGGCAGCCACACCTCGAGATCGTACGACATTGCCGCGTTAAACCCGACGTCGGCGCCGCACAGCAGCATCACGCGATACGGCAGCTCGAGCTCTTGCAGCAGCGCCTCGGCGTCGGCGGTCAGCCGCTCGAGCGTTTCGAACGACTTCTGCGGGTCGGCAAGCCACACGAGTTCGACCTTCTCGAACTGATGCTGCCGGATCAAGCCCCGTGTGTCTTTGCCCGCGGCTCCGGCCTCTTTGCGAAAGCACGCCGTGTGCGCCGCGTACTGCAGCGGCAGCGCCTCGCCCGGGAGGATCTCGTTTGCGTGCAGTGCCGTCAGCGGCACCTCGGCGGTTGGAATCAGAAACAGGCCGGCGTCCGCATCATAAAACATCGCGTCGGCAAACTTGCTGAGCTGGCCGGTCGACCACATCGTCTGAGGGGTCACCAGGAGCGGCGGTGCGATCTCGACGTAGCCGCGCTCTTGCGCGCGCGCGAGGAAAAACGCGGCGAGCGCCCGCGAGAGCCGAGCTCCGGGACCGCGCAACACGGAGAAACGTGCCCCCGAGAGCTTCGCCGCGCGCTCGAAATCGAGGATGCCGAGCGCCTCACCGATCTCCCAGTGCGGTTTCGCTTCGAACCCGAGCGGCGGCGGCGGCCCCGAATCGCGGACCAGGACGTTGTCGTCCTCGCCGGATCCGTCGGGGACCGAATCGTCGAGCACGTTCGGAACGTCGGCGAGCAGCGCATCGATCGCCGCTTCGAGGGGTGGGACCGCCGCCGCGGCGATCGCGATGCGCTCCTCGAGCGTCGCGATTACCGGTCGCAGGCGCGCGGCTTCGGCAGCCCGGTCCGGGGCTTTTGCGATTGTGGCCGTGAGCGCGTTCTTTTCGGCCTTGAGCGCTTCCGTGGCCGTTTTCGCGGCGCGCAGGCGCGCGTCGAGCTCGACGACCTCGTCGACGAAGCCCGCGCCGAACCCGCGCCGCTCCGCGGAGCGCCGCACGCGCTGGGGGTCGCGGCGAAGGAGCGCAAGGTCTAACATCTCTTGGCGTCAACAAACGGCTTTATGCAGGATTCGCCGGCGCTCCTACCCTCATCGCTCGCAGCGGCGTCGCTGCGCAGTTTCGATGTTGCACGTTTGTTCGCACCGGCGGCGGCGATCGAAGCGTTCTTCGCGCGGGTCGCGCTTGCGCCACCCGGAGTCGAACGGCTCGCGCTCGATGCCTCGATCGGACGCGTGCTCGCCGAGGATGCCGTCGCGCGCGAAGATCATCCGGCGCATCCGCGTTCGACGATGGACGGGTTCGCGCTGCGAAGCGGCGACGGAGCGCGCGCGCGGCGCGTCGTCGGCGAGGTTCTGATGGGCGCCGCGCCGCCGCGCGCGCTCGAAGCCGGGGAAGCGATGCGCGTGCCGACGGGCGGCGCGGTCCCCGCCGGAGCCGACGCCGTCGTACCGCAGGAAGACGTCGATGTCGATGCTGACGGAAGCGTCACGCCGCGCGAGATCGCCCTGCCGGGCGCGTGCATCACGCCGCGCGCGGAGGACGTGCGTTCGGGCGAAACGGTGCTGAGCGCGGGCCGGCGCCTCGGCGGCCCCGAGCTCGGGGTGCTCGCGACCCTCGGCATCACCCGCGTGCCGGTTTTCGTCCGCCCGCGCATCGGCATTCTTTCGACCGGCGACGAGCTGGTCGATCCCGAGCGCGCGCCGCTTGCCGGACAAGTTCGCGATTCGAATCGCTATGCCGTCGCGGCGTCGCTCGTTGCATTCGGCGCGCAGCCGGTGCAGATCGCTCGTTCGGCCGACCTGCCGGACGCGTTGCGCGCGAGCCTGCGCGCCGCTCTCGAGACGTGCGATGCAGTTTTCTCGACCGGTGGATCGTCGGTCGGCGAGCGGGATCTCGTGCCGCGCATCGTCGCGGAATTCGGGGCGCCCGGGGCGATCGTTCACGGTCTGCGGGTCAAGCCCGGCAAACCAACGTTGCTCGCGGCAGTCGGTCCCAAGCCCGTGATCGGACTGCCCGGCAACCCCACCTCGTCGCTCATGATTTTGGAAGCGGTCGTTCGTCCGATCGTTGCCGCGCTGTGCGGCGAACGATATGCTGCGCCGCCGTCGTTTGGGGCGCGCGCCAAGGGTGCGTTCGCCGGGCGCGCCGGTTGGACGTGGTATGTCCCCGTTCGGGTGCGCCGGCGCGGCGCCGAACTCGAAGCGGAGCCGATGACGATCCGGTCAGCGCAAACAAGCTTGCTCGCGCGGGCATCTGGGTACGTGACGATCGAGGAGGACGCGGCGCCGGTCGAAGCAGGAGGTTGGGTGAACGTTTCGCTTTTCTCATCCGGCGGCGCCCCGATCGAAACCGCATGAAATTTTTCGCCTTCCTGGGCATCGTGGCACTTGCCGCGTGCAGCCAACAACAACTCGACAATGCCAGTCACGCGCTCTCGAGCACGGCACCGACCTTCGCAAACGACGCCTTGATCGTCGCCCAGATCGAAGGCTACTTCGTAACGATCGACGCGGATTCGGCG
>PMHP01000077.1 GCA_003158195.1 Vulcanimicrobiota bacterium | reverse complement strand
GCGCCTCCGGCGGCGGGATCGCTCCGGCCGGAAGCACGCGGACGAATAGGCATATCGCCAGCGCCGCGCAGAGGGGACCGGTAACGCGGGCGCGAGCGAAAGCTCTCTTGTGGGCCATAGCGCGTAGTATTCTGTGGGCGCCCGCCCACATCTACTTTACGAAGCCTTTTTCTTGTCCGCTTCTCGCTCGGCGGCGGCCGCTGCGGCCTTTTTGCCTTCCTCGATTAGCGCTTTGACTTTTTGGCCGCCTTTTTGGCCGATTTGTTCGTAGAACTGCGGTCCGTAGCGGTCGCGCGTGGCTTCGCCACCCTTTTTGCCGCCCTTTTTGCCGATCTGCTCGTAGAACTCGTGGCCGTGCGCAAGCTTTGTCGCTTCGCCGCCTTTGCGACCGATCGTCTCATAAAACTCGGGGCCGTATTTTTTCTTGACGGTTTCCCCGCCTTTCTGGCCGGCTTCGCGGACCGTCATACCGCCGCCGGGTTTGCGCTTGGGGGTCGACATAATCGAGAGTACCTTCCTTCGCCTTGTGATGCCGCTCGGGGGTGCACAGGGGCGCGAGCGGAGCGCCTGCTAACAGATAACGATGTGCCGTCTCGGAAAGTTGGTCTGTGGGGTATGAAGCTCGCCGTTCTCTTGCTATACGCCGCATTGCTGGGAGGAGGCTGGCAAGCTACGTCGGCAGATGAAGATACGCTTAGAGCTATCGAAATCGATGAGTTCCATCGAACGATCGAGCCGGTTCTTGTCGCGAGCCTGGATGCGGAGCCGCGGATCGCAGCCCGCGCGGCGCTAGCGATTGGGCGCACGAAGCGGTCCGAAGGCGCGGCGCCGCTCCGCGCGCATCTCGCCGCCGCCGACCCGTCGGTGCGCGCGCTCGTCACGTACGGCCTCGGGCTGCTCGGCGACGGCGCATCCGCACCGCAGATACGCGCGCTCGCGCGCAGCGACCCGAACTCGGCGGTGCGGTACGCGGCCGTCGACGCGCTCGGACGGATCGCCGCAGCGAACCCGCCCGCGGCGACGCCGGACGTTGCGTGGACCCTCCTCGCCGTCGCTCGCAGCGATGCGGATCCTGTCGTGCGCGGCCACGCCGCCGCGCAACTCGACGCCTTCACGAAGTCTGAAGAGGCGCCGCGAATCGCCGCGGCTCTCGAGCAAATCGAAATCCGCGAACGCGATTCGGGCGTCCGGTGGCATGCTGCTTGGATGCTCTTCCGTGGCTATGCAAAATTTGCCGGCTTCGGCTTCTTAACGCGCGAGACGCACGATCGTGACGAGCTGGTCCGGGTTGAAACGGTCCGGGCCCTCGGCCGGCGCAAGGAACTCGCGGCGATCGCGGTCGTCCGGCCGCTGTTGCACGACCCGTCGTGGCACGTGCAGCTCGAAGCAGGCGAGGCGCTGCGCCGCCTGATGCTCGAGCCGCCGACGCAACATTTGAAGGTCTTTCCTGCGGGCTTGCACCGGCCCGACGTACACGCGCCGCCATCGACCTCCGAGGTGCCCTTGCCGGGGACCTACGAGCCGAATAGAGCCGTCGCTACCGCGCTGCCGGCCGCCGCGCCGAAGGCCGCGGCTCCCGAACCGCAGGGGTTTGCGCTCGGGGGCCCGCTCTTGCCGCGGACGGCGAGCGACTTGGACGGCCCGACCGCCGGACCGCATCCGCGCGTCCTGTTGCGCACGACCGCGGGCGACGTCGTGGTGCGCCTCTACCCCGAGTGGGCTCCGTCGACCGTCGCCAACTTTCTTGCGCGCGTCGACGACGGCTACTTCGACGGCAACCGCTGGTTTCGCATCGTACCGGACTTCGTCGTGCAGACCGGCGACCCGACGAACACGGGCGCCGGCGATCCCGGTTACACAATCCCCGCCGAGGAAAATCCCATCGAGCAACGCACGGGCGTCATCGCGATGGGCCTCGACTACGAAAATGGCGCAGCGAAACGCGATTCCGCCGGCACGCAATTCTACGTCACGCTTTCACCGCAGTTACACCTCGACCGCGCCTTCACCGTCTTCGGTGAGATCGAATCGGGTTTCAACGTGTTGGCGAACCTTCTCGAAAGCGACAAGATCGAATCCGCGAAGCAAATCGCCGCCGACTAAGAGCTTGTCACGTTGACATGGGCTACCTTCCGATTAGCGAGCGTAAGGCGAACCAGACGTTTTCGCGACGTTCGGTGATGCGGCGATAGAAATAGCCGGCCCAGTGCCTTCCGAACGGGACGTAAATGCGCACGCGGTAGCCCTCGCGTGCGAGCGCGCGCTGCAAGTCGGGCCGGACGCCGTACAAGAGTTGAAACTCGAAGCGTTCCTTGCCGATGGCGTGGGCCGCTGCATACACCTTGAGCGCGGCGATCAGGCGCTCGTCGTGGGTCGCAATCGCCGGATAGTTCCCGCGCGAGAGCAGCGCCTCGGCAAGCTGCAAATACGCGCGCCGGATCGAAGGCATGTCTTGCAGCGCGATCGCCTCGGGCTCGCGGTACGCGCCCTTGCAGAGGCGCACGCGCGCGCCGAGCGCGATCGCTCGATCGACGTCTTGCGGCGAGCGCCGTAGATACGCTTGAATGACCGGACCGACGTTCGGCGCACCGGCGTAGACCGCTTCGAAGACGCGTAACGTTGCCTCGGTGACGGCGGAGCCTTCCATGTCGATGCGCACGAACGGATCGGCGAGCTGCTGAGCGCGGGTGACAATTTCGCTCAAGTGCTCCGTACACAGTTTTTCATCGACGAGCAGCCCGAGCGCCGTCAGCTTCAGCGAGACGTTCGTCTGCACGGCGGCGAGTTCGATCGCGGCCAGCAGTTGTACGTACGTGTCGCGCGTCTTGCGGGCTTCGGCGGGATCCGTTACGTCCTCGCCGAGGAAATCCAGTGTCGCTGTCAGTCCGGCCGTATTGAGCGTCCTGACCGCAGCGAGCGCCGAATCGATCGTTTGGCCTGCGACAAAGCGCCGAGCTAAGAAGAAGAGGCGGTGAGAAAGGACCGAGTCCGGAGCGAGGAACCGATCGATGACCGCCATCGAGTCAAAGCGCTTCGACGGTTCAGATGACCCGCCCCCCGGCCAAACCGGGCGGCCGTTTTCCGCGGTTGCGGGAGTTTCGGCAAGAAATCCTTACGGGGCCGCGAGCCGGTGCGCTAGGCCGTTCTCTCCAACCATCCGAAACCTTAGATGTGACGCATATCTCAGGGATCGGAGCCGGTCAACGGCCCAAGCGCGTTCTCGTCGCCGATGACGACGCGGACGTATGCGCGCTGCTCGAGCTCGTTCTCGCGCCGCTTGCCCACGTCACAACCGTCCACGACGCCGAAGCGGCGCTGTCGCTGCTCGCGACGCAGCCTGCCTACGACGCGATCGTCTCGGATTTCATGTTGCCCGGTATCAACGGGGTCGAGTTCGTCGAGCGCGTCCGCCGCGACAAGCACGTCGCCTCGGTGCCGATTCTCATGATCAGCGGACACGGCGAGATTAACGTCGGAGCTCGAGCCCGGGCCGCCGGCGTCGACGCATTCCTCGACAAGCCGTTCACCCTGACGCAACTGCGCGCGACGATCCGCAAGCTACTGCTCCCGAGGGTCCGCTTCGCGTAGCCCCCGTTTGCCCTTGTCATCCTGAGCGCAGGCGCGAAGCGCCGGAGTCGAAGGACCACCGAAGCGTCGACCCCGGCGGCGCCTCGACAAGCTCGGCGTGACAAAAGAGAGAAGTTTTCCCGGAGCGTTGCGGCGTAAAGCCGCGGGATGCTTCTGCTGACTCTGCGGGTGGCGCTCGTGGCCGTGTCGCTCGCGCTCGACGTGTTTGCGGTGAGCGTCGGCGTCGGAATCCGCGGGGTAACGCGGCCCGCAATGGCACGCATCGGCGCGGCGTTTGCGACGGCCGAGGTCTCCATGAACTTGATCGGCGCCGGCCTGGGCGCGTTGCTCGGGCACGCGATCGGCGCGGTTGCGGCCTACATCGGCTTCGCCGCGTTGGTCGGCGTCGGCGCGTACATGATCGTCGAGACGGTCCGCCAGGAAGAAGAGCGCGGGTTCGATCTCTCGCAAGGATGGGGGCTTCTCGCCGCCTCGCTTTCGATCAGTCTCGATTCGCTCGGTATCGGGTTCTCGATCGTCTACATCGGCGTGCCGCTCCCGATAACGCTCGCGGCAATCGCGGCCGCAGCAATTGCCTCGACCCTGCTCGGCCTTGCGTTCGGGAAGCGTCTCGGTGCCGCCGTCGGGGAGCGCGCGGCCCTGGTCGCGGGCATCGTGCTGATCGCCACCGGCGCCGCATTCGCGTTGTTGAAGTACTTTCGGGTCGGGTGAGCGCGCTCGCGCGAGTATGGGTCGCGGCCGCGATGTACGCGGCGGTCTTATTTGCGCTCGGCGCCGACCGGTACGCGACCTATCGCTCGGGCGCGGATCTTGGCCTGTTCGTGCAGAGCATCGCGACCATCTTCCACGGCTTTTCAAACACGATCGAGGGCGGCAGCCATTTCACGTATCACTTCTCACCGATCCTCTACCTGTGTGCGCCGTTCTTGCTTGTCGCGCACTCGGCGCTCGCGCTGACCGCGCTGCAGGCAATCGCGGGGGGCGTTGCGCTGCCGCCCGTGTACTTGCTCGCGCGGCGGCGGTTGCCGGAGCCGCTCGCGCTAACGGTTGCGCTCGTGGCCGCGCTCTATCCGCCGCTGGTCGGCGTGATCTTCACGGACTTCCACGAGAACGGCTTCGCGCCGGCCGCGACGCTGTGGCTGATCTGGGCGGTCGACGAGCGGCGCTTTGGGCCGGCCGCGCTTTTTCTTGCGCTCGATCTGTCGATCAAAGAGGATCAGGCCGTCATCTTGGGCTTTGCCGGCCTGGTCGCATTCTTTTATTTCCGGCGCGTGGGCGATCGCTCGCGCGCTCTGTTTGCAGCGGCAGCCTGCGTCGCATCGGCGGCGACGTTCGTCGCATTCTTTGAAATCGTGCGACCGCTCGCCGGTGCGAAGGATGCGTGGCGGCCGACGCATTTTTATACGTGGACGCAAGCGGCGGTGCCGCGCGGCACGGCACCTTGGTACTCGCTCGGACGGCCCGCGTATTTTCTCGAAGCGGTCGTTCCGCTCGCGTTTGCGTGCTTCGCATCGCCGGCGTTCGTGTTCGCGCTTCCCGGCTTTGCCGAGGTCCTCGGCTCGCACGAGTCGCTGACGTACACGATGGGGACGCACTATGCCGCCGTCTGGGTCCCCTGGGTGCTCTTCGCGTTCGTCTCGGGCGTCGCACGGCTCTACGCGCGTTCGCCGCGCTTGGGAACCGGAGTCGTCCGCGTTTCACTCGCGCTTTGTGCGCTGATCCTTGCGTTTGCGAGCCCGACGCATTGGGGGCACTATCTCGGGCCGCGCACCGCGCACGATGCCGTCCTCGATCGCGCGGTGGCCGAAGCCGGCACGCGCCTCGACGTCGGGACGTTCGACGAGCTGTACGCGCACCTCGGTTTCGACCCCAAAGCGCGGCTCGGGCTCAAGAACTCGCCGCGGTTCGCGCTCGCCGATACGACCTACGCGCATTCGTGGTTCACCCGCGAGATTGTCCCGGTCTTGGAACGCGAAGTCGCGCGCGGCGCGGCGCGCCTGGTCTGGAGTGAGGACGGGGTCCGGTTGTACGGGCGTCGCGGCGGAACCACCGTCGCGCGCGCGGAAGCCGCGGCGGATGGAGGTCGCAGACTCGTTGTTAGCGCGCGCTCGCGCGTGCGATGCGCCGTCGATTGCGGTCGTCGGAACCAGTAAGAATGCCGGGAAGACGGTCGTGATCTCCGCGCTTGCGGCGGCGCTCGCGCGCGAGGGCCGGCCGTTCGGGCTTTGTTCGATCGGGCGCGACGGCGAAG
>PMHP01000078.1:9669-9846 GCA_003158195.1 Vulcanimicrobiota bacterium | reverse complement strand
GCCCCCTTGAGAAATGACTGGGACCTCGTGATTGGGGGGTGAGGGGAACCCCATGTTTCGTCGCGTTTGGCGTCCAACGGCTCTGCTTGTTTTCTGCGCGCAGCTGCTCGCGGCGCCGGCACTCGCTGATCCGAACGCCGCGGGGCGGTCGGCCGCCGGCGTCTTCGAGACGCTGAT
>PMHP01000078.1:0-9664 GCA_003158195.1 Vulcanimicrobiota bacterium | reverse complement strand
CCGCCGATCGTAGCGGCTCGCCGCTCGACCGGGGGGAGCCCGCACGACGGGGGGAGCCCGCACGGCGCGCAGTCTCCGATCCTGATCATTCCGGCCCGAGCGGCTCCGGCGCTCCAATGCAACGCGGAACTCGTCGTGTGCGACGGCGCGGCGCGNNCGATCGCCAATGGCGCCGGCGCATCCGCAGATTTCGGTTCTGACGGCACGGTAGCCGTGCCGCGCTTTCGCTACCGCCTCCAAGCCGCGCTCGTCACGTTCGTCGATCGCGAGCGCCAAGCGATCGCCTCGCATGGGGCCGCTCGCGCAGCCCACGACACCGAACGGCGTGCGCTCGAGGTGCTCGAGGAACGCCGCCGCGCGACCGGGATGAGGCTGCGCGAACGCCGCAACGGCGCCGGTTTCGAGTTCGGCGCGGTCGACGCATATTTATCCGCGCTCGCTCGCGTGCGCGAGAAGCAGCTCGAACGTGTCGCGGCGGCGCAGAGCCGGCTTGCGGAAACGCGCGCCATCTTGGAAGCTGCGCGGTTGAAGCGGATGGCACTCGAGCGCCATCGCGACCGGGCACGCGCCGAGTTCGATCGAGTCGGTGCACTGCGCGAAGCGAGCGAGTTCGACGAGAGCAACGCGCTGCGCACATTGTTCCCATAGTTTCTGCACGCTGTTCCCACAATCGCGCGTTACCCTGGACGCATGAATGTAATTGCCGCCGACCTTGAGCGTGGCGCGCTGCTCGGGAGCGAGCGGACCGAGCGCGACGCGGCGACGACCGCGACCGGGACGGCGGGAGTCGAAGCGCAGATGGCTAGGACCGCCGAACACGAGCTCTTCACCGAAGCGCTCCTGACTGCGGCTCACCAGCATTTCGAAGAAATCAAAATGGTGACGCGGTGAGCGACTTCGGCGTCATGCAATACGCCGCGGCCGGGATGGAAGCGCAGCGCTCGGCGCTCGACGTGCTCGCGCGGAACTTGGCGCTCGTGCAGAGCGCCGACGCGAAGCATCCGGTTCATACGCTCGTTCCACAGTTCGCCACCGTTCCCGGGAGCGAAGACGACTTCGCGGCGTCGCTGGCCGCCTTCGACCCGGCCGACGGCGATCTCGCCGAGGACGGCGACGACGATAATTCCGCGGGCGCACCCGCTTCGATCGAAATGGCTTCCCTGGGCGACGACGCTGCTGCGAGCGACGACGTTCCGAACGCGCTGCCGGGCCAGATTGAGTTTGCGGGCGTTCGCCCGTCGGCCAATGCGGTCACCGGCGTCGATGCGGTTAGTGAGATGGTCGGCGTGCTCGGTGCGCAGCGGGCTTTCGAAGCGAGCGCGTCGGTGTTCGACACGGGAAAGCGCCTTATCGAAAAGACGATCAACGTGGAGCAACAATCATGACCGAGCAAACTCCGGCGACGGCGAACGTTGCTGGTCCGATTTGGGATGACGACGCACCCCGCGCGCCGCAAGCAACCGCCGCCGACAAGGCGCTCTTCGACGGCGCGCTCGACGCGGCGCGGGCCACGGGTAATGCGCTCGATCGGGCCGAGCATTCGGAGCAAGCGTTCCAGAGCGGTCGCGGCGGGCTCCAAGAAATGGTCTTCGATCGCGCGCGCGCCGATGCGTTGCTTTCCGTAGCCAGCTCCGCAGCCTCGAAAGCGGCCACGGCGCTCAACACGATCCTGAACATGCAAGTGTAGGCTCCTCATGCAGCAACTCGTCGCGCTCTCAACAAAATACGCGGCGTCGCTCGCGCCCCGCACGCGGTCTTTCGTGGTCGGGATCGCGCTTGTCGCGATCGCGCTCGCGGTCGGCCTTGCGTATTACGTGCGCAACGACGGAGCCGATTTGTACGCGTATCAGCTCGACTCGAATCAGGTCGCCGAGGTCGCCGCCGCGCTCACCCGGTGGGACGTTCCGTTCACGGCGATGAGCGACAACGTGAAGGTCGATCCATCAACCAAACGTGACGTGTTGATGCGGCTCGCGGCCGCCGGCGTCCCGCACCGCCATCTCGTGACCTCCGCCGAATCGTTGCAATCGGTCAACGCGCTCACGCCGCAAACATTGCTCGACGCGCAAGCCCGCACCGGTTTGGAAGGTGATCTGAGTCAAGGTCTGCGCGGGATCACCGGGGTGCTCGACGCGCAGGTCAAGATCGCACCGGCCAGCCGCGGCGTTTTCATCGACGAATCATCGCACGACGCGTCTGCGAGCGTCGTGCTGACGCTCGATCCCGAAACCAAATTATCGTCCGACTCCGTGAGCGGGATCCGCTCGTACGTCGCGGGAGCCGTCCCCGGGCTCTCCTCCGACCACGTCGGCATCATCGACCAGAACGGCGAGGCCCTCAGCGCTCGGCCAAACGGTGTCGCGAGTTCCGAGGACACGAGTTTGGAATCGACCCTGCAAGCGGGGCTCGACCAGATGCTCGGTCCGGGCCAGTCGCACGTTATCGCGCACCTCGAGACGGACCAAACCGCGGTGACCGAGCACGAAATCAAGCGCCTTCCGGTCGCTGCGAACCCGATAACCGAAGGCTCCGTGCGCGAGCACTACGCCGGCAAGGACAAGTCGTACGACAAGGTTCGCGAAAATAGCGATCGCGGCAGCGAGACGGTCGAAACGAACACGCAGATCTCACCGGGCGCGCCCAAGCGTTTGTCGGTTGCCGTTAGTATCGATAAGGCGCACGCCGATTTGATTCCAAAAATCAGTGCGTGGGCGATTGGGGCCGCCGGCATCAACCGGGCGCGCGGCGACATCCTCGTCGTTTCGGCGATCGCGTCATTCCCGCCGCCGCCCGCTCCGATCGAGCGCATGCTGCCCGTGGGCTCGGCGAAGCTCGGAGTGATGCTCCCCTCGCTGCCGTTCGCGGTCCTGGTTCTGATCGGCGCCTTGCTCCTCGCGTTGCTCCATCCCACGTTCGGAAAGCAGCGAGCCGGCGCCCCGAAGACCGAGATCGAAAGCCAAGCGACGGAAGCCGCCGAGTTCGAGCCGGCTTGGGTCTACGCACGGCTACAGGGCGAGCCGCCGCACAGTGCGGCAGCGATGCTGAGCACGCTCCCCGCGGCCCGGGCGGCCGCCGTCTTGGAACTCTACGATCCCGAAACGCGGCGCGAAATCTTCGCGCGTCTCTCGCGGCCCTTGCCACCCATCGTGCAAGACGTTGCAAGCGCGCGCCTCGTTTAATTCCTTTCGCAGTTTCGCCGCGCTGCTGACCGAGGGTTCCCCCAAGGGCCCGGCTGCGTCGCCGATCGCGCAGAGCAAACCGGAGCCGCCGACGCCGCCGCCGCTTGGGCCTCCGGAGGTCGACGCTCCTCCGGCGCGGACGAGCGGGACGCAGATCGACGCCCTTCTCTCGAATTTCGCTTCGGAGATTGTGCGGCTGCGCGCTCGAGCCGCCGAACTCGCCGAGCATGAATCCGAGTCACTCCTCGCGATGATCGCGAGCCGCGTGCTGATGCGCGAGCTCGAGCTCGGGCCGGTCGACGTCCGCGCGCTCGTCGCGCGCGTGCACGCCGAGTGGGAAGAGGGTCATCCCTTGCGTTTTCGCGTGGCGCCGGCGGATCTCGCGCGGCTCGACGGTTTGGGTGCGACGCTCGAGGCGGATCCCGCGTTGCAGCCGGGCGATCTCCAGGTCGAGTTCGCCGACGGCATGCTCGACTTGCGGCTCGGGACCCGGCTCGCTTCGGTGCTCGAACAACTCGGCGTCAGCGTGTGAGTGTCGTGTGAGCGTCGGCGGGATCCGTGTCGGGCGCGTCGTGGCGGCGATGAACGATGCCGTCCTTGCCACGTTGCCGGCTGCGCACGTTGGAGAGGGCGTGCGCATCCGGCCGCGCGGTCAACCACCGGTGCTGGCGACCGTCGCCCGCATCGAGGAAAATCGCGTGAGCCTGCGCGCGTTTGCGCCGCTGGCCGGGATAGCGGTCGGCGATCCGGTCGAATCGGATCCGCACGCGGACTCGCTCGATCTCGGCATCGCGCTGCTCGGGCGCGCGATCGACGCCGTCGGACGGCCGATCGACGGACTCGGTGCGATCCTCGGCCGTCGTGCGAGCGTCACACCACCCACGATCGGCGCGGCGACGCGCACGGCGGTGTGCGAGCCGCTTTGGACCGGGATTCGAGCGATCGACGGCCTTCTGACGATTGGTCGCGGCGCGCGCGTCGGCATTTTCGGCGGACCCGCGAGCGGTAAGACGACGATCATCGAAATGCTTGCATCGGGCGCTCGCGCCGACGCCGTCGTCGTTGGGATCGTCGGCGAGCGCGGTCGCGAGGCGGCGCGTTGGGTTCATCGCGTGCAACGGCACATGACCCTCGTCGTCGTGCCGAGCGACCGGCCGGCGTCGGAACGCGTCCGGGGCGCCCACGTCGCGCTCGCACAGGGCGCCGAATTGCGCCGCCGCGGGCTGTCCGTCCTCGTCATCCTCGACAGTCTCGCCCGCTTCTGCTCGGCGGCGCGTGAACTCGCGATCGCGAACGGCGAGGCCGTCGGCCGCGGCGGCTTCCCGCCGAGCGTTTTCCACGAGATGGCGCGCTTGCTCGAACGCGGCGGCAACGTCGGTGGCGGCAGCTTGACGTTACTTGCGACCGTCCTCTCCGATGGAAGCGACGAACGCGAACCGCTCTCGGACGCCGCGCGCTCGACCCTCGACGGGCACATCGTGCTCGCAAGTGAACTCGCGCGCCGCGGTCATTTTCCGGCGATCGACATCCTCGCGAGCGCCTCGCGCACGATGCCGGACGTGGTCGACGGCGAGCACCTCCGTGCGGCCGCATCCGTGCGCAGCGCGATCGCACTCCTCGATGAGACGCGCGATGCGCGCGAGCTCGGTTTTCTGCAGCCGAGCCCGGCCGTCGACCGCGCGGTCGCCGGCCGCGAGCGGATCGAGGCGTTCTTGCGACAGAGCGAGGCCGCGGAGCCGTTCTCCAAAACGCTCGAAACGCTGCACGCGCTTGCCGCGAGCGTGAGCCCATGCTAGCAAGCGAACTCGCACTCATCGAACGGCGGATCGCCGAGATCGACGCGCCGCCGCCGCCCCAGGCGCTCGACGCGGACGCGTTCTCGGCGCTCTTGAGCGACGGCCCCGCGCAGGAAATCCCGGCCGAATCCGCGGCGCCGCCGGCAGCGATCGCGAGCATGATCCAGTCGAGCGCCGAGCGTTACGGCGTGGATCCGGCGCTCGTGCGCGCGGTGATCAACCAGGAATCGGGCTTCAATCCGTATGCGACTTCAAGCGCCGGCGCGCAAGGCTTGATGCAGCTTATGCCGCAGACGGCGCAGGCGCTGGGCGTTAGCGATGCTTACGATCCCGGGCAGAATGTCGACGGCGGCACGCGCTTCTTACGTTCGCTGCTCGATCGCTTCGGTGGCGACACGCGCCTCGCGCTCGCAGCGTATAATGCCGGCCCGGCGGCGGTCGAGCGCTACGGCGGCATCCCGCCGTATGCGGAAACGCAGCACTACGTCGCGTCGATCCTCGGAGACTACGAGCAAGAGCGCAGCTGAGCGCACAGTTCGCGCACACTTCGCGCATCGTCGTTCCAGATTCGGCTCGTACAGTGGGAGGGTGAAGGTTGAACAGGCCAACACCGAATCGCGCCCGTACGAGTATGCCGATCCCCGCTCCCTTTCGCAGGCGTGGTACGACGCGCTGTACGGGCCGAGCGTTGCGCGCCCGCGCGCCCGCGCACGGGACGACGCGAAGCTCGCGGCCGGGACGGCGCAGCCGGATCCTGACGATGCGCACGCATCGGGTGCGGCCGGCGGGCGGCGCAGCGACTCGGGCGATCCGCTAGCGCAGCGGGCGTTGACGCGCGCCGAACGTTCGATCGCCGGCAGCACCGAGCGCGAAGCGGCCATTGCCGATACGCGCCGGCGCGCGGCCGGCCCCCCCGAGCCGGCCGAACGCCGCTCGGAGCGCACCGACTTCGACGTTACCGGCCCGGACGGCCGAACCACGCGCTTTCTCTTGCGCAGCGGGCACGACGGCCTCGAAGTCGTTGCCGTCACGACGCCCGATACGCTCGAAGCCGTCGCGGAGGCGCTGACTCAGGTACGGATTGCGCTTGCCGCTCGCGGCATTCGTTTCGCTCACGAGATTCGCGTGAAGGGCCGCTCGTGAACGCGTTCCGTGCGGCGATCGGCGGGATCGCGCTTGCGGCCGTGCTCCGGCAAGTCGCCGTTGCGGATACGACCGGCTGGTATCACGAGAACGACCGGCACATCGTCATCTACGGCAACCCGCGCTACCTCACCGACATCGAGCTCGATCGAAACGAAACGGTCATGACGGTCGCCCTCGGCGATCCGAGCGAGTGGGTCGTGGCGCGCGGTGTCGGCGGAGACCACGGCAGCGTTCCGCACGTCTTCGTCAAGCCGCGGCAAGACGCTGACAAGACCAATCTGGAGGTCCTCACCGATCGCCACGAATACATGTTTTGGCTCGTCAACGACGCGAAGCATTACACGCCGCGCGTCGCGTTTTATCCGGCGCTAACGCGGCCGCGGACGATCGCGGCAGCCACGCCGTCACCGCCAGCGGCCGTCCCAGCCGCTACCGCCGCGGCCGCTACCGCCGCAGCCGCTACGGCGTCGCCCACGCCCCAGACGCCGCCTGCCATTATGCATACGGATATTGCACCGGCGTCCGCGTCCGCGCTCCCGGCTACGTCTGCGCCGGTCGCACGCAGCGGACGGCTGCCGAATACCGGCGGTTGGGCCACGGTGTTCGCAAGCGCGAGCCGGAGTTGCGGCGGAACGCAGTATCTCGTTTGCGGGCCGATCAGCGTCCGCCACGACACGTTCCGGACGTACCTGACGTTGCGCGGCCCGCTTGCAGGCAAAGCGGTTGCGATTACGACCGATGCAGGCGGAGAGCATTTCGTTCACGCGCCGCGCTACAGACAGACGTACCGGATCGCGGGTATCCCGCTGACGCTCTTCGTTTGGCGGCGTGCGCGCGAATGCGCTTATGCTGCCCTCGATATTCCGTCCTTCCGTTCTGCGGCTTTCCATGAGGATCATCGATAATGGATGCAACCAGCGCCCAACTTTTTGCCCAAGCCGAAGCGCGGGCCGCGGATCTTTCCAATCAGTTCGTGCCCGGCTTCATCCCCGCCGACGATAGCGATCGCGCTTCCTCGATTCGCGCGACCCGCTCGCTCGATCCGATGAGTACCGTCGCGCCGGCGGACGCCTATTACGTCGCTCAAGACGCGCAAGGCAGGCGTTTTTACTCGCGCGAGAGCGCGCTGCGTCTCGAGGACGGCGTGCTGCGCACGCGCGACGGTTCGGTGATCTTAGGCTTTGCCGACGGTCAGACCGGCGGCGCACCCGACACGCTCGTCGCCGACCCGGTCGACGTCGCGCTCGGCCGCATCAGCGATCCGCACGTCGATGCGAACGGCAACGTCGCCTACACGCGCAACACGATCGATCCCAAGACGGCCGAGGTGCGGCCCGAACAGATCGTCGTCGGCCGCATCGCGCTTGCGCGCTTTCCCGCGGGCACGCAAATCGACGCGGCCGACGGGGTCCACATCACGGCACCGGGCGGGGTCGAGCCGCGCATCGGACGGCCGGGAGAAGGCGAGTTTGCCAAGCTGATCCCGCAGTCGACCGATCTGGGCCAAATCGACATGGCTAAAGGCCTCTTGCATCTGCGCGACGCCTATCTTGCGTTCAGCGCGCTGCAGTCGGCCAAGCACGCGCGCGGCCACACCGATAAGATCGCGATGGACCTGGTCAAGTGATTGCGGCGCTGCGCTTCGACGAGACCGGCAATCCGCGCTTCGAGCCCGCGACGAACGTGCGCATCTCGGCCGTCTGCGCGGTCGCGAACACCGTTTCGGAGCACCTCTCGCGTTTGCTCGACCGCGAATTGAACATCGACGTGTTCGAGCCCGTGATCGTGCCGCTCGGGTCGCACCCGGCCCTGTTCGCCAATGCGCGGGTATTTCTCGCGCATTGCCGGCGCAGCGATCTATTGATCGTCTTTCGCGAACGTGACGCGCGCCGCATCGCGGCTTGCGCCTTCGGCGAGGGCGCGAAGAATCGCGACGGGTGCGAACTTTCGGAGATCGAAGAGCAAGTGATCGAGCGTATCGGCCACGAGTTGGCCCCGCTCTGCGCGCCGCTGTGCGGCGAGATGACGTCCTTCGCGCCGGCGAACGGACCGATCGAACGCTACGAGTGCGCGACCTATTTTGAATTGCGGCTCGGCGCGCCGATCGATGCCGTGATCGGCATCGGCCTCTCGCGCGATCCCGCGACGCCCTCCGAACAAAAGGTCGCACCAAGCGCGCTGTGGCCCGTCCCGCTCGCCGTGACCGCGCGGCTCGCGTGGACGCGCGTCCCCGCTTCGCGGATCGCGCGCCTGTCTTTGGGCTCGGTTCTGAAGTTCGACACGGCCCTGGACGAACCGGCATCGCTCTTGATCGGCGACGTCGAGATCGCGCGCGGCGAGTGCGGCGTCGCGCGCGGGATGATGGCATTCTCGGTCCTTCCCCCTCCACCTGAAGAAAGCGTGCTATCGACATGATCGCAGAGCGCAACGGCAACCTCGATCTCTTGCTCGGCGTCGACCTTGAAGTGACCGCCGACATCGGTACCGCGCTGATGAGCGTGCAACGCGTGCTCGCGCTCGGGCCGGGGTCGGTCGTCGAGTTCCGCCGGACCGTCGATCAGCCGATCGATTTGAAAGTCAACGGGACGGTGATCGCGCGCGGCGAGATCGTCGCGGTCGACGGGCGCTTCGGGCTGCGCATCACCGAACTCGTGGCGAACGTCGCGCCGTGATCCCGTCCGCTTCGCTGCCCGGCGGAGCGTCCTTCCCGCTCGACGTCCTGGGCGGTCTGACCCTGATCGCCATCGTGCCGTTCGTCCTCGTGATGACGACCTCGTTCGTGCGCATCATCGTCGTGCTGTCGCTCGTCCGCTCGGCGATCGGCACGCAGGCGCTGCCGCCCAACATCGTGATCACGGGCCTTGCGGTCGTGCTGACGCTCGTCGTGATGACCCCGACCCTCGAGCGCATCTCGTCCGAATCGCTCGATCCCTACCAACACGGCCGGATCACGAACGAGCAGATGGTTGCGCGCAGCATCGCGCCGCTGCGCGATTTCATGCTCCGGCAGACGACCAAGACCGACTTCGACTTCTTCGAGGGCATCGCGCACCGGCCGGCCGAGGCGGCAACCGCCGCCCCCGCGACCGTACTGATCCCCGCTTTTGTCGTCGGCGAGCTGCGCCGCGGATTCTCGATCGGCTTTTCGATGTACTTGCCGTTCATCGTGATCGACTTGGTCGTCTCGGCCACGCTCATGGGCCTCGGCATGTTCATGCTCAGCCCATCGGTCGTCTCATTACCGTGCAAGCTCTACCTCTTCATCATGGTCGACGGCTGGAGCGCCATCTGCGGCACCGTCGCCTCAAGCTTCCGCTAACCCCACCTTGCGTTGTGAAATAGCGGTCAGCTTGCGCTCGTGAAATAGCGGCCAGCCTGCGCTTGTGAAATAGCGGTCAGCCCGCGTTTGTGAAATAGCGGCCAGCCTGCGCTTGTGAAATAGCGCTCAGCCCGCGTTTGTGAAATAGCGCTCAGTCCGCGCTTGTGAAATAGCGGTCAGCCTGCGCTTGTGAAATAGCGGTCAGCCCGCGCTTGTGAAATAGC
>PMHP01000222.1 GCA_003158195.1 Vulcanimicrobiota bacterium | reverse complement strand
CGCAGGCGCGCGCGTGAGAGGCTGGCGGAAAGCGAGACGAGTTCGGCGCGCGCGAGCGACTGGGCGTCGTATGGCGTGCCGGACGGGGGTGCGAGAACCAGTTGAGCGAGCCTGCGCGCGTAGGATTGCTGCAGGCTGCGNNTCGTCGAGGCGCTGCAGTACGACGGGGTTGAACAGTTGCGCAAAGATGCGCTCTTGAAGGCCTTCGACGATGGTCGAGACGGGAATGTCGTGGCGGACGGGCGGTGCGTAAGCCCAGCCCGCGGTCGGCAGGTCGGTGACCCATTCGGTGTAGACCATCTTACGAAGCAGCGACGGCGCAACGTTCATCACGTTTGGCGCGAGCAGATGCGCGTCGAGAAGCGCGAAAGCGCGCTCCTCTTGCGCCCGCGGCACCGGACCGAGCGGTGCGGTCGCATTCGGGTCGCCGATGTGGGCGCGCGACAACTCTTCGCCCGCAATATAATGGGCGGCGATCAGCGCGCAGTTTCGCAGGGGATAGAGCGCTGCTCCGAACGCCTGGCGCAGCGGATCGTGCGTGTCGCCGGCGCGTGTGAACCGGGCTTCGATCCGGCGAGTCAACGTGTCGGAGATGGCGAGCTGCGACTGGCACCAACCGATGCTGTCGTTCGTCAGGTCCCAGTGTTGAATTCGCGGGTCGATCGCGTGCCCGTCCGCGAATTCCACGTCCTCGTCCATCGCGAACCGGTATTTCGGATCGGACCACGACGACGCAAGTTTTGAGAGCGCGGGGACTTCCGCCTCGGGCGCCGTCGCGCCCGGAACGGACATGTATCCCCACTTGATCGCGTAATAGTCGTAGGGGCCGAGCACGGTCTGAAAATAGTCGCCGGTCGAGACGCCCTTCGGCCAAAGGTTCGTCGGTGTATACTCCATCACGGAGTTCGCCAGACCGTATTTTGCGGTAAAGGCCTTCGATTGTATGTCTTTCGCCGTGTAGGCTTCCGATGCGATGAAGTTGTGCTGCAGTCCCCAGTTGTGGCCCGATTCGTGAAGCACGATCGCGCGCAAGAAGTCTTGCACGTAATTCGTTGGAATGTCGTCCTCGCTAAGCGTCCCAAGCGCACGTAGCGCGGCCAATCCGAAAGCGGCGGATGCGTGCGCCCCCGCTGCATAATCTGCTTCGCGCGCGTGCAGCGGAGCTTGCACCTGCGAACCCGAGATCGGGCCCGAGAAGTCGGCGCCTTGCTCGTAGCCGAAGCTAACCAGATCGGCGTCGATCACGATCGAGGTGTGAAGCAATTCACCCGTGCGAGGATCCCAAACGAGGCCTGCCTGGGCGTACCCACCGCCGTACGCCTGCGTGAGCCAATGGACCGTGTTGTAGCGGATGTCATCGGCGTCCCAAGCGGGGTCATCGGGCTGATCCCGGACCTCCACTGCGGCCGGATAGCCGATCGGCGCGAAGGCCTTGTTCCACTCGAGAAGCGCAGCCCTGATCGCGTCGCGGTACTGTTCGGGAACCGTGTTGCTGATGTAGTAGACCATCGGGTGGCGCGCGATGTTCCAGCGCGCAATCGTGCGAACCTGACGCTCTCGCGCGCGATCGTTGCCGAATTGGAGTTGAATGTTCGGGTAGTAGCCGATTCGATCGTCGGCGTAGCGCGGCATATACGAACCGAGCGGGGGCGCCTTTACGATGTTGTACTTGACGTCGATCTCGACGGCGCGCGCGTCGGTCACGCTATCCATCGCGTCGGGCGGTGACGCGGACATCCACGTCTGGTTTGCCTGCACGATCACGTTCTCGGGAAATGCTTTGGTCGGACCGAAATAGGTCCGCGAATCATCCAAATGATACGCGGATTCCGGGTGTTTGTCGGTATCGAACGTTTGGCGCAGCGCATCGGCGATGTCGAGGGTATCGCCTAAAAGATACGAGGCGTCGAAAACCACATGCCCGCTCGGTGCGGGGTCGGCAGCGACGACCGGAGCCGCCGCAATCACCGAAGGGGCAAACGACGCCGCGATCGCGCGGGCTGCGGCAGAACCTTCGCCGGCGACAAACGACGTGTTCGGCCAGGTCACGACAACCTTGTCGTCGACGCGGTTGAAACGCACGATGCGCGCACTCGGGAACGAAAGATACGGCAGGCCCGGGGTGATTCCGAAACCGCCGATACCGTTCGCCGGAACCGCGGTCTGGATGAAGTCGGCGCCCATCTGCTCGGGGGCGATCTCGATGTACACTTTGCCGCTCTTGCGCCAGATCGAGAAAAGCCCGGCCTGCGGCGTCAGTCCCTTGGTAAAGGCGGCAACCGCCATCGGCGGCCCCGCATCGGCCGCCCCCTGGCCTTTTGCTTGCGCAAGCGCAAGCGACGGAAACCCGGCGCTTAAGATGAGAAGGGCAGATGCAAGCACAGTTTTCACGACGGGTACTCCGCTACGGCACCGGGGGCGGCGCTTACAAGCGCGGGCTAGTTCGCGCTGACCGGGGTGAGGGCGATGCTGATCATCCAGTCGATTCCGAAGCGGTCGGTGAGCTGTCCGAAGCGCGCACCCCAGAACTGATCCTGGAGCGGCATGTCGACCGCACCGCCCTCCGCGAGCGCATTGAAGACGCGTTCGCCTTCGGCGCGGTCGCTCGTGCCGAGCGAAAGGGAGATGTTGCCGCCCATCTGCTGGTTGCCGGGCCGGCCATCGGAGGCCATGAGCTTGAACGCCGGCGTCTCGAGCGTCGCGTGCATGATCTTCTTCTTGTAGTCGTCCGGCACCGGATGCTCGCCCGGCATCGTTTCGAAACGATGGAGTTGCGTGACTTCGCCGCCAAAGACTTTTGCGTAGTAGGTTATCGCTTCTTCACAGTTGCCGTTGAAGAACAGATACGGCTCGAGTTGCATTGGAGCGTCCCCTTTTTCGTCGCGGAGTGAGAGGGTCGGGGCTTCGTCTTTACGCTTCGCGCGCCCCTGCCGCCGCGAACGGAACGCGGCTACTCCTCGGGCGGCGGATGGTAGCCCGGCGGAATCGGCTGCGGATTGAGACCGCCCGCAACGACGTCGAGTTCGTCGTCGCTCAAAGGCTCCTGCGAAGACACGTCGTCGTCGCGCTGCTGGGCGGCAGGCTGGTCGGATGGATTCATCGGTTCTCCTCAAGCAAACTTATGCTACATCGGATCGTAGAGCGCGGGCGTCCAGCCAACGTCCACGGCTACGATTCGCGCGCCCGGGCCGCGGCGCGGACGCCGCGCACGATCGCGTCGGCGACGACCGACGCGGCAAGCACGCCGACTAGATCCGGCGGCACGTCGACGGCTCCGGTCGCGGCGGCGAAGATCGTGTCGCCGTCGCGCTGTTCGTCGAAGGCAAGCGCATACTGGAAGCCTGAACAGCCTCCGCCGCGCACGCCGACGCGAAGACCCGCAGTTTCGGCCGCTACGGCCTGCGAAGCGAGGAATTCTTGAACCTTGACTGCGCTCTTATCGGTGAGAGTGATCATGCTTTACAGAGTATAGCGTTGGCATCTCGCTACGCTAGGGGGAGTGAGTACGACCCCGCAGGAGCTCAAGGATCGTATCGAGGCGAGCATTCCGGGCGCGAGCGCGGAGGTGACGGGCGATGGCCGCCACTTCGCCGCGATCGTATCCGCGCCGGCCTTTCGCGGGATGAGCAGGATCGCTCAGCACCGCCTTGTCTACGACGTGTTCGGCGGCGAGGTCGGCGACCGCATCCACGCCCTGTCCATCCAGACCAAGCCCAGTGAGGAGCCATGACCGAAGAGACGAGCAACCCCATTCGCGAAGCGATCAAGAGCGCAATCGACGAGAACCCCGTCCTCCTGTTCATGAAGGGCACGCCGGA
>PMHP01000175.1 GCA_003158195.1 Vulcanimicrobiota bacterium | reverse complement strand
ACGGCATCATCGCCGGAATACGCGAGGCCGAAACCGATCGCGGCGTGGTCGCGCAGCTGATCCCGGCCCACAATCGCGAACTCGGCCCGGAGCGGGGACTCGAATTCGTGGAGATGGTGCTCGCCGAACGGCGCGACGAGGTTTTTGGGATCGGCCTCGACTATCTCGAAAACGATCCGCGCCCGTTCGCGCCGATGTACGAGCGCGCGCGCCGCGGCGGGCTACACGTAACCGCTCACGCGGGCGAGATCGGGCCGGCCGCATACGTGCGCGACTCTCTCGATCTTTTGGGCTGCGAGCGGATCGATCACGGCTACCACGTCGTCGACGACCCGCAACTGGTCGAGCGCTGCCGGGCCGCCGGTACCTTCTTCACCGCCTGTCCGACGACGACCACGTACACGACGGACTGGCGCGACTTGACGTCACCCGATCATGCGATCCGCCGCATGCTCGACAGCGGTCTCGCGCTCACGCTCAACACGGACGATCCAGGACTGATGCGCACGACGTTGCTCGACGAATATCGCTACGTCGCGGCGATGGATCGGACGCCGGAGCAAATGAAGACGCTCTCGCTCAACGGCTTGCGCGCGTCCTGGCTCGATCCCGAGACCAAACGCGAGTGGCTCGCTCGCTGGAACGCGGAGATCGATGCGCTGACGCCGGCGGTGGCGGCCGGAGCGTGACCACGTCGCGGACCGGCGTGGACGCGGAGCGCTTCGTGCGCGACGGCTTCGCCGTCATTCCGGGTTTCAAGGCTGCGGGCGAGATCGCGGCCCTTCGCGCGCGCGCCGCGGAAATCGTCGACGCGTTCGACCCGGCCAAGGCGAGCGGCATCTTCAGCACGCGCGACGAGTCGACGAAGAACGACGACTACTTCCTTGGGTCCGGAACCACGATCCGCTGTTTTTTCGAAGAGGAAGCCTTCGACGAGCACGGTGCGCTCCGGCAACCCAAGGCGCTCTCGATCAACAAGATCGGTCACGCCATGCACGACCTCGATCCCGTGTTCGAAGCTTTCTCGCACGGTGAAGCGCTCGATGCCGTCGTTCGCGCGCTCGGGCTCGCGGAGCCGCGCGTGTACCAGTCGATGTACATCTTCAAGCAGCCGCACATCGGCGGCGAGGTCGGCTGGCATCAAGACGCGACGTACTTTGCGACCGAGCCCGAAACGGTGACGACCTTCTGGTTCGCGCTCGAACGCGCCGACCGGAATAACGGCTGTCTCTGGGTGGAACCCGGCGGTCACCGCGGGCCGTTACGAGAACGCTTCTCGGTCGGTAACGCCGGCCCGCACCTCGAGCGGCTGGATCCGGCGCCGTGGCCTTCAGGCGGCGCGGTGCCGATCGAGGTCGAGTCCGGAACGCTCGTCGTCTTCCACGGATTGCTGCCGCATTACAGCGCACCGAACCGCTCGCCGGTCTCGCGCCATGCGTACACGCTTCACGCGGTCGACGGCCGGGCGCGATATGCGTCGGGGAATTGGCTCCAGCGCCCGAAGGAGTTTCCTGCCCGCGGCTTCGTGTAAATTGCACAGAACCCGAGACCCCTGCTCGAATAGCGAACGGCGGCCCGAGCCCAGCCTGACCAAATGTCGAATGACGCAGGAAATCTGGGCCTCTACCATCGAGCGATGTACACGCCGGTAACGCGCCGGCGTCCGTTGCTGTCGTGGGGCTAGGGCTGAAGTCCCATATAAGAGGTATGATGCATCTTCTGCGATGGGCACGTCGTTCCGCAGTCGGAGCGGTCCTTTGGGGCATGCTCCTGGCGGTTTCCGTCCCCGCGATTGCGGCCGACACCGCAACGATCACGGGCACCGTTAAATCAGTCGCCGGAACACCCGTTGCGGGGGCGACTGTCACCGCGAGCGGCCCGACCCGTGCGACCGCGACGACGGATAGCGCGGGCGCGTTTTCGCTCACCGTGCCGCCCGGCATTTACCAGATTCGCGTGACCAAGGTCGGTTACAACACGGCCTCGACGCCCGACGTCGCGGTGCTCGCGGGTAGTTCGGTGCCATTAACCGTGACGATCTCCGAAGAGAGCCTAACGAGTTTGCGCGTCATCGGCTCGGTGACCGCCACGGGACACGGCGCAGCAACGATCAACACCGGCGCCGCGACCCAGAGTTACATCAGCGGTGCGACGTTCACGCAAGTTGCAAATCCTCAGATCAACGACGTCCTGCAGCGCATTCCCGACCTCGTCATCGAAAAACTCGGCACGCAAGCGGATACGTCGATTGTGGTCGGGGGCTTGCAGCCGTACGAGACGCAAGTGCTTATCGACGGACATCCGCTTGCGCTCGGTCAATATGGCGTCTGGCTCACGCAGTATTTTCCGTCCTACATGATCGGCGGCGTGGAGACCCAATCGGGGCCCGGCAACACGACGCCGTTCGCGAACATCGCCGTCGCCGGGACGGTTAACCTGCAGACGATTCCGTTCACGAAGAAGCAAACGTTCGATTTTACCCAAGGGGTCGACAACTACGCTTCGCAGTACACGACCGGGGTCATTACGGGCTCCGTCGGAAAACTCGATTACGTGGTCGGCGGCGGCACGCAAGGCAGCAACGGCCCGTACTTCGGCAAGCGCGAATGCGACGTCTACGATTCGGACTATGCCACTACGATCAATAAGAATTCAGCCGGCGCCGTAGCGTTCTGCGGCGATTTCAGCGGTTCGCTCTTTACGCGCGCCCAGCTCTACAAGCTACGCTACGACTTCTCGCCTACGACGTCGTTCGACGTCGGCTTTCTCGGGTCGTACGGCGGCTTCTCTCCTCAGGGGTCGGCCTGGGGCGCCTCGTACGGCCCGACCTTGGTTGAAGGATGCGTTCCCGGGACGCTCGAGTGCACGAACCCCGCCGACGCCGGTTTGATCGGTCATGTCATCAACGGCTTCTATTGGTTCCCGGGCACGGAAATCGTAAGCCAGCAGCAGCTCTACGACGCACAATTCCGCACGTCGCTCGGGTCGACGACCTTCCTCGTACGCCCGTACATTGGAACGATCGAGCCCGAGACTTACATCGGGTTAGGCGAAGGCGGCTATCCCGCGTTCTTCGGGCCGCCTTATGCCGGGCCCAATGTCCCTACGAACTCATGCTACGTGATGACCCCAACGCTGCCGTGCAATTCGGGACCGCCGTCGCTCGCGCCCGGTCAACCGATTCCGAGCACGGGCCTCGCGAGTCCAAATTATTTCGAGACCACAGCATGTCCGACCGGTAACATCTATGCCTACGACCAGATCAATAGCCCGAAGAACACGGTTAATGCGGTCGCCAATCAGGAAGAGTGTTATCAGTACCCCTACAGCACGTACGAACAAGATAAGCTGTACGGCTCGACCTTCTCCGCCGTGCAGCCCATACAGGGCGGAAACGGCTTCCTCGATCTCACGTATGACTTCCACGGCCAGAGTACGTTCGCATACGCCAATGCGCCCGCGAACTTCCAAGTGCCGGCGGGCTCCGCCACGCGCTATTCCACCTTCTCCCTGACCGGCGCGGTCTCGCCGCTTCCAAAACTCAATCTGAATTTTGGGCTCTACAATACCGATTGGACGGCGGTCGGCGAAAAGCCGGTCATCACGCTCGTCGGCGGCGTGGCAACGGTGACCGGCGAGTCCGGTCTCGATCGGACCGTCGCGCGAATGGACCCGCATCTGGCGCTCACGTATCGATACGACGCCAATACGTCGCTACGCGGCGCCTGGGGTACCTCCGAGACGTTTCCCTTTATCGGCGACGTCTCGGGGCCCGCCGCTCCACAGCCGCCCGCGTTCCTTTATACCGCGGGTATCGTGACGGAAAAGAATCCCAACCTTCAACCGGAGTACAGTTCGGAGTACGACCTCGGGGCCGATCACCGCTTCCCAAACAATTCCGTGCTAAGCCTCGACTTGCAAGACACGATCGTTCATAACGTCTTCCAACAGCTTACGAACTCCGAAAACGTCATTTTCAACGGCGCACCCGCGATTCTCGGAATCTTCACCCCGACCAACGTCGCTCGGCTCGAGGCCCAGCTGATCACGCTGAAATACGCGCACGCTCCGCCCCGCGGCTTCGGTTACAACGTCGCCATAACGGCGGATCGTTCGATCCTCAGCGGCATCCCGCCGGGAGCGTTCGCCGCCCAGACGGCAGGCGAGCCGCCCCCGACGCCGACCTTGCCGGCAGACAACGTGCAAGTTTGCGGCAACGGAGCATTTACCCCGGGACTCGCAACGTGCATCCCCTACCTCAAAGGCTACGCGCAGTTCAACTTCACGCTCAACACGCTCACGTACGTCGCTCTAGGCGTCGATTACGAGGGCAAGAACAACTCGTACTATCAGCCGCCGTTCGCGGTTTTGGATTTCCAGTTCCGTCAGCCGATCCATGAAGGCGTCGACCTAAGCATCTCGGTGCAGAATCTGCTCAACACCAATTCCTACAACTATCTCGCCGCGCCGAACCTCGGCGTCCCCGCCGTCGGAAACTACACCTCACCAACCGGAAAAGTCGAGCAAGGTTCCTACTCAACATACCTGATCCCAGCAGCAACCCGCACCTTCCGCGCCTCAATGCGAGTCCACGTCGGCAAGTAGGCCGTGTCACCCTGANNGGCGCGCAGTCGAAGGGCCGACGGCGCGTGGCGATGTCCCGTCGGCGCTTCGACAAGCTCAGCGTGACAGCGAGGGGACAGGCTCAGACGGCGTCGCGTCGCGCCCGGACTTGCCGCCGCGTTTTGTGAACTGCATTGATGGGTTGGTGAGTTTGCCGAAGCGCAGCGCTAGCAAGTCGAGGAGATAGTTCTGGTACACCTTCCACGGCTTGCGCGAGCCCTGCTTCGGCAAAATGCCTTCAGCACGTTGTATGTATCCGGACGATAGCGGAAAGATCGGCGAGGCGGCAACCGCGGGGTCGTGCCGCGGGGTGCACGCAGCGTAGCCGTTCGCGTCCATGTAGTTCAAGAGGCGACAGGCGTATTTTGCGGTGAGCTCGCATTTCAGCGTCCACGATGCATTCGAATAGCCGAAGGCCAGTGCCAAGTTCGGGACGCCGCTGAACATCATGCCGTTGTAGTTCAACGTCTTGCCGATATCGACGGGGACGCCGTCGATGTCGATCTTCATGCCGCCCATCAGTCCCACTTTGAGACCCGTCGCCGTCACCACGACGTCCGCGTCGAGGTCCTTGCCCGAGCGAAGATGGATGCCCGTCTCGGTGAAGTTTTCGATTTGGTCGGTCACAACCGAAGTGCGGCCCGAACGGATCGCTTCGAACAAGTCCGCGTCCGGCACCATGCACAAGCGCTGATCCCACGGATTGTAGGCCGGGGTGAAATGCGTCGCGACATCGTAATCGGGCCCGAGGTGCGCCCGCACACCGCTCAGGAGCGCGTTCTTTACGCGAGCGGGACGCCGCCGTGAAAGCTGGTAGAAGAGCATGCTCGTCAGCACCCACTTCCACCGCAGCAGGCTCGCGCCAAGCTTGCGCGGCAGGCGCGGCAGAAGCCATTTCGCGACCGGATCCTCGGACGGAAGCGAGATGATATACGTAGGCGAGCGCTGCAGGATCGTGACGTGCGCGGCGTTTTGTGCCATCGCGGGGGCGAGCGTTACGGCCGTCGCGCCGCTTCCGATGATGACGACTCGGCGCCCGGCATAATCGAGATTTTCGGGCCACTTCTGCGGGTGGACGATTTGGCCGCCGAAGCGCGCGAAACCCGGCCACTCGGGCGTATAGCCCTCGGCGTACTCGTAGTAGCCGCTGCACATGAAGAGAAACGAGCACTTATAGCTAACGATCGTTTTGTCGGCGCCGATTTCAACCTCGAGCGCCCAGCGTGCGTCGGATGACGACCACGAAGCGCGGATCGCGCGCTGACCGAAGCGGATCTTCCGATCGATTCCGAACTCGCGCGCGGTCTCGCCGATGTAGGTCGCAATCGAAGCACCGTCGGCGATCGACTTTGCGCCCGCCCACGGGCGAAAGCTGTAGCCGAGCGTGTACATATCGGAGTCCGAGCGAATGCCCGGATAGCGAAAAAGGTCCCACGTTCCGCCGACCCTTTCGCGCGCTTCCAAAATGGCGAAGCTCTTGCGCGGACAAGTCGTCTGCAGGTAATAGCCTGCGGTGATGCCCGAGAGGCCGGCGCCGACGACGAGGACGTCAAAATGCTCGGTGCGTGGGGGTGCGCTCCGTGGCGCCTCAAGCTGGTCGATCGGACGGGCTCCTTCCTAACGTCAACTCTACAAACAGTACTGTCAATATAGTATCTGACAAAGTATATTGTCAATCTTCCTCAGCGCTCAGCTCCGACCTTGGCAACGCCGTACAACGAAAACCCGCTTGTTACAGCGGGGCCACGATCAGATTGCGGCGGACGGATTTGGCAGCGGTTAGCGGCGGTGCGGCACCAGGGCATTCATCCATCCGCCTGGTGTACGTTTCCGCACAACGACCGCGTTCGACGTCCAGTCGCAAACCGTGAATCCGAACTTCACGGCCTCCTCGATCGATGCGAACGTCATGATCCCTTGCATTACCGGTGAAGTACCCGGGAGCCGTGACCGTCAAACGAAAGAAACGGCAGCGCTATCCGGGCAACGCGATCGCACGGAACAACACGTAACCGGACCTGCTACAGCAGCCCTTTGAGCAGACCGCAGGCGTCCTCGAGCTTGAGCTGTTGCGCGGTACCGGGAGTCATCCATGCGAACCAGGTGTCATCGCCGACGACGCCGTCGACGGTAAGACCCGCCCACGTTTGAAGCGCCCGCACCACGGCCTCCGTATCTGGTCCGAAAATCCCATCGATCGGGCCCGCGTAGGGCGTGAATTGCAGCGGGATGCCGGTTCCGGTTAAAAACTGCTGGAGCCACGCAACGACGGGGCCGGTAGACCCAAGCTTCAATTCGGGGGAGCCTTCCGTGTATGCGGGCAGTTTCGCCCAGGTCGCCGGTCCGACGATGCCGTCGACCGTTAGACCCATAGCCTGCTGAAAGTTTTCGACCGAGGTCTGAAGACTCGCGTCGAAGACGCCGGTAATGGGGCCGAAGGGATTCCAAAGAAGTTGACGCGCAAGCCCACGTTGCACGCGTTTAACATCGCCACCGGTTGAACCGAGACTAACAGTCGCCGGCATGTGACACCTCCTGGAACGAATATTGGGCGGCCGCGTTGCGCGTTCCCGGTTCGGAAAGTCTGCGTTTACAGCGGGCCGACGGACGTGTCATAATCCGCGCATGTCAGCATTACGATACGACGTCGTCGTCGTCGGCGCGAGCTTCGGCGGCGTTGCGGCCGCGCTCGCGGCGGCGGCCGACCCGAAGGTTCGCGTCGCGCTGCTCGAATCGAGCCAGTGGATCGGCGGTCAGGCTACTTCGCAGGGTGTCACACGTTGGGACGAAGCCGGCGTCGATCTCATCGAGACGACGGGCAGCCCGAAATCGTACCGGGACGTCCGCCATGCGATTCGCGCTTGGTTCCGAGAGAATGCACCGCTTTCTACGTTCGGACAGAACAGCCAATACTTCAATCCGGGATTTGCGGAACCGAGCTTCCCGTTCTCGGTCGACCCGACCGTCACGCATCAGGTGTTAAAGGCACAGGTCGCGGCGCTCGCGGCGCGGCTCGATCTGCGGTTGGGGACGAGCGTCACGAAGGTTAACGTGCAGAACGGCTCGGTTACGAGCGTCATGACGAGTGCGGGCGATAGCTATTCAGCGGGCGTGTTTCTCGACGCAACCGACCTCGGTGACCTGCTGCCGCTCGCCGGTATTCCCTGGAAGATCGGGGCGGAGGCCCAGTCCGACACGAACGAGCCCGATGCTCCGCCCGTCGCGCATCCGGAATGGATTCAGCCGATAACGGTGCCGATTGCGCTTGAGAATAGGCCCAGCGGCGAAAACCACGTCCTTCCCAAGCCTGCGAATTATGACGACATCGCGCGGGCGCAAAGCTTCAGGGTCACCGAGGGCGACATCCGCGGCGTCCTCACCGTGCTCCCCGGCGGATCCGAAACGCTCTTTGGCTATCGGCAATACGTCGACTCACGTAATTTCGCCGGCGCGCCTTATGCCAACAACCGCACGACGCTCAATGTCGGCAGCAACGACTACCAAAGCGCGACGCTGCCCACCGGGAATGCGGCGAAGGACGCTGCCGTCTATGCCGCGGCGCGCGACGTCTCGATTGCTTTTGCCTATTGGCTTCAGACGCAGTGCGAACGCGACGACGGTAACGGCAACGGATACCCAAACCTGATGGTCCGAACCGATGCATTCGGCACCGCCGATGGGTGCGCACCGCAGGCCTACATCCGCGAGTCGCGCCGCATCGACGCGATGACGCGTGTCGTGCAGCAAGATATCGCCGCAAGCAGCTTCCCCAACAACACACCGCGTGCGCGCAACTTCACGGACTCGTGTGGCATCGGCTGGTATGCCGTCGACGTTCATCCCTCCACGTATGGAACGCCGTGGCACGGTTTTGCCAACCTGCGTTTTCAGGTGCCGCTCGGGGCGCTCGTCCCCAAACAGCTCGACAACTTCGTCGCGTCGTGTAAGAACATCGGCGCAACGCACTTGACGTCGGGCGCATACCGCGTGCATCCGGTTGAATGGGCGATCGGCGAGGCGGCCGGAACCCTTGCCGCGTTCTGCACGACCCAAGGCGTCAAACCGAAGGACGTCGTCGGCAACGCCGATCGCACAAGATCGTATCAATACCGGCTGCTCGCGCGCGGAACGCCGATCTTCTGGTGGAGCGACGTCTCGTTCGAGAACGATCCGCAAACCTATGCGGCCGTCCATCTCTGCGGCGTCAACGGCGTCTTTTCGGGCGAAGCGGGATTGACGTTCGACCCGTCCGGTGCCATCTCTGCGACGGACCAACAGACCCTGAGCGAGCGACTTGGGAAGTCCTTGGACTGGCCGAGCGGGCCCATGACCCGCGGCCAAGCCGCGATCTTTATCTGCCGGCAGATGGGTTGGCCCGTGGGTTGAAACGCGCACGCCGCTTCGCCGCGAGCCTCAGCCTTTTTGTGTGTCTCCTTGCGGCCTGCGACGGCAACGCACAAACCGCGGCGAGCGTATCCCCACCGGAAGCAGTCACCCTCGCCGCTGCATCGCTCGGTGCAACGTATCGCACGATCAACGCCTCGGCGGTCGATGCGTATATTGCGGGCGCGCTTCTCGACCCGACGCAGCCGATCGGCGCCGGTCAGCGTTGCCTGAAGACGGACAACAGCGTTGGGAGCCGCTCGACCCCGCTCGCGAACCCGGCGCTCGGCGAGTCGTCGATCGCGCAGCGCGCGCATCTGATCGAAACGCTCGCCGCGTACGACGTCGCTCTCGCGTCTTTCGTCGCCGCCAAACCGCGCATCGATTCGGAAGTCGCAACGGCCGAACTTCAACGGGCCGTCCTCCAGCTGAACGTCGCCGCAAACGCGCATGCGCCGGGCGATCTCTTCATCGAGGATCTCGCTTCGAAGCTGACGCCGGTCGCCGCGCAAATGGCCGGCGCGCGAAGCGCGGACGACGCACGCGAGGTAGCGCTCGGGGCGACCCCGACGATTCTAAAACTCCTTGCGATCCTGTCCGCCGACGTCACCCAGTGGCGCGCGCGAGCGCTCGCCGAATCGCGTCTCGACGGCGCGCAGTGGCTGAGCGTGTACCAGACGATTCGTCGAGCAACGGAGTCCAACGCCACGCAGTCCGCTCCGTCGCCGATCCCGATCCCACGCTGCTACGAACCGCTCGTTCCGTCTAACGCGGCGCCGATCGTCGACGACCCGTCGACCGACGGCGCGACGTTCCCCGGCCGCGACAGCATCCTCGCGCACCTGCACGCCGTTTCGGAGCGCGACGAGGCGCTGCGAGCCGCTGACCCGGCCGCGGTGTTGTCGAGTCTTTCCGCACTCAATGCCTCGCTGGTCAAGGCTCTCAAGGCGCCCGCCGGCGCCGCCGTTGCACAGACGCAAAGCGCACTCCTGAACTTCAGCGCTGCGGCACAGGCGCTGTCGGCGGCAACCCTTCCACTCGAACGCACGTCGTTTTAGTTGTCGAGCCGAGTCACACCGTGACGCGTTCGCGCGCGGGCAGCGTACCGGTCGGGGTCGAAACCGTTGAGCGTGGAGTGGATTCGGTTCTCGGGCCTCGAGCGTCACTACGGCTCGCGTGCGATCTTCGCCGGGCTCGACGGCGTGTTGCGCGAGGGCGGCAAAGTCGGGCTCGTCGGTCCAAACGGAGCGGGGAAGTCATCGCTCGTGCGGATTCTGGCGGGCTGCGACGAACCCGACGCCGGCAGCGTGGTGCGGCGGCGTGGCGCGCGCGTCGGCTACCTGAGCCAGGCTGCCGCCGAAGAGCCCACGCAGACGTTGGGTGCGTTGCTGGCGCGCGCGTTCGCCTTCGCCCACGAACTCGAGGCCCGCGTGCGCGACCTCGAAGCGCGTCTCAGCGCCGCCGCTGAGGCGGGCGACGCCGCCGAAGAAGAACGCATCTTGGCCGCTTACGGCGAGGCACGGGAGACGTTCGACCTCCACGGCGGCGCCGGCCACGACCGCCGGCTACGTTCGATGCTGGCGGCGTTCGGTTTTTCGCAAGCCGACCTCGATCGCCCGACGAGCGCATTCTCCGGCGGGCAACGCACGCGTGCCGCCCTCGCGCGCCTGTTGCTCGAAGAGCCGGATTATTTGGTTCTCGACGAACCGACCAATCATCTCGATCTCGAGACCGTCCGTTGGCTCGAGGAATTTCTGATCGAGGACCCGCGCGCGACGTTGGTCGTCTCGCACGATCGCTATTTCTTAGATCGCATCGCAAACGAGATCTGGGAACTGGACGGCGGTACGCTCGAGCGCTACGAGGTGCCGCAAGGCCGCGCCTACGGCGCGTACGTTGAAGAGAAGGCGTTGCGGCGGGAACTCGCAGAGCGGGAATACGATCGTTTTCGTGATGAGGAAAAGCGGCGCAAAGCCGTGGTCGCGGAGCTGCGCACGCACGGTTCGCACAACTATGCGCAGGTGCGCAGCCGCGAGAAGCAGCTCGCAAAACTCGAGCGCGTCGAAGCGCCGANNGACCTCGCAGCGAACGATCGCAGTGAAGCTCGAAGCGGCGCGGCGCGCGACGAGCGGAATGGCCCTGGTCGCGCGCGGCCTGCGCGTCGCGTACGCGCAACCGCTGTTCGAACACCTCGACGTCGCCGTCGCGCGGGGCGATCGGATCGCCGTCGTCGGGCCGAACGGCGCGGGCAAGTCGACGCTCCTGTCGGTGCTCGCGGGCCGCCGCGCTCCCGACGCCGGTAGCGTCAAGCTGATGCCCGGGATGACCACCGCCTACTTTTCGCAGGATGCGGCCGATGAGTTGCCGCGGGGATGCAGTGCGGTCGAGGCGGTGCTCGACGGCGCGACGATCGTGCCCGAAGAAGCGCGCTCGCTCTTGGGGCGTCTCGGCCTCGGCGGCGACGCCGGCGACAAGCCGGTCGAGGCGTTCTCGGGCGGGGAGCGGCGACGCATCATGTTGGCTCGGCTGATGGCGCGCTCGGCCGACTTGCTGTTTCTGGACGAGCCGACCAACGATCTCGACATCGCGAGCCGAGAGGCGCTCGAAACCGTGCTCGCCGCATACGGCGGTGCGATGATCGTGGTTTCGCACGATCGCTATCTGTTGCGGCGTTTGGCCGAACGCGTCATCTGGCTGCGCGACGGGCGCTCGACCACGATCGAGAACGGCTACGAGCGCTTCGAAGCGCTGCAACGCGAGCATCGCTCGGAGCAACCCGAACCGGCCGTCACCGCCAAACTGCCGAGTCCCGCCATCCTCGAGCGCGAAGAGCGGCTCGCGCGCGAGCGGCGCGCACGCGAGCTTGCCGCGTGCGAGCGTGAAGTCGCCCGGCTCGACGAAGAGCGTGCGCGGCTCGAGCGTGAGTTCACGGACCCCGCGATTTACGAAGACCGCGCGCTCGTCCAGCGGCTCGAGCGAGATCTCCAAGCGGCACGAGACGCCGTCGAAGCCGCGTACGAACGCTGGGAAGCGATGTCGTGATGAACGGCTCGAACGGTTCCCTTGGAAATCGCCGCCTCTTCGCCGATCCGGAATACCACTTCCAGGCGCTGCGTGTACTCAATGAGGTTGCAAACGGCGGCGCGGACGTAACCGAGATACTCGAGACCATCGGCGTGATTCACGGTGGCGACGCCGGCGGCTGGTATGACGCCTGGGCCGCCACGGCAAAGCGCAACATCGCTCGCGCGGAGGCAACGCGCGATCCTGTCAGCAAGGGACTCGCGTACCTACGCGCACATAACTATTGGCGCACGGCTGAGTTCCTCTTAAAGCCGGAAGATATCCGGCGCCCATCGGCCTGGACCTCGCAAATCGATGCCTTTGATCGTGGCTTGCGGGCGCTCGGCATCGGTCACGAGCGGACGAGCGTGCCCTACGAGAAAGGCGCGCTGCGCGCGATTTTCTACCCGGGTCCGGCCGGGTGGGAAACCAAGCCGCTCATCGTCTTCGTTGGCGGCGAAGATTCGACCCTAGAAGAGCTTTACTTCGCGCTCGTGCCGGCGGCGTATCGACGCGGCTACGGAGTGCTTACGTACGAGGGTCCCGGGCAGGGTGCGGCCCTGCGCGAGCATGGACTCTTCTTTACGCCGGAATGGGAGAAGCCGAATGCGGCGGTGTTCGACGCCTACCTCGGTACTCACGCGAAGCCGGCTTCGATCGTGCTCATCGGAATGAGCATGGGCGGGTACCTCGCACCGCGCGCGGCTGCCTTCGAACCGAGAATCGACGGGGTCGTATCGTTTGATGTGCTCTACGACCTTCCCGATATCGCGCGGCACTTCATCACGTTGGCGCGGGATCGTGCGACATCGGGGAGCTCGGGCGTCTCCGGGCTCATCGAAAGCGTGCGCTGGACCTTCGGCGTGCAAACCCTCGAAGAAATTCTCGATGTCACTTCGGCCTACCGTTTGGCAGACGTCGCAGGTCAGATTTCCTGCGATGTACTCGTTCTCGCCGGGACGGAAGATGCATTTGTTCCCGTCGCGCAAGCGTCGGCGTACGTCGACGCCCTCACCGGCGCACGTTCCGTCGAGAAAGCGATCTACGATCGCGCGTCAGGCGGCGCCGAGCACTGCCAAGAGGGCGCGAGCACGTTGTGGCACGAGACCTTCTTCGACTGGTTGCTCCGTCGCTTCCCGGTGGNNNNCAAATCCGTGAGCGTCACCGAGCAATATCTGGCCAATAACAGAAACTACCGGAGCAACGACGGCCGTGGTGCGTTACCGTTGCCGCCCTCGAAGCACGTCGCCGTCGTCGCCTGCATGGACGCGCGCCTCGACGTCTACCGCATCCTTGGCTTGCAGGAGGGCGAGTCGCACGTCATTCGCAACGCGGGCGGTGTCGTCACCCCCGATGCCTTGCGCTCCCTGATCATTTCGCAGCGGAGCCGGTCCCGGCATAACACGAACGACGCGCTCCGTCCGCCTATCGTTGTATCTTGCTGACGAGCGGCGCCTTACCGGTGGGGCCGCGTTGCAGGGCAGGCACGCGTTCGACGCTGAGTTGCGGGACAACGATGGCCTGCCCCTCGAGCCGCCGTCGCAGCGTGGTTTCAAGTCGCTCGCATGAGACTTCGGGGGACAGCCCGGCCAGCGCGACGCGCAGCGTTTCGCCGTCCTGGAGTACCTGCCAACCCGAGGCGGGCACTGTCTCGAATACCTCGTGGAAGACATTCGGGTGGACGCCCACGCGATCGGGGGAACCGTCCCGCGCGGGAAAGTACAGCACGTCCTCGACGCGCCCGTCGATGCCTTCGATGATGCGGAACGGCCGCCCGCACTCGCACGCTCCTTCAAGCGGGCGAACCATGTCGCTGATTTCGTAACGAATCAGCGGCTGGGTGAAGCGATCGAACACGGTGAGGAGTACGCGTTCGCCGCTTTCCCCCGGCGCGACGGGGCGCCCGCGATCATCGACGATCTCGATCAGTGCGGCATCTTCCACCAAGTGCCTGCGATGATACGCGCATTCTGCCGCAATCGGCGCGTATTCGGTAGCGCCGTACGTGTCGTACACGTGGACGCCCCACGCCAACGAGACGCGCCGGCGCGTTTCGTCGCTCAGCACTTCGGCGCTGGTCGCGACGTTGCGAAGCGCGATCTGCAAGCGGCCCGCGAGTTGCTCGTCCGCGAGCTGACGCAAGAGCGAGGGATACGCAGCCAGTATCTGCGGCTGCCAGTCGTTCAACCGGCGAACGATCGTTTCGAGCGGTTCGGTCGCATCGAGCCGCAAAGCCGGAATCAGCGGCGTCGAGAGCGACTGACTGACCCGCGCCGAGTAGTGCCAGGGAACGGTCGAGGCGACCATCGCCATGCGATGCGGGCGCAGCGGATTCTGTGCGACACCCGCCCAGCCCATCGGCCGGGTGATCGAGGCGAGCGCCCGGATCCATTCGCCTTCGTCGAACACGAATATCCCGCGAAGCCCGGTACTTCCCGAGGTTGCGAGCACGAGGTAACGATTGCGAAAGAGCGGCGCCCCCGCGAGATGGAGGAACTCTTCGATCTCGGCTAGCCTGATGCGGCGATCCGTGACGAGATCGTCGAAGTTCTCCATCATCCGGGCTTTCGTGAGGATCGGAAGCTCCGCGAAGGGACGGCGCTCCATCCCGGCGTGGAACTTGCGGTAGAACCGCGAGCGGCGGTAGGCGAAACGCCGGAGCCGCTCGCTCGAACGCCGCTGATGTGCTTCGAGCCGCGCGCGGCTCCAGCCGCAATGCCGTTCGAGCTCGATGCGCGTCGCGAGGATGCGCACCGGCTGCGTCAATTGTGAAAGAATCGGATCTTTTAGCGGCGTGCGCCGGCCGGCTGGGCGGCGTACGCGGCAACGACGGGGCGCGTATCGACGTACTCGCGAAACTCCGCAATCTTCCCATCGCGAAGACGGAAGAACATCGCGGACTCCTCGGCGATGTTAACACCGGTCGAGCGCAGGGTGGCGGCGTAGCTCACGCGCGCGACGACGCTGTCGTCGGACGCAATGAACTGATGCGGGTCGAATTTGGTGAATTCGAGATCGCGCGCCAGGATCGCGAAGAAATCGGCGACGGCGGCTTTTCCTTTGCGCAGACCGCCTTGGGGCACGATCTCCGGCGGTGAGGGATTGTACCACGACACGTCGTCGCTGAGCCGCTCGAGCAACGAGGAGATGTTTCCGGTCTGAAAATCGGCGTAGGCGCCTTGGATGAGGGCCACATTCGCATCACTGGACATAAATGTAAAAGCCTCCATTGAAGGGCGAGTTAAGATGATGCAGACTTCGAAGAATACCTCGGGGATGCCTCGGATGCAGCCCTCAAGGTTTCGCCGGATCAGCTTTGCTGACTTCCCCGCACGACCAGTCGCGCTGACGGTTTCGGCAACTCGTTGTCGACGCCGGGCATCGACTCGATCGTCGTCCCATCCTTCGTGAGCTCTTGGGTGACCTGTGATACCGCCGTGCGTTCAGCAGGCTCGACCGGGTAGTGCTTCGTCGGCAGCCCGTCTGTCGCTAAGATCAGTGCGTCGTACGAAACGTCGGGCAATTCGGGCTCGGTCATCGCCGTTTTGAAGTGAGTGAGGTAGTCCCGCAATGCTCCCATCGTGCTTCGGAATCGAAGCCAGCGATGGTTCTCCCAGTTCATTGCATTCGTCTCCGGGCCAAGGACGCTCGGCGCTTCAAAGCGCCCGGCAATGAGCGCTCCCGCCGCGGCGCCACGCGCGCGCAGCCGGGCGAGAATGTCGGGCGGCATGTCGAGATTCAAGCCGCCCTCGTCGGAGTCTAAGAAAACGGTGACGATGCGGTCGCGATATCCGGGCAGCACACTTTGTGTGTTATCGTTCCAGTTCTGCATGGCGTTGCCGATCGCGGACAAAAATCCAAGCATGCCGGTGAACGGAATGAACGGCAACAGGCGTGCGGCGCTATTGTTCGCCGGCATGTAGACGTTTTTCGACTCATCGTCGGGGTCACGCGCACGCCACGGGGGAAACGACGCGAGATTGATCGCGAAGGTCGGCCAGCGCGGCAAGGGAGAGTCAAAGAGTGTTACCGGAAAATTGCTCGAGATCCCGCCGTCCGTGAACCAGCACCGCTCGAGCGTTGGGTTCGCGCCCTTCGCTAACGGACGCGTGTAGTCGGGCGCCCACAGTGGAACGGCGCTAAGCAGAACGGGGAACGCTAGGCTCATGCGGGTTACGAATAGAACGGGAAGATCGCCCGACAACGGAAGGGGAAGGCGCGGCTCGTACGACTTGAAGTGCGCGGCCTCGCGATCGTCTCGCGGAGCACGCTTTCGCTCCACCATCCACTCGACAATATAGTCCGGGAAGAACCGCCGTAGTTCGGCCGGGTCAAAGAAGAACGACTCGACCGTGACCGGAAAGGTGTACGGGCGCCCCCAGGTCGCGCACGTCGCGATCATTTCCAAGTTCACGTCGGGCTGCTCCGGCATCTTATCGAGCCCGGGAAGCATCGGGTCGCGTTTTGCGTCCCAGAGCATACCGAACGATAACGGAACCTTTCCGGAATCGAGGCCGGCCGTAAGCTCGAGCTCGCTCGCCAGCCACGTGCAAAGGGCGAGCTCGCTTGCGCGATCCGCGTCGTCGATCCCAGTGACCAGGCCGTAGAAGTTTGCCGGCAGCCGGCGCAGCACGTCGCGGCATAGCGCGATTCCAACGGCAAGCGCCGTCCCGGCGAAGACCGTCACGCTCGCGAGCAAAATCGCCAGCCAAAAGAGCCATGGCACCGTGATGCCTGTCGTGCGTATTACGGTCACCAGGAAAGCGACGCCGCACACCGCGCCCAGCACCGACGCGATCGGAAAGGCCCAAATCAACCCACACAGTTTCGCGAGGAGTGCCGGCTGGAAAAGCGGCCTCCCGAACAGGCTGACGATCGTGCGGAAGAGCGAGCGCGTGCCCGCGTTCGGCACGAACAAGCGGAACAGCCGATTCTCATTCGCGAGCCATTCCGGAATCGCACCGATCCGATCGAATCCGGCAGTGGTCCCGTCGCGCGCCCGTCGGCGCTCGGCGGCGGCCGTTAGCGCCGCCGCGATCGCACCGGCCGACGTCCCTCCGACGTTACAAAAAGTGAACTTCTTGGCGATTTCAACCACAGCGGCCGGATAAACCACACCGCTCGTGATCCCGCCCTTCATGACGATGTCGCACTTTCGAGCCATACAACGCTCCAATGCTTCGACGAGAGGACAAACTTTTTGGGCCGCGGTCCGCGGTCCTCGCGTCGGCGAGTGCGAACACGAATCAACGCTTAAGGCTTACCCGGCGTCCACTTCTTGACACGGAGCTAGAATGAGAGAGTCGGGCAACGGCGCTGTTTTGAAAACGGGCAGAAAGATATCGGAGACCGAGGCGCGGCCAGTCATGGCGCGCAACGGGTCGCCCCAAACTCCGGGCGCCTGCTTCACCCTCACGCCGGCGTGGTCATCAATGGCGTAGAGACCAACTAAGGCGTGGGGCGGCTCCGCTTTTCGTATCGCTGCGTACGAAACAGCGGAAACGAAAAACGTTGCTTTCCCGCGGCGCACCATGCCCACCGTCATGTACGGGCTAAAGACCTTGGTACCAAAAGCGCATCCTCGTGGCGTCGCCGCGACCACTCCGGGAGTGTTGCAACAAAAGATGCAGCACAAGGCAAGAGCGATTGTCCGAGCCGTCGCTTTGTCACCGATCATGTGAAAATTCTCCGTAGGGTGAAACAAGGGGCAGAAAGCGGCCACATAGTCAAAGCATACGCTGCGGGAGCGGCGAGAATGCTAATTTCTTCGCGCCGCCGAGCGCTTCATCTCCAAGCGATTCATGTTTAAGCCGTTCGTACGACGTCCTGTTTCTAGAGAGCCTCCCTGCCCCTGGCGGAGCGCGGCCGTCTTGAGCTTGGGGCGGGTACGCGTGGCTGGTGGCGAATTCGACCAGCTATGAACGCAATGCCCTTTGAGGCGCGCCAGGGAGCGCTCCCCACTGGCACGGTGACTTTCGCCTTCACCGACATTGAAGGCAGCACCGCGCGCTGGGAACGGCACCCGAACGAAATGGAACGGGCCGTCCGCCGTCATGACGAGTTGATGCGCTCGGCGTTCACGAGCCACGGCGGCCATATCTTCAAGACGGTGGGCGATGCGTTCTGCGTGGCCTTTTGGCGCCCGGCGGATGCCGTTGCGGCGATGCTGGGCGCACAGGGGGCGCTTGCAGCGGAAGACTTCACGGCCGTCGATGGTCTTCGCGTGCGGGCAGCGGTTCATACCGGCACGGCCTCCGAGCGCGATGGTGATTACTTCGGACCTGCCGTCAATCGCGTAGCGCGCTTACTCGCGATCGGCCACGGCGGACAGGTGCTTGTTTCGGGCGTTACAACGGACCTCGTGCAGGGTGCGCTGCCGTCGCAGGCAACCTTGCGCGACCTTGGCGAACACCGGCTGCGCGACCTCGCGCGGCCCGAGCAAGTCTACCAACTGCTCGCACCTGATCTCGTCGCGGACTTCCCGCCACTGCGTTCGCTCGACGCACTTCCGACGAACTTGCCGCTGCAGCTCAAATCGTTTGTCGGCCGTGAAACGGAAGTCGCCGCGATCACTGCGCTCATTGCTGCGCACCGGCTGGTCACGCTCGTAGGCTCCGGCGGCGTAGGGAAAACGCGCACATCGCTGCAGGTTGCGGCCAATCTGCTCGACGGATCGGTCGACGGGGTGTGGTTTATCGAACTCGCACCATTGGCGAGCGGCGAGTACATTCCATCGACCGTAGCGCAGCCGCTGGGCATCACGCTGCCCNNGATAATTGCGAACACGTAGTTGGAGCTGCCGCACGCGTCATTTCGGCCATTCTGCGGGAATGCCCAAAAATAAGGATCCTCGCTTCGAGCCGTCAGGGTCTCGGCATTGAGGGTGAAGAGACGTACCGGATGCCGTCACTCGACGTTCCTCGTGTTGCCGATGGCTTCGATGCATCGCAGGCGATCCGATCGGCAGCGATAGCACTCTTCGTTGAGCGGGCGCTCAGCGCCGACAAAACGTTTTCGCTCACCGATGAGAACGCAGCGACGGTTGCGGACATCTGCCGGCGGCTCGACGGCATCCCGCTTGCTATCGAACTTGCGGCGTCGCGCGTCAAGATTCTTAGCCCGCGCCAACTCCGCGAGCGGCTCGACGAGCGATTCCGGGTGCTTACGGGCGGAAGCCGTGATGTCTTACCACGGCAGCAAACCTTGCGTGCGCTCATCGATTGGAGCCATGACCTCCTTGACGAGCGGGAGCGTGTGGTCTTTCGTCGTCTCGGGATCTTTGTCAACGGCTTCACGCTGGAGGGAGCGGTTGCCGTCTGCGGCGGCGAGAACCTCGACGAACTCGACGCGATCGACGTGCTCGCGTCGCTGGTCGACAAGTCGCTTGTGCTTGCCGAGCCGGAGGGCGATTCGCTGCGTTACCGCCTGTTGGAGTCCACAAGGGTTTACGCGTTGGAGAAGCTCTCGGATGCTGGTGAGCGCGAGCTCCTCGCGACTCGCCATCTAGCGCATCTCCGCGAGCGTTTCGCCGAAACGTGGGCGCGGACAGAGTGCTCGGGCCGCACGCACGAATTGGTTGAAGCGTTTGCAGCGGAGTTGGAAGATGTGCGCTTTGCCTTAGACGGCGCGTTGGTGCGGCCGGACATCATAGCGGGCGGCGCGCTGCTCGCCGAGATCGGTGGGAGCTGGTCGGATCTCGGACTTGATGCTGAGGGCATGACACGCTGCGAACGATACATTGCCTCTCTCACCGCAGGCGAATCGCAGCTCCTCGCCCGCCTCTCGGGCGCTTTAGCCTACTTACTCAACGAAAGCGGACAGAAACTACGCGCCCTTGAGGTTGCAACGGAAGCGGTAGCGCATGCGCGCGATGACGGCGACCCGAAGACGATTGCTTGGGCGTTGCGGCACTACGGGAACGCAGCGACACGCTTGAGCAGGTTCGAGGACGCCGATGCCGCCCTAACCGAGGCCGAAGCGTACCACGTTACGTCGGTGAGCCTTGACCTAGCGCTGCTCTACGTCCGCGCAATCTTGACCAACGCTCGTGGTGATTTCGAATCAGCAGCGCGGATAAACGAGCAACTCCGCAAGACGCACCGCATACTCGGAAACACTCATGGAGAATCGGTCGCAGCCGGCAACTTGGGTGAATGCGAATATGCTCGCGGTCAAACGCGCCTCGCCATCACCATTTTTGAAGAAATGCTTCCGGCCTTACGATCGGGAAAAAATCGTCGTGGATTGGCGACTGCACTAAATAACCTAGCGGGCTATCGCGTAGCGGCAGACGATCTCCCCGGGGCTGTCTTGGCAGCTCGTGAGGCGATCGAACTACAAGCGCCAACGAACGCCGGTGCAGTCGACGTCGGCATCGCAATCGAGCACCTCGCTCTGGTCGCAGCGGTTCGCGGTGATTTTTCGCGAGCGGCAGCACTAGAGGCTTACGCCGATGCTGCGCTTGCGCGACCGGGCTTCGAGCGCGAGTTCACCGAAACGACGACCTACAATCGCCTCACCGCACTCCTGCGTGACGGACTCTCACCAGACGAACTCGCACGGCTGACCGCCGAGGGCGCTGCGCTCGCGCCGGAGGCCGCCATCGCGGTCGCGCTTGAGGAGTATTCCGAGCGTGTTTGCGGACTGGGGTAGCTTCGCACAGGTTGCCGGCGGCGCTAGCGGCGCATTGATCGGGCTTCTATTTGTGGCCGTGTCACTAAACCGAGACCGAATCGCACAACATCCGACGCTGCATGCCGGCGCGCTCCAGACGCTGATAATGTTCATGCTTCCACTGCTGATCGCAGTCTTACTTGTGACTCCGCGACAGCCTTCGTGGCTTCTTGGGGTTGAGATCCTCGTACTAGGAAGCGCACATGGACTTGCCCTCGTTCTGGCGGCGCGACCGAAACACAAGGCCGGCAATGAGGAGCACTCGCGAACCGGTCGATTGCTCGAGTACACCAGTCCAAACACCGTGACCACCGTGATCGTCCTTGCCGCCGGCGCGATTTTGGTATCTGGTCACGTCGCCGGCGCATATGTGCTCGTGCCGGCGGTCGTTCTCGCGCTCATCGGAGGCGTCGTGAACGCATGGATGTTCCTTATCGACGATACGGACTGACGTTTACGAGCTTGGAAAGAATCCGTGTTCTACGTGGCGACAGCGCTCGCTCGCAAACGATACTCCTGTAACGAGCGAGGCGGTCCGGCCGCTGAAGCCAGGGCGTCGGCGAGGGCGGCGGCGGTGTCGAGGCTGGTGAGGCAGGCGACGCTAGTTTCGACGGCGGCGCGGCGGATGCGGTACCCGTCGGAGATCTCGCGCGGGCCGACGGCGTTGTTGATGACGAGATCGACGCGACGCGACACGATCGCGTCGAGGACGTGGGGCGAGCCGTCCGAGATCTTGTTGACGCGCTCGGCCGGGATGCCGTGCTCGAGCAGCAGCGCGTACGTGCCGTCGGTGCCGACCAGGGTGAAGCCGAGGTCGGCATAACGCCGCAGGATCGGCACGGCCTCGTTCTTCTCTTCATCGGAGATCGAAACGAGGATGCGGCTCGGGCGTCCGCTCTCGGGCTGGGGCAAGCGAATGCCGGCGGCGATGAACCCTTTGCGCAGCGCGCCTGCGAACGTGTCGTCGATGCCGAGCACCTCACCCGTCGACTTCATCTCCGGGCCGAGCATCGTCTCGACGCCGCGCATCTTTGCGAACGAAAAAACCGGGACTTTGACGACGACGAAGGGCGCGTCCGGCAGCAGTCCCGTGCCGTACGGAAGATTTGCGAGCCGCTCGCCGAGCGCAACGCGGGTGGCGGCGGCGACGAGGTTGATCCCGGTTGCCTTCGAGATGATCGGGACCGTGCGGCTCGCGCGGGGGTTGGCTTCGATGATGTAGAGCTCGCCCGCGTGGATGACGAACTGGATGTTGATCAGCCCGCGCGTTTCGATCTCCCGCGCGATTGCGCTCGTTACTTCGACGATTCGCGCCTGCATCTCCGGACCGATCGTCTGCGGCGGGTAAACCGAGATCGAGTCGCCCGAATGGATGCCGGCGCGTTCGATGTGTTCGAAAATGCCGGGGACCAGAATGTCGGTGCCGTCAAAAACGGCGTCGACTTCGACTTCGAGCCCGCGTAGATACTTGTCGACGAGCAGGGGAGCGCCGGGCGTGATCGGGGGGGCTGTCTCGACGTAGCTCGCTAGCTGGCCTTCATTATAAACGATCTCCATCCCGCGGCCGCCGAGCACATACGATGGGCGCACGAGGACCGGGAAACCGAGCTCGCGTGCGATCGTCCGGGCTTGCCGAAACGAGTTCGCCGCGCGGCCCTCAGGACGCGCGACGCCGAGCCGCTGCAGAGCCGCTTCGAATTTCTCGCGGTCCTCAGCCATGTCGAGGCTCTTGCGGTCGCTGCCGATGATCCGAACGCCGCGGCGCGACAAATCGGCCGCCAGATTGATCGCGGTCTGGCCGCCGAAGGCGAGCATGACGCCGCTCGCGCGAGTCGCATCGTACGCCGCCTCCACCTCGTCGGCGCCCGGCGGTTCGAAGACGAGCGCGTCCGAGATGTCGAAATCGGTCGAGACGGTTTCCGGATTATTGTTGACGACGACGGCCGAGCGGCCCGCGTCGCGCAGCGCCCACGCCGCGTGAACGCAACCGTAGTCGAATTCGATGCCTTGGCCGATCCGGATCGGACCGCTGCCGACGACGACGATCGCTTCACGCGGAGGCCGGCGCATCTCGTCGTGTTCGAATGGCGAGAGATAGTAGTACGGCGAGCGCGCCGGGAACTCGGCGGCAGCCGTGTCGACCATCCGGAACGCGACGCTTGCGGCCCGCTGCGCGGCGCGCTCGGCGGGCTGATTCCACAACGAAACGTTCGCGTTCGCGTCGGTGAGCCGCGCGATGCCGCGCTCCGAGTACCCAAGTTCGGTCGCGCGCCGCAGATCCTCCGAATCGGGCTGCGCGCGCAGGCGCTCTTCGAGCGCGACAAGCTCGGCGAACTCCCAGAGCCAAAACGAATCGATCGACGACGAACGCGCGAGCTGCTCGATGCTTTCTCCACGCCGCAGCGATTCGGCAAGCGCGAACAGGCGCTCGTGGGTCGGCGCGGTGATCGCATGTTCCAGCTGGTCGTCGTCCCAGCGCTCGACCGACGTCCCGGTGAGCGTCTCGCGCCCGAGATCGAGGCCGCGAAACGCCTTGACGAGCGCCGCGCCGAAGGTGCGCCCGATGCCCATCGCTTCGCCCGTCGATTTCATCTGCGTGCCCAGACGCGTATCGGCGTGCGGAAACTTGTCGAACGGCCAGCGCGGGATCTTCACGACGACGTAGTCGAGCGTCGGCTCGTAGGCCGCCTTGGTGACGCCGGTGACCGGGTTCTCGATCTCGTCCAGCGTCATCCCGAGCGCGATCTTCGTCGAGATCTTCGCGATCGGGTAGCCGGTGGCTTTCGAAGCGAGCGCGGACGAACGGGAGACACGCGGGTTGACCTCGATGATCATGTACTCGCTGCGCTCCGGGTGCAGCGCGAACTGAATGTTGCAGCCGCCTTGCACCTCGAGCGCGCGGATCACGTTGATGCTCGCGCTGCGCAGCATCTGGTATTCGAGATCGGAAAGCGTCTGCGACGGCGCGACGACGATCGAGTCGCCGGTGTGGACGCCGACCGCGTCGATGTTCTCCATGTTGCAGACGACGATGCAGTTGTTCGCGCGGTCACGCAGGACTTCGTACTCGATCTCTTTCCACCCGAGCAGGCTCGTCTCCACGAGCGCCTGGTGGATCAGCGACGCTGCGAGCCCAACCGTAAGGGTCTCGCGCAGTTCCGTTTCGTCGCGGACCACGCCGCCGCCGGTCCCGCCAAGGGTGTAGGCAGGGCGGATCACTAGCGGATAACCCATCTGGTTTGCAAACGCGACGCCGGCCTCAACATCGGTAACGATCGTGCTCAGCGGAACGGGTTCGCCGATCGCGAGCATCGCTGCCTTGAAACGCGCTCGGTCTTCGGCGAGCACGATCGTTTCGATCGGCGTGCCGAGCAGTTCGATTCCGTAGCGTTCGATGACGCCGCTCTCGGAGAGTTCGACGGCAAGATTGAGGCCGGTCTGCCCTCCGAGCGTCGGCAAGAGTGCATCGGGACGCTCGCGTTCGATGATCGCTTCGAGCGACGCGACCGTCAGCGGCTCGAGATAGACGGCGTCTGCGACCTCGGGATCCGTCATGATCGTCGCGGGATTCGAGTTGACGAGGACGACGCGGTGGCCTTCCTCGCGCAGCGCACGGCACGCCTGAACGCCGGCGTAGTCAAACTCGGCGGCCTGCCCGATCACGATCGGACCCGAGCCAATCACGAGGACGCTCCGGCGGGGCACGACGATGCAGTTACCAGGCAAGCGCCGAGAGGGCCTTCCTTAGTCCAAGAGCGCTTCGCGGCCTAGATGCCGCGTCTTCCAGAGATACAGCCAAAACGCAAGGCCTGCGTGCTCGCCGTAACGCTTGAAGTGGCGTTGGATCGTCCGGTCCGCGATCTTCTTCTTCCCTTTGAGTTCGGCGTAGCGCGGCCGGGTCCACGAATCCAAGATCAGGCGCGAATTGCGGCCGAAGAGAATCATCGTGTGGGCGGCCGCGTATGGCCCAACGCCGGGCAGCGCGAGCAGCAGTTGTTCGAGTTCTGCATCGGGCAGCTCTGCACGGGATGCGGCGCGCCACGCTTCGAGATCGATTTCGCCGCCGGCGACCATTCGTGCGAGCGATCGCAGGTATGCGCCGCGGTAGCCCGCGCGCGCGACGTCGCGATAGAACGACTCGGGGGCCTCGGCCATCGCAATCGCGCTCGGGAAGCTTCGTCCTTGCCAACCGCTCGCGGGCGCCGACGCGGTGCGCGTGCCGAGATGTTCGACGAGTGCGCCGATCATGCGCTCGGTGCCGGACCAACTGCAATTGGTCGTGCAGATCGTGCGCACGACGTCCTCGAACGCGGTCACGCTTCGCAACATACGGCCGATACCACCCTCGGCGACGAATGCGAACTCCGCGTCGTGCGCGAGCGCAAGGTAGAGCGGAGCGAGATTGTCGTCGAGGGCAAACATCGTGCGAATCGCCGCGACGATCTCGGCGCGCGTCCGCGCCCCCGGCGCCCGGCCCTCAACCCGGATCGCAAGCGTCCGCAGCGGCTCCTCGAAAAGTTCGACGGTTCGCGCGGTGCCGTCCGCGAGCCGCAAGGTCGTTCGCAGCGAGCGTGCGCGGGGACCGATCTCGTTGGGCGGTAGCGAAGCGAGACCATGCGATCCGAGCGTGCCGGGAAGCGAGACCGGTTCGCCGCCGGCACCGGCCAGCGGGACCGAGAGCACGGTCGACGCGGCCGGCTTCACGGCGAGAGCCGCTCGATCGCCCACTCCGCGCCGGCGCGCACGTACGCAATCCGATCGTGCACGCGGTTCGGGCGCCCCTGCCAAAACTCGAACGCGGCCGGAACCACGCGGTAGCCGCCCCAAAACGGCGGCCGCGGAACGTCCGCATCTTTGAAGCGTAAGTCCTCCGCCTGCATGCGTGCCTCGAGGTATGCGCGGTCAGGAACCGGGGCGCTCTGCGCCGATGCCCAAGCACTCAGTCGATGCCCGCGGGGACGCCGTTCGAAGTATGCGTCGGATTCGCCCGCGGCAATCCGCTCGGCGACGCCCTCGATGCGGATCTGGCGCTCGAGCCGCTCCCAGTAGAACAGCAGCGCGGCCCGGCCCCTGGCGTCGAGTTCGCGACCTTTGCGGCTTCCGTAATTGGTGAAAAACACGAAGCCCCGCTCGTCGAAACCGCGCAGCAGAACGATCCGCAGCGACGGCCGGCTGCGCTCGTCGACCGTGGCGAGCGCCATCGCGCTTGGCTCGACGATCTCTTCGGTTCCCAGCGCCTCGCCGTACCAGCTGTTGAACTGCGCGAACGGGTCGCGCGCGACGGCACGCTCGTCCAGTTCGCCGCGCTCGTAGTGGATCCGCCGGTTGCTTACTGTCTTGTCCGCGCTCATATTTCCCCGTTGCAGTTAGGTGCATTTTGCCGCAGTTTGCGGGTCCTTCGACGCATAAGGGCGCGACCATGGCTATCGTAAATCCGATCTCTGCACTACGGCAGCTCGATCCGGTCGGGCGCCGCACTTTTATCGCCGCGTTCTTGGGCTGGACCCTCGATGCGTTCGACTTCTTCTTGGTGACGTTCGTCATCACCGACATCGCCAAAGAGTTCACCGTCGATCGCGTCGCCGTGCTTGGCGCGATCACGCTAACCTTGATGTTTCGGCCACTGGGCGCGCTGATCTTCGGTCAGCTCGCGGACCGTTTCGGACGCAAGGGTCCGTTGATGATCAACATCCTCTTGTATTCGGGGCTCGAATTTGCAACGGGCTTCTCGCCGAACTTCACGACGTTTCTTGTACTGCGCGCACTGTTCGGTATCGCGATGGGCGGCGAGTGGGGCGTCGGCGCCGCACTTGCGCTCGAGGGTATGCCGGCGAAGACGCGCGGCTTTTTCTCGGGACTGCTGCAAGAAGGATATGCGACGGGCTATCTGCTGGCCGCGGTCGCGTTCTTCTTCGTCTTGCCGCACCTCGGCTGGCGCTGGATGTTCTTCATCGGCGCTGCGCCCGCGCTGCTGGTCGTCTACATCCGTTCGCAGATTCCCGAATCCGCGGCGTGGAAGCAGCGTAAGAGCCAGAAGATTGGTGAGACGTCCAACCTCTGGACTTCGTTCTTGCAGGCGCCGGGGCTGTTCATCTATGCGATCGTGTTGATGGCTGCGTTCAACTTCATGTCGCACGGCTCGCAGGATCTCTATCCGACCTTCCTGCGCGTCCAACACCACTTCGATTTCACCACGACGACGCTACTCGCGATCATCGCCAACATCGGTGCGATCGCCGGCGGGATGCTGTTCGGGACGCTCTCGCAGGGATGGGGCCGCAAGCGCGCGATCATTACGGCGTCGCTGATCGGCCTGCTCGCGATACCGCTGTGGGCGTTTGCTCCGACTACGGCGCTGCTCGCCCTCGGCGCATTTGTCATTCAATTCTTCGTGCAGGGGGCGTGGGGCGTGATCCCCGTCCATCTCAACGAGCTCTCGCCGGGCAACGTGCGCGGGACGTTCCCCGGCTTCACCTATCAGCTCGGCAACCTGATCTCCGCCGGTGCCGCCCAGATGGAAGGTGCCTTCGCGAAGAACACGTTCCCGCTACCGGGCGGTGAGGCCGACTACGCCAAAGCGATGGCCGTCGTGATGGTGATCGTCTTCCTGGCGGTTGCGATCATCACCGCACTTGGGACGGAAAAACGCGGCGTCGACTTCGTCACGGGCGAGGTGGCGGCGTAATCTCGGTTTGTCACCGCGAGCTTGTCGAGGGGCCGACGGGATTTCGCCAGGCTCCGTTGGTCCTTCGACTGCGCGCCTCCGGCGCTCCGCTCAGGATGACATGCCTGCGGCGTTTCGCTTGCGGTGGCATGCGGGGTTAGGGAAAGCGGCCGGTTGCGAGGCCTACTAGGAATGTAATGACGAGTAGGGTGCCGCCGGCGAGGGCGAAGGGGAAGCTGCCGTCGACGGGTTTTTGCTCCCAGACGGTGCCGAAGGCGATGTTGCGAAAATCGTCTTGGAGGGTGGCGGCGTCGCGGGCCTCGGCGTAGCGGCCGTGGCCGAGGTGGGCGATCGTGCGCAGCGTGTCGGCGTCGAGATCGGCGAGTTCGTCGGTTCCGGGAATGAGTTGGCCGCTGTCGCTGGAGCCGACCCCGACCGTCTCGATGTGGATGCCCTGCAAGGCGACTTCCTGTGCGACGGAAACCGGATCGCGGCCGAGATTGTTGACGCCGTCGGTCAGCAACACGATGATGCGGTGACCCTTGGGCGGGAGTTGTTTTGCCGCGAGCGCGAGCGCGTCCCCGATCGCGGTTCCGCCCTCGGGCGGCGGGACGCGGTCGAGCGCTTCGCGCACCGTGTCGAGGTCGCTGGTCGGCGCTTGGATGACGTTCGCGACGCTCGAAAACGAGACGATGCCGATGCGCGTCCCTTCCGGGACGCTGTCGATGAACGTGCGGGCGGCGGCGTTTGCGGCTTCCGAACGTGACGGTTCGACGTCGCGCGCGCGCATCGAACCCGACGTGTCGATGCAGATGACAACGGTTCCGTCTCTCGCTGGGACGCGCATGAAGAAATGCGGGCCGGCCAGCGCAAGTAAGAGCGCGGCAGCGCCGGCCGCATACGTCCCGAGCAGCACCGCCGCGGGCCATCGCGACGGGCGCAGCGCGTCGAGCGCGAAGGCGAGATTCGAATAGACGAGGGCCTGTGCGTTGCGCCGCCGCTGCGCGACGCGATACAGCCAAAGCAGCGCCGCGAGCCCGAGCAGTGCAACGAGAAGCAGAGCCGGCCGTGCGAAGATCATAGCCCGAAGGTCTGCGCGAGCGCGCGCAGCGGCCCCGCGTCCTCATCGAGCATTCCGACGCGGGCGCCGGTCCGGCGCAGCGCCTCGACGACGTCGCGCTCGCGCGCAGCGACCGCGCGCGCGAACCGCTCTCGCCCGCGCTTGTCGACGTAGACGCGCGCGTTCTCGCCGGTTTCCGCGTCGCGAAGTGCGACGAAACCGCCGAGCGGTAAACCCGCGTGCCACGGATCGCGCGCGAACAGCGTCGTCACGTCGAAACGGGCGACGCACGCGCGCAGCAGCGCCGATTGCGCGTCGAGTTCGAAAAAATCGCTGATCACGAGCACGCGCGCCCCGCGCCCGAGCGTCGCGAGCGCCAAACGGAGGGCGTCGCCGAAGGGCGTTCCGGCGGGTTCGCGCCGGAGCGCGCAGGCACGCGCGCCGGCCCGCCCGCGCACGTCGCGCAACACGAGCGGTTCTGCGCCGAGCCGCGCGCAACGGTCGTCATCGATTGCCGCGCCGTACCAGAGGGTTGCCGTTTCGCAGGCCAGGTCGTAGTTGCTGCGCGTGCGGCCAAGCTGCATCGACTGCGATGCGTCGAGCGCGACCGCGAGCAGGAGTGACCGGTCCTCGAGAATTACCCGCGTCTGCAGGCTTCCGGCACGCGCGGTCGCGGCCCAGTCGATGCGGCGCGGATCGTCGCCTTCGACGTACTCGCGAAGCTCCGAGAATTCGTAGCCGTCGCTGCGGCGCAAGGCGGGCGCGCCGACCCCGCGACGCCCCTCGCGCCGCCCGGCAAGAAGCGCGTCGCGCAGACGCGCCCCAAACGCGCTCATCGCTTCGCTCCAGGCCCGAGCGCGGTCTCTGCCGGACGCGCCCGACCTGCCGGCACGCGCGGCGGCGCGAAACGGACAACCAGGATCGCGAGGTCGTCGGCGATCCGGCTCGAGCGTTTGCGCAAACGACGCACGATCGCATCGGCGATTGCCTGCGCGGAGCCGTCGAGTTCCGAAAGCCACACGGTGACGCCGCTCTCGCCGAGCAACCGATCACGCGAATCGCGCGATTCGGTCAGGCCGTCGGTCGCGATCGCGAGCGCATCACCGGGCTGCAGATGCAACTCCCGCGTTTCGAATTCGGGTGCGAGCTCGGCGCTGACGATCGGCCCGGTCGGCGGAAGCGCGATGACGTCTTGACCGAGGATCGCCCAAGCCGGCTCGTGGCCGGCCGAAGCGTAACGGACCGTGCCGTTCTCCAAGTCCAGAACCGCCAAGAACAGCACGACGAAGCTTTCCGGATTGTCGTTCGAGGCGGCATACAGGGTCGCGAATTTCGTCAAGATGCTGCCGGGATCCGGATCCGCCGAAAACAGCGTGCGGATCGTGTATTTGATCTCGGCCGTATCGACGGCGGCGTCGATGCCTTTACCGCTGACGTCGGCTACGAGAAACATCGCGTGCCGGCGATCGAGCGTGAACGCATCGTACGTGTCACCGCCGACGTTGGAACCGCGCGTCGCCGAGAGCAGCACGGTGCCGAGATCGACGCTTGGAATTTCGCGGCGCTCCGAAATAAACGCGCGCTGCAGGCGCGCGACAAGCGATTGCCCTTCCGCGATCGCTTCGCGCAGGCGCCCGACGACGATCGCGAACAACAACGCAACCAACGCAAACATCGCGTTCGAGAGATCGCGCGAATGCGTGTTGGCGGCGACCGTCGCATCGAAGCGCTGCTGTCCGAGCACCTGAAGCTGCGTGAGTTCGGCGGTGAGCGTCTCGTACGCTTGGCGCGTTGCCGGGAACGAGAATTTGGGAGCGCGCTCCGCCAGTGTGTCGGCGAGCGAGTCGATCCGCTCGAGGTCCGATGCAAGGATCGCATCGTACGGCCGTAGATCGGCGCGCGAGGCCCCGCGATCGAATTGCTCGACTTCGAGCAGCTCGGAGTCGCGTTGCGCGGCGACGACCGAAGATTGATATCGGAATGCGTTGCTGATGTCGGTCGCGCCCCAGTACGAGAGCCGAACCGCGTAAACAAAGGCCAGCGCGAGCCCCAAAACGAGCAGCAGCGTGATGGTCGTCTGCCGCGAGGGGAGCCGCGGACGCAGTACGAGTTTCACGATAGACTCGCTAGGATAACGAAGGACCCAGTACCTTTGTGGCCACCCCGCAGCGTTCGCCGATGTAGGACTCTGGTTGCGATTCTGCAAGCAAGCACCCCATGATCGTCTCGCAGGACCTCGAGATCCCGGCCGGCGACTCCCGGATGCCGGCGTACCTGGCCCGGCCGGGCTCGCAGGGGACGTTCCCCGCGGTCATCGTGCTCGAGGGCATTTACGGCTTCGACGACGAGCTGCGCCGGATCACGGAGCTCCTAGCCGGCTTCGGTTACGTCGGGCTCGCGATCAACTATTTTCGTCGCACTCATCCGGCGCTCGCCGAGCCCTTCACACCCGAGGGCCGCGCGCGGGGCGAAGCGGCCGCGGCGGCGGTCAAGAGGGAGCAGGCCCGGGCCGACGTCGCAGCGGCTCGCGACTGGTTGAACGAACAACCGTTCGTCGATACCGGTCACGTCGGAACGTGGGGCTTCGGGTTCGGCGGCACGATCGCGTTCGTCTCGGCCACCCTCGCGGGCATCAACGCCGCCGTGGTTTTCTACGGGCAAAGCATCGCAAGCCTCATGCCGAGCGGCGAGGCGGCGCCGCTCGAAGACGTCAAGCAGATCCGTGCGCCGCTGCTGCTTGTGTTCGGGGGTCAGGACGTGTTGATCAGCCACGGCGACGTCGACCTCATCACGAACACGCTCGAAGCGAATCACAAGAAGTTCGAGGTCCAGCTCTATCCGAACGTCGGGCATTCGTTCTTTCGGGCGACACCGGACACGCACTCGACTCGCGAAGCCGCCGACGCGTGGGACCGCGTACAAGCCTTTTTCCGCAAGCATTTACGATAACTCGGCTCCGGCTGCGCGCGGCCCCGCCGTTCCGATCGCGCGCGCGATCAGCGCCGGGCGCGACCGAACTCGAAACGCTTTGAAAATCGCTTTAACGTGATTGCGAATCGTGTATTCGCTGCGGCCCTGCTCGGCCGCGATCTGAGCCGTCGAGAGGCCGCGCAGGAGTTGCTCGTAGACGGCCCGCTGGGCCGGCGTCAGCGCAGCGAGTTCGGCCGGAGCGGGTAGCGCGTTCGTACTCGCGGATGACACGAGCCAGCTGCGACCGTACGGCCGTAGTTTCTGCGCGGCCTTTTCTTTCCAGGCGTCGTCGCCGGTCACCGCAGCGAGCGCTGCAGCCGCGCGCCCCGCTCGCCAATCGTAACCGATGCGGTCGTAGATTTTCCACGATTCGCGCAACAGCCGGACGGCTTCATCGGACTCGCCCAGCGCTTGCTGCACGATTCCGAACGAGTAGCTTTCCATCGCGATCACGCGCCGGTCGTCGCTCGATGCAAGCGTACGTGCAAATCGCTTCCCGACGTCCTTGTAACGCGCGACGTAGGAAAGCGCGAGCGCCGGGTCGCGCGGCGCGAACAGTTCGGCGAGCACGGGGAGTGCGAACCGCTCCTCGGCGTCGAGCGCCGTCCAGACGACAGAGTTCGCGAGTTCGTCCGCGTCGCTCAACTCCTGCTCCGCCCAGCGGCGCTCGCCGAGCACGGTCGCGAAATAAGCCCGGTCGCAGGACGCCATAACCCGCCACGCGTCGGACGGCGCCGCGGCGCTCGCGTCCTTCAGCCGGCGGAATGCGTTGAAGTAATCGCCGTCGAGCGCGTGGCGCCAACCTACGGCGCGAAGCATCGTGAAGTGCAGTTCGCCGAGATCCGCAGTCCACGGTACGGCGGAATGCTCGGCGTATGCCGCGTCGCGCAACGCGGCGCTCGGCATCTCGCGGGCCAGGTACGCGATTTGGCTCGCGATCGTGGCGTGGGCAAGCGCCGGCGGGTCCGGCATCGCGCGCATGAGCCGCAGCGCGTCGAGCAGGATCGCGCCTTGTTCGGGAAGGCGCTCGCGCGATGCGGCAACCGCGCCGCGCAACACCCGAGCCTCGAGCAGCAGATCGTCGCTCGGTCCGAGCAGTTCGAGCTCGTCGAGCAGTTCCTCCGCGAGGTCGAGCCGGCGCGCGATCCACGCACCGAGCGCGCGCTGATAGCGCAATTCGTGTGCGAGCCGCTCGTCGTCCGGAGCGAGCGTGGCAGCGCGTTTGAATTGCGCGGCCGCCGCTCGCTCGTCGCCGAGCCGGGTGTACGCCGCACCGGAAAGTAACGCGGCCTCGGCACGCGCGCGCGGCGTGGTGAAGCGAGCGGCATTGCGCGCGACGTCGTCGAGCGCCGCCGCCGGATTTCGCTGACGCAGATGAATCCGCGCGCGCAGCAGAGCCGCATCGCTTGCGAGCGACCGGTTCTCAGCGCTCATCTCGTCGATCGCTGCGGCGGCTTGCGTGTACTCGGCGCGGCGATAAAGCTCGCCGAGTTCGGCAAGCGAGCGACGCGCGGAAATACGAACCGAGGGCTTCATCGTCTGACCCACTATTGGCCCCTTTTAGCCAGGTACCCTGCGACCCGCGAAGAAGCGTTACCTCGCGCGTATGGAGTCAATGCACAGATCGTTTCTGCTCATCTTAGGATTCGCGGTCTGCGCCGGTCTCTGCGGCGGCTGTGAAAACAACGGGGGCGCGATGAGCCCCGCAAGAACGATACCGTCAACGCCATCGCCCGCAGCGTCAGCCACTGCGACCGCGACGCCGTCGCCTTCGCCGAGTCCCTCGCCGTCCGCGCTTCCACGCGCTAGGTAACGGGGAGGCGAGCGAGCGTCGAGTTCACGTCGGCGAGCCGTTTTTGGGAATAAGCGGCGCATGCCGAGGATGAATCGCCGAACGTTTGTAGCCGGCAGCACTGCTTCGAGCTTGGCGCTTGGGTTGACCAGGCCGAGCGGCGCCGCCACAGCGGAAACCGAACCGAGTGGCCCGGACGTTATCGACGTCGTGCTCAGCGTAAACGGCGCCGAGCACGCGCTCGCGATCGACCCGCGGGTCACGTTGCTCGACGCGCTGCGCGATCGGCTCGGGATGACGGGGACGAAGAAAGGTTGCGACCAGGGCACGTGCGGAGCGTGTACCGTGCTGGTCAACGGCCGGCGCATCGATTCGTGCTTGACGCTCGCCCTCATGCACGCGGGCGACCGGATCACGACGATTGAGGGAATCGCCCAAACGGGAAAGCTCCATCCGGTTCAGGCCGCCTTTATCGACAGAGACGCCTTTCAGTGCGGCTACTGCACGTCGGGCCAGATCGTTTCCGCCGTCGGCCTGTTGGGCGAAGGACGCGCGCTCGATCGCGACGCCGTGCGCGAGCACATGAGCGGCAACATCTGCCGCTGCGGCTGTTATCCGCATATCGTCGACGCGGTTCTCGACGCACAGAAGGCCACATGAATCCGTTTCGCTTCGCCCGAGCCGAAAGCACGCTGGCAGCGCTCGGCGCAGTTGCATCCGGCCGGCACGCCCGGTTTGTCGCCGGGGGCACGAACATCCTCGACTTGATGAAGGTCGGCGTCGAGATGCCCGAGCTGCTCATCGACATCAACGCATTGCCGCTGCGCTCGATCGTACGCCGCGGCGATGCACTTCACATCGGTGCGCTCGCGCGCCTCAGCGACGTTGCGGCCGACGCGCAGGTTCGTGCGGCGTTCCCAATGGTTGCGATTGCGCTCGAACAGAGTGCCTCACCGCAGTTGCGCAACATGGCTTCGATCGGCGGCAACGTCCTGCAGCGCACGCGCTGCCCGTATTTCCGCGACCTTGCGACAGCCTGCAACAAACGCGCTCCTGGGACGGGGTGCGGCGCGATCGGCGGCATGAACCGCCAGCAGGCCGTTTTGGGCACGAGCGACCATTGCATCGCGACCCATGCGTCCGATCTCGCCGTGACCCTGGCGGCCCTTGAAGCGCGTATCCACATCGACGGACGCGCGGGCAGCCGCGACGCTTCGATTCGCGATTTCTACCGTTTGCCCGGGGAGACGCCGCACGTCGAGAACGTCCTCGCTTACGACGAGCTGATCACCGGAGTTTCGCTTCCACTTCTGGCATACGGCGGGAATTCGACGTACCTCAAAGTGCGAGATCGCGCGCAATATGAATTCGCGCTCGCCTCAGCGGCCGTCGCCCTCGACATTGCGAACGGAACGATCCGTCAAGCGCGCGTCGCGCTCGGCGGAGTTGGAACGATTCCCTGGCGCTCGCTCGAGGCCGAAACGCTCCTTAGCAATGCTCCTGCGACCCGCGTTACGTTTGAAAAAGCGGCGCAGGCCGCCGTTGCCGGCGCTCGCGGCTACGGCCAAAACGATTTCAAGATAGCGCTCGCGCAGCGCACGCTGATCCGGGCGCTAGAAATGGTGGTCGAACGCCAATGAGTCAGCCCCTCGTCGGAAAACCGCTCGACCGTGTCGACGGTCCCGCCAAGGTGACGGGCGCGATAAACTACACGGCGGACAACGCCTTTCCGAACATGCTGCACGCGGTTATCGTGCCCGCGACGGTTGCGCGCGGGCGCATTCGCTCGATCGACGAGTCGCGCGCGCGCGCGGCCGCCGGCGTCGTGGAAGTGATGACGCATCGCAACGCTCCACGCGTCAATCCGGACAAGACCGACCCGAGCGATTCACTGCTTTTCCTGCTCCAGAACGACGCCGTTGAATTCGACCGGCAGCCGGTTGCCGTCGTCATCGCGCGCACCTTCGAGCAGGCGACATATGCGGCCGATCTCGTCAAGGTCGACTACGACTCTTTGGCGCCCGCGATGGATCTCGAGACGGCAGCCGTCTTCGTTCCGAAAGAGATTAACGGTCAGCCGGCGACCCGCGAACGAGGAAGCGCGCAAGCGGCGTTCGCTGCGGCGCCCGTGCGCGTGCAAGAAACCTATCGGACGCCGACCGAGCATCACAATCCGATGGAAACCCACGCCACGATCGCCGAGTGGGACGGAAGCCGGCTCAGCTTGCACGATGCGACCCAGTGGGCGTTCGGCGTGCGGCACCGAATCGCCGCGATCTTCGGGATCGACCCGAATGACATACGCGTGGCCTCTCCTTTCATCGGCGGCGCCTTTGGATGCAAGGGCCAGGTTTGGTCGCACGTGCCGTTGGCGGCGATGGCGGCGAAATTGGTCAGCCGTCCGGTGAAACTCGTGCTGACGCGGCCGCAAATGTTCGGCTGGGTCGGCCACCGTCCGCAAACCGTTCAAGTTGTCTCGCTCGGAGCCGATCGTTCGGGGCGGCTTCTATCCGTGACGCACAACGTCCAAAGCGAAACGAGCGTAAGCGACGAGTTTGTGGAACCGTGCGCCGTTTTCAGTCGCGATCTGTATGCCACCCCGAACTACGCGATGTCTGCCGAATTGCGACGGCTCAACATCAGTAAGCCAACGTATCAGCGGGGCCCGGGCGAATCGACCGGCTCGTTTGCCGTTGAGTCGGCGATGGACGAACTCGCTTATGCGTTAAAGCTCGATCCGCTCGAGCTGCGGCTGCGTAACTATTCCGAAAACAACCCGGACTCCGGTAAACCGTACACGAGCAAGAACCTGCGCGAGTGTTACGCGCGCGCGGCGGAGCGGTTCGGGTGGGCGGCACGCAATCCGGTCGTCCGCTCCACGCGCCGTGGGCGCATGCTCGTGGGTTCGGGAATGGCCAGTGCCTCCCGCGCGACGCACCGCAGTGCGGCAAGCGCCCGTATTCGAATGTCGGCCGACGGCTCGGTGACGATTGCGTGTGGCACCGTCGAGCAGGGAACGGGCTCGTCGACCGTTTACGGTCAGCTCGCTTCCGAGATTCTGGAGATCCCCTTCGAGCGCGTGACTTTCGAATTCGGGAACACCGATTTGCCGGACGCACCAATCGCCGCCGGCTCGCAGACGGCCGGCAGCGTCGGCTCGGTCGTTGTCGTCGCAGCGAACCAGGTTCGCGAGCGTCTTGCTTCGCTTGGCGGTCGCGTGCCCGCCGAGGGAATCGACCTGCACGTGAGCGACGAGCCCGGGCCCGAGGTCGAACAGTACGCGCAGCAGTCCTTCGGCGCGCACTTCGCCGAAGTCGAGGTCGATCCGGATCTCGGCATGGTGAGCGTCACCCGGTTCGTCGGCGCGTACGAAGGCGGCCGCATCCTCAACGAAAAAACGGCGCGCAGTCAGTTCCTGGGCGGCATCGTGTGGGGGATCAGCATGGCACTTTTCGAGGACACGCGCTATGACGTGCGCACCGGGCGCATCATGAACGCGACCCTCTCCGATTACCTGGTTCCGACCAACGCGGACATCCCCGATCCCGATATCATCATCATCGAGGAGGACGATCCGCACGTCAACCCGGCTCACGTCAAGGGCATCGGCGAGGTCGGCATCTGCGGTTCGGCAGCTGCCGTCGCCAACGCAATCTATCACGCAACCGGCATTCGCGTGCGCGACCTCCCGATTACCCCGGACAAACTGATCGGCTAAGTCTCATCGAGGATGCACCGTCAGCCCTTCGACTTCCCTCGCTGCGCGAGCTTCGCTCTCTTTGTCATGCTGAGCTTGTCGAAGCGCAGACGTGATCCGGCCCTGCTCCGTTGGCCGTTC
>PMHP01000214.1 GCA_003158195.1 Vulcanimicrobiota bacterium | reverse complement strand
CCACGCCAATGGCGCAGCCGGCCGCGATCGAGACGCCCGCTCCGGCGTCGAGCGCGACCGGGACGCCCGGTCCACTGCCGAAGGCCGGCGCTCGACCGCTCTCAGCCGAGCCCCTCAAAGAGATCGGGCGCGTCCACGCGATGACCACGTTCTGCACGGCGATCGTCGATCACGCGACCCTCGCGGTCACGGACGACATCGATAACGATGGCGAGATCTCAAAGCTCGTCATTGATCTGCGCAACCTCGATTTCGACAGCAGCGAACTCGCGAAGAGGAAGTCGCTCGCGACGCTCAGTTCGCTGTACACGCGCTTTGTGACGCAAGCGGTCGCCGCCGAGCACGCGGCCAAGGCCCTGCGCGTCGACGCGAAAAAGGCGCCGACCGACGAGCGTGCCAAGAGCGTGACCGCGTTCGCCGATTCGCTCGACGGTGCGTTGCACCGCCAGCGCACGATCGCGCGCGACTTGGCGAGCATTCTCGCGATGTTCGACAATCAACCGCAGATGTCGGCGCAGGAGCGCGACCAGATGCTGATTGACGCGCAACTCGCCGGAGCCGTCTTTACCCCGCAGGGCGCCATCTTTACGTCGCCGCCGCCGCCGCTCGCGGACGTTGCCAAGAAGGCGGCGGAAACNNGACGAGCGCGCGGCCGCCGATCTCATAGCACCGGCTTTCGGCGACTGCTGAGACGAGAGAGGCGCAACCGTGTCCATTTACCTCGACAAGAATTCCAAAGTCATCGTTCAGGGCATTACCGGGCGGGAAGGCCTCTTTCACACCCAGCGGATGCTCGCGTACGGGACGCAGATCGTCGGCGGGGTGACGCCCGGGAAGGGCGGGACGAAGATCGATAGCGGGCAGCCGGTCTTCAATACAGTGAAGGACGCGGTCGACGCAACCGGTGCGACCCATACGATCATCTTCGTTCCGCCGCCGTTCGCTGCGGACGCGCTGTACGAGGCTTACGATGCGGGCATCGCGCTTGCGGTCTGCATTACCGAAGGCATCCCCGCGCACGAGATGCTCAAAGTCGTCGCGACGACCAAATCGATGCGGATCATTGGGCCGAATTGTCCGGGGCTCGTCTCGCCGGGGAAGGCGCTCGTGGGGATCATGCCGGGACACGTCTTTAAGGAAGGCCACGTCGGGATGATCTCGCGCTCGGGGACGTTGACCTACGAGATCGTCGATCTCTTGACAAAGGCCGGGCTCGGACAATCGACCTGCGTCGGGATCGGCGGGGATCCGATCATCGGAACGACGTTCGTCGATTGCCTCAGAGCGTTCGCGAACGATCCCGAAACGCAAGCGGTCGTCGTGTGCGGCGAGATCGGCGGATCGGACGAAGAAGACGCGGCGGCCTTCATCGCGGAGCACTTGCCCGACAAACCGGCGGTCGCGTTCATCGGCGGCCGTTCTGCCCCCAAAGGCAAGCGCTTGGGCCATGCCGGGGCGATCATCTCGGGCAGCTCGGGTACCCCAGAGAGCAAGCTAGCCGCATTCGCGGCCGCCGGCGTCCCGGTTGCGGACCGCCCCTCGCAGCTCCCCGCCTTGCTTCAACAGCGGGCCGGCGCGTTAGTCTGAGAGTTTCCTGAGGTTTTGAAGGATAAGCTCGACCCGCCGGAACACGCTGAGGGTACAGCGGAGCCTCGGTACTGGCGAAGCTGATTTTTGGGCTATCCTCGGGGCCTCCACTAACGAACGAAAGGGAGACATCCATGCTGAAAAAACCTTTCAGCCGTCTTCTCATCAGCGTTATCGTGGCGCTATCGGTTTTTTGCCAGGGAACATTGGTTCTGGCAGGCACGACCGGTGGTCTATCGATTTCGGTTGTTGATCCGACGACTGGACAACCAATTAGCGGCGCGAAGGTCAGCGCAGCAAGTCCCTCCCAGATCGCTTCCGGCGAGACGGACAGTACGGGACACGTCAATTTCCTCGACCTCGCACCAGATACGTATACGGTATCGGTCGAAGCCAAAGGTTACGAGGCTTCATCGCTTTCGGGCATGACGGTCGTAGCCGACAATACCCGCGTCGTGCCGTTCTCGCTTGGAAAATTCAAGACGATCGGCCGTGTGACGGCGCGTTCGGCCAGCAGTCTGGTCAAGCCGGGAACGACTGCGGACGTTTATTCGATTAACCCGGTCGTGCAGGCAAAGGTCGCGGCGGCAGGCGGGGGCGGAAACCTCGACTCTGCTTGGTCCGCGCTCGCAACGGTCCCGGGTGTTTCCGTTGCTCCCGGCCAGCAAGGTTACATCGGCGCCGGGGCCACGCTCTCGATTCGCGGCGGCGACTACGATCAGATCGGTTATCAGATCGACGGCGTCCCGGTCAACCGCGCGTTCGACAACTATCCGTCGGGCCCGGCGTCGTCCCTCGGGCAGCAGGAGCTTCAGGTCTACACCGGCGCTCCACCGGCGAGCTCAACCTCGGAAGGCATCTCCGGTTACATCAATCAGGTCATCCGCACCGGTACGGCGCAGCCTTTCGAAACCGTAACGCTCGCGACGTCCGGCGGCGGAGCGTACTATCATAAGGCCTCCTTCGAAATCGGCGGCGAGACGGACAACGGCCGGCTCTCCTATTACGTTGGCGTCGGCGGCTACAACCAAGACTACCGCTTCGTCGACCCGTTCAATGGCGCCGGCGTCAGCAACCTGTACGGCCTCGCGTACGGATACGGCGGAAGCTGCGCGGCCGCGACCCCGAAAACCGTTCCGTCGTGCTTCACTCCAAGTGGGGTACCCTATGCGAACGGGATCCCGCTCGGCGGTTTCCAGTTGTTCGCCACCTCGTCGATTGCCGATCGCGACAACGACGTGAATCTCCACTACTATTTCCCGCACAAAGACGGGTCACGCGACGACATTCAAGCCCTGTACATGGTGAACTACATCGATACGTCGGTGTACAGTTCGACCAACGACCAAGGCGGAGCAGCCTTGCTGACCACGATCGAAGGCGCCGCTCCCTTCTACATCGACGGCTACCAGCTAAAGCTGCCGACCGGCGGATTCTTGCCGTCGAATTACCAGTCGCTGACGTCGAACTACTACTTCCCGAACACGCCGACGCATTCGTTCGACGCGCCGATCGAGCCGAACGAAGAAGACGGCCAGCTCAATAACCAAGCGATCATGAAGCTGCAGTTCACCAAGTCGCTCGGTTCGAACGCGTATGCCCGAGTCTACGGCTACGGTTACTATTCGAACTGGGTGCAAACCGGCCCACAGTGCACCTTTGCCGACGCGAACTGCGGCGAATCGGCGGACTACGAGCTTTCGGCCCACACGCGCGGGCTCAGCCTCCAGTTAGCCGACCAGTTCAACTCGCAGAACCTGTTGCAGTTAGGTGCAGACTACACCACGTCGACCGTTCTGCGCGACAACAACACGGAAAACTTGGATGGGCTCTACGGCCCAGACGACGTCAACCTGCGCACGGCCGTCGGGGTGCTCGTCGATTCGAGCCACCCGACGAACGGCGTCTGCTATAGCACCACAGGCGTACCGACTCCGTGCTTTTCTTCGGCGACGGGCCTTAATAGTGCCGCCGGCTACGCGACCATCGGGCAAGCTGTCGCCGGTACGATTGCGATGCCCACGGCAACGACGTGCGGCACGGGCAGCTGTCAATACCTCGTTATCGGTAACGGTCAGTACGCGACCTACAACCAAGTGAACCCGACATTCACCGGGCTGTCCTTGACCGACGAATTCCGTCCGACCTCGAAACTGACGATCAACGGCGGCATTCGCTACGACAACTACAGCTATCAAGGCGCCGACACGAGCGGCGGGAACGCCCGCACGTTCTTCTACAACGCGTACAACACCGAGATGTGCGAGAGCCAAACGAGCCACTTGCTTTCCAGCAAGACGGGCGACCTCGGGCTCGCGAGTCCTTCGGATGCGTGCCCGACCGGCTACTCGGCGGTCGATTTCACGAACCCGTCGGGGCACGTAACCCAAAGTTACGGAGTGGCCGAACCGCGGCTCGGCTTTACCTATTCCGTCGACCCGCAAACGGTAATCCGTGCTTCTTACGGCCGTTACGCCCAACCTCCGAACAGCGCGTTCGAACAATATAACGTCGCGCAATCGGAAGCGCCGGCAGTCCTGTACGGGACCTACGGCTTCCAGCAGTATGGTTTCACGACGCCGAATCATCCAATTCCACCGGCGACCTCGAACAACTACGACTTCTCGATCGAGCACCAGTTCCCGNNCATCCGCAAGACGCAAAATCAGATCGAGCAGTTCTTCCTCAACCAAGCGACCAGCTTTGTTTCCGGCCTCAACGTCGGTAACCAAACCTCGGAAGGCGCCGAGTTCGAGCTCGACAAGGGGAACTTCTCACAGCAAGGCCTGTCGGCTAAGCTGTCGTTTGCGTACACGAACAGCTACATCGCCTACAACACGCTGTCGAATGGGAGCACCGTTCTCACCCCCGTCGTTAACGCGATCAAGGCTTACAACGCCTTGACGAAGGGCGGCGGCGGCGCACCGTGTTATACCCTGACGGTTACCGACGCGATGGGGAACGTCCTCACCCCGGGCGGCGCACCGTCGACGGCCTGCGGCGCGGGAACACAAGTGAATCCGTACTACAACCAGCCCCTGCAGAGCTTGAGCGCGTATTCGCCGGGCAGTACGTACGTTCCGTACGACCTGATCCCGGCGGGGATCGACCTCGAATCGACCCAGTACGGGTTCCCCTACGTCGCCTCACTCGTTCTCAACGAGAAGGTGAACAAGCTCTCAATCACGCCGGTGGTTCAACTGTTCGCGGGCGCGCGCTACGGCGATCCGCTCGCGACGAATGGATTCGATCCAACGGCGTGCACCATTGTGACAGCGGCCACTGCCGTTAGCTGTGGTACGAATCTCGCCGGCGGAATTCCGAACCAAGTCACCGGCAAGTTCGACACGATAGGCGAGTTCGTGGAACCGTCGCAGCTGCTGCTGCACATGCAAGTGAGTTACGACGTCTCCAAGAACTTCACGTTGACAGCGAACCTCGCGAACATCCTCAACACGTGCTTCGGTGGTTCGAACGAGAAGTGGAACGTCAAGGGTGCGTGCACGTACACCCTTCCGAACGGCGGGACCACGGGCGCCGTCGGAAACACAAACTTCGGTGCGGGCCCCATACAACCGAACAGCCAATACGCGTACAGCCCGTTCTGGACGCAGCAGCCTTTCGGACTGTACCTCACGGGTAGCTTCAAACTGTAGCTCCTCGCGTTCATAAAAGAACAGAGCCCTCGCTCCGGCGGGGGCTCTTTCTTATGATATCGCTCGCGCAAGAGGAATGCGGCCGGGAAGCGGGTAGCGACGAGCGATGCGTTACGGGTACCAATGCGAGGAATGCGAGGAAGCGGTTTGGCCGGCGACGACNNCGCGCCGAACTGCAGTGGCTGCGCCAGCGCGAGCACGTCGTACGTGAGGTCGCGCAGCACGTCCAAGCCGGACTCGACATGTGGATCGCCGAGGGACTTGAGTTTCTCGACCGCCACCGAGGCCACAGCGTCGT
>PMHP01000089.1:5445-12177 GCA_003158195.1 Vulcanimicrobiota bacterium | reverse complement strand
ACTCTTTGATCGCCGCGACGACCGGACGGATGTTGATCAGCGCCTGCGGCGTGACCGTCTCGATGTCTTGTACGGTCATGCGCTCGCGCACGACGCGCTCGAGACGCAGCAAACCGACCCGGAACTGGTTCTGCAACAGCTCGCCGACGGAGCGGATGCGGCGGTTTCCGAGGTGATCGATGTCGTCGATGTGGATTTGACGGGTCGCGACCTTAATCAGGCGGCGGATGACCGCGATCATGTCCTCGCGCACGAGGCAACGCTTGTCGATCGGCGGGATCGCGACACCGGCGGCTTTGTACTCCTTCTCGAGCTTGCCCGAGAGCTTGTAGCGGCCGACGCCGGCGAGATCGTAGCGCTTCTCGTCGAAGAACAGNNAGCTTCTTGTAGATCTCCTTGAGGGCGTCCTCGCGGGTCTTGACGTCTTTGTCCTTCTCGAGGCAGTTGACGATCAGCGGCGAGTTGTCGAACAGATGGAGGATCGCTTCATCGGTTTCCCAGCTGAAGCCGAGATCGGGGCGCGACAGCGCGCGCACGAACGTCGTGACGTAGATCTTGCGGTTCTTGTCGATGCGGACGCCGACGGTGCCCTCGGTCTCGTCGTTCTTCGTGCCGTTGTCGGTCTCGAACTCGATCCACGCGCCGCGGTTGGGGATGATCGTCGCGTTGTACGTCGGGCGGTTGTTGGTGTCGGTGTCCTTTAAGAAGTAGACGCCGGGCGAGCGGACGAGCTGGCTCACGATCACGCGCTCGGCGCCGTTGATCATGAACGTGCCCTTGTCCGTCATGAGCGGGAAATCGCCCATGAAGATTTCTTGGTCGGGGATGCCCTTGATCTCGCCGGACTCGGCCGTGATGAGGCGGACGCGCACGCGCAGCGGCGCACTGTAGGTCATGTCGCGCTCGCGGCACTCCTCGACCGTGTACTTCGGCTCACCGAGCGAGTGGTCGCCGAACTCGAGCACCAAGTTGCCGGTGAAATCTTTGATCGGCGAGATCGATTCGAACGCGTCCTTGAGGCCGTCGGTGATGAACCATTTAAACGAAGCTTTTTGCAGCTCGATCAGGTCCGGCAGATCGAGGACGTCAACGATCTTGGCGAAGCTATATCGCTTGAGTTTGGGGCCCGGATCGGGATAGCGTTCGACGGTGAACGCTTCCGTTTCCGGAGCGAACACGGCCGTCGCCGACGGCGTTACGAACGGGGCGGCGGTGCCGTCTTCACCTTTCGTCGCGCGCTTCGAGCGGGTCGTCTTCCCGGGTGCCTTCGGGGCTGAAGTCTTGGGAAGCACAGTTTTTGCCATTAAATTCTTTTGATCTCTCACTACGACGCGCGGACAACCGAAAATGGACCCGAAGCGGGTCTCCGGGCACAGGCCGGTATTGTACGCCTCCCGCGCCGACTCGTCAAGTAAAGTGTGACGCGGACGGGCAGAGGGGGCAGGGGGTCGGTCGTCCTGCTCTTGGGCGGGCCTTCGGGCCGGACCCCGAGAAGCGGCTCACATTAAGGAAGGCCGCCATCATGATGTTCTCTCGTATTTGCTTCGCCTTCGCGCTCGTGGCGCTCGCCGCCCCCGCCGGGGCCGAACCGCCCCAGCGGGTCGCCACGGTCAACGCCGGGGTCAACCAAAAAGGCCAAAAGCAGACCGCCTCGCATGCGGGAAAACAAGGCAAGTGCAAGCAGAAGCGTTGCCCGAAGGCGATGCGCGCGGTGCCGTCCCACCCGTAGCGACCGCCACGGGAAACGCTCGGGCGCTTCGGAAAGAACCGGTCACCATGATTCTTCAACGCATTCTTTTTGCTATTGCGCTGGTCGCATTTGCCGCGCCGCTTGGCGGTACCGCGTTTGCAAAGCCGACGCCCAAACCGACGCAAAAAGCCATGACGATGAGCAGCAAGGCCAAGCATAAGTGCCCGCACGGGGGCAAGTACCCGAAGTGCGCGGTGGGTGCAGCAGCGCCCTCGCACCTCTAGCGGTAAGCTACACGGCGATCGGCAACGGCGACGCGAGCCGTTCGGCTTCGCTTTCGCTCAGAACGGTGCCGATGGCGAGGTGATCGTCGAGGGATGGGCCTAGCGCGGCGCGCAAGGTTGCGAGCAAGCGATCGTGTTGCGCCGCCTCGGTCGTGCCGCGTTCGAGGCCTAAGCTGAGCAGGCGCGCGTCGACGTAGCCGAGGAGTTGGGCCGCCGCTCGCGTTTCGCCGGCGTGTGCCTTCTCGGCGGCAAGCGTTTCCAAGGCGAAATCGGTGTAGGCGGGTGCGTCGGCTTCCCGGGCGAACGCGAGCGCGTTTTCGGCAGCGTGGCGCGCGTCCGGCCAGCGGTCCTCGTAACCGTAGTACATCGCGAGATTCGACCAGACGATCGCGAGGCTCAACGGCTCGCGCATCGCGTACGTGCGATGGACGGCGCGCTCGGCCAGGCCGATCGCGGCGGCGACGTTACCGAGCGCAAATTCGATCTCGCCGAGGTTCGTATCGAAGAACAGCATGCCGCGCTCGAAGCCGTTCTCGGCGGCAAGCGCGACGGCTTCCTCGAGCGCGGCGCGGGCACCGGTGAGATCGCCTTTCGAAGCCCAGCGATAGACGCCGAGCGTGTCGAGGGTCAGCGCGGCGAACCGCTTTGCGTCGAGAGCGCGAAATTCGTCGAGCGCTTCGAGCAGCAAAGGCTCAGCAACCTCGCCATCCCCGAGAAACATCAGCGCCTGGGCATAGGTGCGCAGCGCGACGGCGCTTTCATAGCGGTCGCCGAGCGCGGCGGCATGGATGCGAGCGCGGGCCGCAGCGTCGTGCTGGCGCCGGTGCTCGCCGGATGCCGTTGCAATCGCGGCGTCGGCAAGTTCGAGTTTGAGACGCAGCAAGGCGCTCGCCTCGACGCGATCCGCGGCTTCGAGGGCGAGCGCAACGAGATCGCGTCCCTCGCGCGCGGCAAGGCCGCTCCAGTACCAGCGCAGGTTCGCGACCAAAGCGACGCCGAGCGCTTCGTCGTTGCGCTCGTGCAGCGCCCAGCCGAGCGCCGCGCGGAAATCGGCACTCGCGTCCCGGGCCTCGCGTTCCCACTGAGCTGTCGGCGCGTCGGGCGCGCTCGCGTCGAGGAATTCGGCACGATGCAAGGCATAGGAAGCGTGGCGCGCGCGCAACGCGTCGTAAGCACCCCGCTCGCGCAATTGGAGCAACGCAAAGGCGCGGGTCGACTCGAGCAGGCGATACGATTTCGCGTCGGTGTCGCCCTCGACCGCAACGAGTGATTTGTTGGCGAGCGCTTCGACGGCGTCGATCGCATCGAATTCGTCGAGCCCCTCGTCGGTGCAAACTTCGAGCGCGGCGTCGAGCGGCCAAGCCTCGGCGAAGACCGCAAGGCGTTCGAAAACGAGGCGCTCGCGCACGGGGAGCAAGTCGTAGCTCCACGCGATCGTCGCGTGGAGCGTCGCGTGGTGCGGGATCGCTTCGCGCCGGGCGCCGGCAAGCACGCGGAAGCGCTCGTCGAGTTTCGCGGCAAGTTGCGGCGGCGTGAGAATCTTGACGCGCGATGCGGCAAGCTCGATCGCAAGCGCGATTCCGTCGAGCCGGCGGCAGATGTCGGCGATGATCGGCGCGTTGGCCTCGGTCAGCTGGAAGCGCGAATCGCTGGCGACGGCGCGTTCCACGAAGAGCGCGACCGCTTCCTCGTCGTTGAGCGCCGGGAGACGGACGACGCGTTCGCCGTAGAGGGCGAGCGGTTCGCGGCTGGTCGCCAAGACGTGCACCTTGGGCGAACGCTTCAGGATCGCATCGACGACGCGTGCGACCTCGCCGATCACCTGCTCGCAATTGTCGACGACGAGCAGCGCCTCGCGCATCGCGACCCAGAGCAGCACGGTTTCGAGCGCGGTTCGATTGGATGTCTCGCGCAAACCGAGATCGGATGCGAATTGCTCGGCAACGAGCGCTTCGTCGGTGACGGCGGCGAGTTCGACGTACCAGACGCCGCCGGGGAAGCGGTCGAGCAGATCGGCGGCGACGTGCAGCGCGGTGCGGGTCTTGCCGATACCGCCGGCGCCTACGATCGTCACGATGCGCGATTGCCCGATCGCATCTTCGATCTCGGCGACGACGGCTTCGCGGCCGATCAGCGGGACGAGCTGGGTCGGAAGGTTGTTGCGCGATGCGTCGAGCGAGCGCAGCGGCGGGAAGTCGCTCGGCAGATCGGGGACGACGAGTTGCGCGATCGTCTCGGGCTCGGCGAGATCTTTGAGGCGGTGCGGGCCGAGGTCGCGCAAGGTCGCTTCGGGCGGGAGTCCCGGACGCGCGAGTTCGGCGGCGGCGGCGGAGAGGATGATTTGGCCGCCCCAGGCGGTTGCATGCAATCGCGCGATGCGATTTACCGTCGGACCGAAGTAGTCGCCCTCGCGTTCCTCGGCGCTGCCGACGTGGAGTCCGATCCGCACGGGCAGGCCGTCGACGGCGGAAAAATCGGCCTTCGCAAGCCCCCGCTGGATCGCAAGCGCCGACGCGACGGCATCCGGGACCGCGTCAAATGCGGCGCAGAACGCATCGCCCATTGTTTTGAAGACGAAGCCGCGGTTGGCCTCGATCGCGTCGCGCACGAGCGCGTCGTGGCGGCGCAGCGCCGCGGCCATTGCATCGCGGTCGCGTTCCCAACGCGGCGTGCTTCCCTCGATGTCGCTGAACAAGAACGCGACCGTTCCCGACGGGGGCTCGAACCTAGCGGCCACGGGTGGGACGGTTTCTCGCGGGCACAAAAAAGCCCCGCAGCAATCGCTGCGGGGCTCTTCTACCTACTCGTTACCGATACGAGGACGAACGGGTCGCGAAGCAGTCGCGGCAGTAGACCGGCTTGTCGCCACGCGGCTGGAACGGCACTTCGGCCGTCTGCCCGCACTGGCTGCAAGTCGTCTGGAACATCTCGCGGCCACCGCCGCGCGAAGATCCACCGTAACCGCCGCCGCCGCCGCCGCCGCCGGAACCGCGCTGGGCCTTGCGGGCCGCGCGGCATTCGGGACAACGATTGGGTTTATTCTGGAAGCCTTTGCTCGCGAAGAACTGTTGCTCTCCAGAACTAAAAATGAACTGGCTGTTACAATCAACGCAGCTCAGGGTTTCATCTGTGTACACTATTGGGACTCTCTCTTTGGCATCTGACGGTTTAATCGGCCCCGCTGAGTACACGATGGAAGCTGGTTCGCTAACTACCGGTTNNACTTTGGTCAAAAAAGTACAGACGGGCACTCTAAACGCCGTTCACGGGTGTGATCCCGGCCCTAAACGAGCGTCAAACTCATCGGCTGGTGCTCGATTCCGGCGTCCCATAGCGGGGCGCCGTCGTTGTAAAAACCGGCCTTGCGGTAAAACGCACATGCATGCGTTTGGGCCCAGAGGTGGGCGCGGGTGAACCCCCGCCGGCGTGCCTCGGCGAGCAACCCGGCGAGCAGTGCTGCGCCCGCTCCGGCTCCGCGTGTCTCCGCGCTCACGGCCATCCGGCCGACCTGCGCCGTCTGCCGGTCGGCCGCGTAAAAGCGGCCGGCGCCGACGGGCGTTCCCGAATCGTCGTAGACCAGGGCGTGCACGGCGGCGCGATCGGTGACGTCGTGCGCGTCCATTTCCTCATCGAGCGGAACGCCCTGTTCCTCCACGAAGACGCGAATGCGGATCTCGCGCGCGACGCGCATGCGCTCCGCATCGTCTATGCCGAAAAGTTCAACCGTCACGATCGCCTGCACGCTTTGTGTCGGCGGCGCGCGCGAGGCGTATCTCGGCGCGGCGCTTGCGGCCGTCGCGGACGCCGTCGACGTGCTCGTCGTCAACGATAATTCGGGGCTCGTGCGCAGCGAGAATTCGGCCGCGCTCGAGGCGAGCGCGTTTGCCGCACGAGGAGCGCTGCGGCTGCGGCAGCATCCGTTCGTCGATTTCGCGGACATGCGCAATCGCGCGTTTGCGCAAGTCAAGGCGCTGCCCGAGCCGCCGGATTGGGTGCTGTTTCTCGACGCGGACGAAGTTCACGGTGAGCAAGTCCGCTATGTCGCGCGGGAAATCTTGCCGCGGCTGGGAAGCGAGATCGGGAACGTGGACGCCTATACCTACCACTTCTGGGCGACGCCGCGCTGGATTACCGACGTCGCCCGGAGGTTCGCCTTCTACCGGTATGCGCCGGATTTGGCGTGGGTCAATCCGGTTCACGAAACGATCGTCAATCTGCGCGGGAGGGCGCTCGTGCTTCCGTATACGTACCACCATTACGGGAACGTCGTGCCGCCGGCGACGCTCGCGCGCAAGCAAGGGCGGTACTTTGACCTGGGGAACAAGGTGCCGCCGCCGCCGAGCGCAGAAGCGGCGACCGACGCGATGTATCTAGCGAAAGCGCACGTCGTGCGGCGCTATAACCGGGCGCATCCGCTGGCGGTCCGCGCGACGCTCGCGGAACTCGAGCGCGCATACGGAGCGCAGTTCGCGGCACTGGATGCTTCGATCCGCGCGCAGCGCGGGCCGGCGTCGCGGCTCGCGGCGAGCATGCGCGCGCTCAACGAAACGGTGCGGGTCGAGCTGCGACGCGCCGAGCACCCGTTCGCGTACCTCGCGCCGACGAGGGGCCGATGACGCGGGTTCATCTTGCGAACGGCATCCTCGAGCGCTCGGGGCAGTTGCTGTTGGTGGCGTCGCGCTATGCGAATCAGCCCGAGCCGCTGTGGAATCTGCCGGGCGGGCGGCAGCGCGACGGCGAGCTGCTGGAAGACACGGT
>PMHP01000089.1:0-5424 GCA_003158195.1 Vulcanimicrobiota bacterium | reverse complement strand
ACCGATGCGCACGTCGTCGGCTGCGAATGGGTGCCGTTCGACAAGCTCCGCGACCGGCTGACGGTGCGCGTCGTGCGCGTGCCGTTGCTTGCGCATCTCGTGGATCCGCGCAGACGGTATTTTGGTTTTACNNGCGGCGCTCCGCTCACGGTGACATGGGCTTTGGATTGCCAGTGGGTGCGGGGCATTTCGTGGATTACGACGTCGACGGGTTTGCCGCGGACGATGGCGCCGTTGCGCTGGACGCGGGCCTCGATGAAACCGAGGGTTGCGAGCAGTTTTCGCGAGGCGGTATTTTCGGGGACGCAACAGGCCTCGATCTGAGCGAGATCGCTCGTTTCGAACGTGCCGGAGATTAAGGCGCGGGCGGCTTCGGTTGCGTAGCCGAGGCCGCGGTGCGGAGCCAAAATGCTGTAGCCGATCTCGGCGCTGCCGCGGGCGTGGTCGCCGAGGCGCAGCGAGATCCAACCGATCGGCTCGCGGCTTGCGGCGAGCATGATGAGCCATTCGAAACGGCCGGTCGCGCGCGGGTCGAAGACTTTTGGGCGACCCGCGACCCGGCGCTCGAATTCCTGACGGGTAAAGCGCGGGATGTCCTGATAGTCGCGCAAGTGTCCGCTCTGCATGATGCGCCACAAAGCAGGCGCGTTGAGAACCGTGACCGGCTCGAGGATCAGGCGCTCCGAGGTGTAGCGGTTCATTTCGTCAAGGCCGCGTCGTTGAAGTCTTGGGCGCGCACGAAGGGGCCTGAGGCGGACGCGGTGGGGACGAGCTCGATGCGGTCGCCGGGACGGGCGAGAAGCACTGCGGGCGTGTCGTGCGAATCGATCGCGTAGATCTGGTGACTGCCGCGCATCGTGAGGTAGACGGTGCCGTCGGGGGCGGTCGCGACGCGATCGATGACGCCGCCGCTCGCGCTTTCGGTGGCGGTCGAGGAGGCTGCCGGGGTGCCGGCGACGCCCAGGAACGCGGCGTACTGCGCGAACGCATCGTCTTGCGGAGAAGGATTTGAAGCCGAACCGACCACCACGTGACCGTTCTTCGCCTGGACCAGCGCCACCGTTTGATATTTCCCCGAATCGGGGGCGACCAACGGCACGAGCCACGTGTTTTGCCCGAAGATGTCGTAGAGCAACGGTTGCGTCGGGTTGAGTCTGCCCTGGCGGACAAGCGGGTTCGAAGCGACCGCGGCCTCGGCGCCGCGCGAGTTGAATTCGCCGCCGGAGGACGTGTAGTAGGTGATCTTCCCGGTCACCGTGTCCATGTAGGTAAAGCCGGTCATCGATTGGTCGCTCGCGGGTGAGGTGTGGTCGACGAACCAAACGAAGCGCGGACCGGCGAGTAAGCCGAAGACTTCGTCGCGCGCCGGGACGTGGACGTCGCGCTTGACGATCAGATAGTTCCACAGACCGTGGACGAACTCGCCGAACCATTCGTTGTAGGCGAGCGCAAGGTCGGATGGGTAGACGCGGCTGACCCAAGTGGGGAGCGAGGCGAAGTCGCGGCGGTCGATCCGTCGCATCGCCCCGGTTGCCGGATTGACGATCACGACGCCGGTGACGATTTGGCCGGTCCAGCCGATCGTCGGGCGGCCGAGCGTGCAGAGGTACTGCGGGTCGCCCGCGTCGTCGAGCTGCAGGGTCGTTTCGAGAATCTGTTCGACGCCGTAGCGCATGTAAACGTGGCGATAGAGGTTGTCGTTGAAGAGCGCGGAGGGGATGTACTTCATCGGCGCGCGCTGGCGCAGTTCGGGCTGGGCGTCGGGGTCTTCCGCGCTGACGACGATGACGCCCGGGCTCGTGCGGCGGGAGAGCCATTGCACGAGGCCTTGGAATTCGAGCGGGGCAACCCAGACGAGTTTGCCGTTTGCGACTTGGACGTTGAAATCGCCGACCCGATAGTACGCGCCGAGCTGGCCGACGACTTTGTTGCCGGCGAATTCAGCGGCTTCTTGCGGGACGACGCGGACGTGCTTGAGGTCGGCGCTCGGCGCGAGCGAGTTCGAGACGGTGACGTCGGCGACGTCGCGCAAGCCGCTCGCGTCGACGTACGGCGCGACGATTAAGATGCCGGCGAACGCACCGATGACGACCAGCGGAATCAAGTACGGGCGCAGCGGCGTGCGGCGGATGGAGACGACCCGGCGCGAGGCGATGAACGTGCGAGCGGCGAGCGCGGAGCTGTACGCGGCGTTCGGGATAAGAGTGAAGAGCAACAGCGTGATCGCTTGGGGGAAAACCAGGGCCGGCATCTCGACGTAGGCGTAGACGAGGAGTACCGGTAGGCCGACCGCGAGGCGGAGCCACTGCCCGCGCCACCAGTCGCGGCCGAAGTTCAGGTTCACGAGGCCGAGGGCCATGAAGAGCGCCGCAAGCAGTACGACCACGGAGGCGAGGTTCGCGCCGCGGGCGCGCGCTCCGCTACGATGTGCGGAGCAGGGGTGGCGCGCGGCTAGTGAAAGGTTATGACTCGATCGACTTCATGAGTTTTCTCGCGTTTTTTCTTGCAGCGGTCCTACCGTGGTTCGCTTCGGCAACCACGCCCGTTTCGACGCAGACCGTGATCTTCAGCGACGACGGCGCAACGCTTCACGGTACGCTGTATCTTCCGAATCTCGGGCACAAGGTGCCCGCGGTCGTCGTTTTTCACGGTGCTTCGGAGCCGTTGGCAAGCACGCCGCTTTACCGGCACCTTTGGCAAGGTCTGCCGCAAATCGGGATCGCCGTTCTCGTATTCGATCGGCGCGGCGCGGGCAAATCGAGCGGAAATCCGAACGTCGGCTACGAGACGCTTGCGCACGACGGCATCGCCGGGGCTCGTGCTCTGCGGCGCATGCCGCAAATCGACGCATCGCGGGTCGGCTATTGGGGGATCAGCCAAGGCGGTTGGCTAGCAACGTACGCCGCCGCGCGCGACACACGCACGGCGTTCGCAATTGCCGTCTCGGCGCCGCTTGTGACGGCCGAATCGCAGATGGAGTTTGCGATGTCGAATCGACTGCACGTCCTGGGGTACGGTGGCGATGACGTTCGCGACATGCTGCAGGCGCGGGCGATGCTGGATGGCTACTTCAACGGCAAGAACTCGCGTGCGGCCGCGGTTGCGGCTCTCTCGAAGATCGAGAAGCGGCCGTGGTTCGGGCTTATGTATCTCCCGAAGCCGGAATCACTGACAAGAAACGCGGCAACCTCGTCGTGGCGTGCTGAGATGGACTTGGATCCGATGGTGGCGGTCGAGAGGGTGAGGACGCCGATCCTCTTCATCCTTGGAGCCGAAGATCCGTGGATTCCGGCAGCCAAGACGGTTGCGCTCCTTCACGACGTTGCGCGCACGCACCCGCTCCTGGCCTATCGCGTCGTTCCCAATGCAAACCATCTGATGATGGTCCCGCCGGTACACGAGCAGATGAACGACGCAACGCCGCAGGCGGTCAGCGCCGAAACACCGCAGTCACCGGCGTATTTCATGCTCCTAGCATCCTGGCTTGAAGATTGCGCAAAGCCCTCGCTCTAACTTTCGCTTGCGTCCTCCTCGTGTCGCCGAGGGCGCTGGTGCACGCTCAGTTGCCGGTAGCGTGTGACGCTCGATCGATTCTTCGGGATGTTGAGAAAGCAATGGGCGGCGATCCGACGGGGTACGCGCGCACTCTCACGCTGATCGGGACGACGAGCGCAGACGGGTTGGTGACGCGGACCGAAGTGCAGGTCGATCTTGCGAGCGGGCGTTTCTTCCGGGTCGAGCGTGGTGCTATCCGGAATAGCCGCGTCGTTTTCGACGGGCGGACGCTGTGGCAGCGCGATTGGACGGGTGGCGTGCATCCGCTCGACGGCGTCGACGCATCGATGGGTGCCGTGACCGAAGCGTATTTGCGCCGGTATGGATATTTGCATCCCGGGCGGGATCCGGCGACGTTCGGATGCGTTTCGGGCGGCGCGGGCGCCGACGCGCAGTACGACATCGTCTCGATCGTACCGCAAGGGGGACGCGAGGTTCGGATGTGGGTTGACCGGGGAAGCGGGCTCCCGGCGAAGACCTGGCAGCGGACGGCGACGTCGACCGCGACGGCGCTTTATGACGACTACCGGCAAGTGGGCCAATTCGCGCTGCCGTTCGTGGTTCGCTCGACCGAGGGGAGCGGTTCGAGCACGTTTGCGATTCAAAGCGTAACGTTTACGCAGGGGATGTTGCCGCGGCCGGCATTCGCTCGGCCGGCGACGCTGCACGACGGCAGCATCATCGATGGAGCTCGTTCGACGATCGTGCCGATGATCGTCGAGGGTGGACAGGCACTCGTTGAAGCTGAAGTCAATGGCCGGCATCTTCTCTTCCAGCTCGACACGGGCGGGCATGCGATTCTCACGCGCGAGGCCGCGCGGGCTCTCGGCGTTCATCTTTTCGGGTCGGGTGCGAGCGGCGGCGGAGGCGAGGGGACGGTCGCCGAGCAGTACACCCGGCCGCAAACGCTGCAAATTGGCGGGGCGCGTATTGGGGCGCTGCCGTTTTACGTGATCCCGTACGGTCGTGATTTTTGGGATCGCGGTCCGGGGCGGGGTCCCCGTGCGGGCATCCTCGGACTCGAGATCTTCGAACGGTTCGCGGTGCGCTTGGATTACGCCAGCGGTCATCTGACGCTCACCCCGCTGCAACGCTTCGCATATCGTGGAGCAGGTGCAAGGTTAGCGCTGACCTTCGAGGCGGATACGCCGCTCGTGCCTGCACGCGCGGACGACGTCCCCGGACATTTTCAATTGGACACCGGCAACTCGGGAGGAACCCTGATCTTCGGGCCGTTCCTGCGAGCGCATCATCTGAATAGCCGGTATACGACCGGCTTCAAAGCGACCAGCAGCGGAACGGGTGGCGAGGTACACCTGCAAACGCGACGTCTGCGACGGCTCGCTGTCGACGGGCTGCTGCTCGAGCGCTTCGTCAGCTACTTTGTCGATCAGCGAACCGGTGCGTTTTCCTCTCGGACCGAAGCCGGTAACCTCGGCTTCGACGTTCTCTCGCAATTTACGACGACGCTTGACTACTTGCACCGCGTCGCATACGTCGAGCCGCTCGCGGTGCCGCGCATTCCGGTGTACAACCGAGTCGGGCTTTACGCGACGCCCGATGGGGGCGCCCTCGTCGTGAGAGTGGTGTTTCCCAATTCGCCGGCAAGTTTGGCCGGCATCGTTCCGAACGACCAGCTGCTCCAAGTCAATGGCCGCGCGGGCTCCGGGATATCGGTTGATGCTTTTCGAGCACTCACGCGAGGTGCTATCGGTTCCACCATGGTGCTCGACGTAATGCATCGAGCCCGCCGGCGTCACGTCATCCTACACCTGCGCGAGTTGCTATGCCCGAGTCCGCACGAGATGTGCTCGCCCGCAGTCCGACGAATTCACAACTAGTCGCGTGGCGCGAAACCGTCACGCTGAG
>PMHP01000086.1 GCA_003158195.1 Vulcanimicrobiota bacterium | reverse complement strand
TGCCGAAGTGGTTCGAGTTACGCACCGCGCCGAACGCAGCGCCGCTTTGTTTGGCCTTGTCGAGAACGGCGAGCATCGCGCGTTTGCCGGCCGGATGGCCGAGACCGTTGTCCGCGTCGAGGAGGATCGAGGTCGGCGTCTCGCGCACGACGCTCGGCTGCGNNTCGGGTTTCGCGACGCCGACTTTCGTCAGTACTTCGGTAACAAAGCTTTTCAGCTTCGATTCGGTGGAGAGCCGGTATTTGGTTTCGACGGCAGACTGCGCCAATGTGTTCCCCTTTACGACGGTTCAGGTGCGGCCCGAGGTCTTTCCGGCCGCGGCTAGTGGTTCGACGGTAGCGCCTCGGGTGCAGATCCCCAAATGGAAAACGTCGCTATCGATCGCTTCACGGGCAAAGGCCGCTTGCATCGCCTCGCCGACCCCGCCGTGTTCACCCGATACCAGCGCGATGACACTCGGCCCGGCTCCCGAAAGCGCGAGCGCGAGCAGCCCCGGCATCTCGAAGCCGAGCATCTCCTCGAAGCCGGGGACGAGGGGCGCGCGGTACGGCTGGTGGATGCGGTCGGCGCTCGCCACCCGCAGCTGCGAGAGATCGCCGCTCGCAAGCGACGCGGCAAGCAAGGCCGCACGCTGCAGGTTAAAGACGACGTCCTTGCGCTCGTAGGCAGCCGGCAAGAGCGCGCGGGCGGCGGCGGTCGGCAAAACGATGCGCGGGGTAACGACGACGGCCCCGAGCCCGGGCGGGGGGTCGAAGCGCAGGTAGGCCGGCTCCTGGCCCTCCGGCATCGCAGCGATGACAACCCCGCCGACGAGGGCGGGCAGCGCATTATCGGGATGGCCTTCGAGTTCGGCCGCATGGCGAGCAAGCACGCCGAGCAAAGGCCGCTGCTCGGCCAGTTCCGCGCCGATCGTGAGGCCGAGCACCGAACCCGCGGCGCTCGCCCCGAGGCCTTTGCCGAGCGGAATCGCGTTTTCGACGAGGATCGAGACGTCGGGGCGCGCGCCGCCCAAGATGCGGTCCATCCCGCGCACGATCTCGTTTTCGAACCCGGCGTTGGTCGGCACGTACGTGCCGGCTTTGAACGAGACGGAAAAATGCATTGCGGGCTGCACGGTCGCGCGCACCCAAAGGTCTAGTGCTAAACCAATCGCATCGAAGCCCGGACCGAGGTTCGCGCTCGAGGCGGGGACGGTGACGACGAACGCGTCGCTAGACATCCCGCCTGCCTTCGTCTAATGAGGAGCGCATCGCCGCCGCCGTTGCGCGGTCGGCCGGACTGCCGGAAGATTCCAACCCGTCGATCGCGCCCTCGATATCGTTGCGCGGCCGGTTTTGGCTGAGCTTCCACTTACCTTTGATGCGCTCGATCGCAATTTCGAGACCGACGATTCCCCGCAGCTGATCGCGCACGTACGATTCCGGTGCGTCTTCCACCGTCCAGGGATTGGGCAGGCTCGCCTCGTGGCGGCGCGTGAGACGGGTGACGAGCGCCCGCAACTCGCTCGGGTCTTCGACCAGGCGAACCGGTCCCCAGACGTGTACCGCCACGTAATTCCACGTCGGCACGACCCTGCCGTGTTCGCGTTTGCTCGCGTACCAGTTCGGCGAGACGTATGCATCGGGTCCAAGAAAGATTGCAAGCGCTACGGTTTGCGGGGTTATCGCTCGCCACTGCGGATTGGCGCGAGCCACGTGGCAGACCAGCGTCCCCTTCGCGCCGCGGTCCGCGTCGAGCAATATCGGCACGTGGCTTGCGACCGGACGGCCTTCTTCCACCGTAACGAGCGTCGCGAACGGCATCGCCTCGATCAGGGCGTGCAGCTTCGCGGGGTCGTCTTGCCGGAAATGCGTCGGGACGTACATCGTCAGCCGAGCAGCGACGCGTCGCTAGACATGGGCGCCACCGACCATAACCGAGGCCTCTTCGATCAGTGTCCGTAGCGCGGCGTCCGTCGGGGCGCTTCGAATGGCATTTGCGTAGTGCGCATTCGAGGCGTGATAGGCTGCGGCGTAGGCGCCATCTTTCAGGACGTGTCCGGTCAGCACGAGGACCACGTCCGCCTCCGCCGCGATCGTGCCGTCGTCGCGCAGCGCGCACAGGCCGGCAAGCGAGGCGGCCGACGCCGGCTCGCAGCCGACGCCGTCGCGACCGATCACCGCGCGCGCCTCGGCGATCGCATCGTCGGAGACGTCGAGTACGGTGCCGTTCGAGGCGCGCACTTCGGCGAGGGCTTTACGCCACGAAGCCGGTGCTCCGATCTTAATTGCCGTGGCAGCGGTTTGTGCGTGCACCGGCACGAGTTCGCCGCCGTCGCGAAACAGCCGCGCAAACGGTGCCGCACCCGACGCTTGGACGACGGCGATTCGCGGGATGCGGTCGATGAGGCCGAGCGCACGCGCCTCGCGGAATCCCTTGCCGAAGGCGCTTGCATTGCCGAGATTCCCGCCCGGCAATACGAGCCACTCGGGCGCTTCCCAATCGCGCGCTTCGAGCAACGCGAAGGCCGCGCACTTCTGGCCTTCGATCCGATATGGGTTGACACTGTTGACGATTGCGACGCGCGTCGGGTCGAGGCCGCGCACGAGCTCGAGTGCCCGATCGAAGTCGCCGTCGATCGCCGCGACGACCGCGCCGTAGTCGAGCGTTTGCGCCATCTTCGCGTCGCTGACCCCGCCCGCCGGGACGAGCACGAGCGCCGCGATTCCGGCGCGCGCCGCGTACGCGGCCATCGAGGCCGCGGTGTTGCCGGTGCTCGCGCAGACCGCAATCCGCGCGCCGCGGGCTTTGGCGTGCGTGATCGCAACCGTCATGCCGGCGTCCTTGAACGACGCCGTCGGGTTCATTCCGAGGTGCAGGTACGTGACGTTCGCTGCGTCGGCATACTCCGCTCCGATCCGCGCGTGGTAGAGCGGCAGGACATTCTCGCGCAGCGTAACGACATTCGCCGGATCGAACGGCGGCAGGAGTTCGCGAAAGCGCCATACGCCGCTTTGGTCGAGCGGATCGTTCGAGGCGCGGCGCCCCGCGAACACTTCACGCAGCCGCTCGCTCTGCGGCGCCAGGTTGAGTTCAAACGCAAGCAGCCCGCCGCAGTCGTCGCAAAAGAGGCGATCGGCCGCCGCCACGACCGTGCATTCGCTACAGACGAGGTGCATCGCGTCCGTATTGGCGCCCCGCCCGGATCACGCCTGGAGCGCCGCCGGGCGGCAAACGGGCGGAACGCGGGCGCGAGGTAGTCGCGCGCCGCCTTCTTGGGTATCCTCGGTCTTATGGAACAACGCAAACTCGGAACCCAAGGACTCACGGTCTCGGCGCTCGGCCTGGGGTGCATGGGCATGACCTGGGCGTACGGCAGCGCCGACGAAGGCGAAGCCATCGCCACGATACACCGCGCTATCGAACTCGGGGTCAATTTTCTCGACACGGCCGAGATCTACGGGCCGTATACGAACGAAGAACTCGTCGGCCGCGCGATTGAGGGCCGGCGCGAGCAGGTCGTCGTCGCAACAAAATTCGGCTTCAAGGTCGCGCCCGACGGACCCCGCGGCGTCGACGGTTCGCCGGCCAACGTCAAACGCGCCGCCGAGGGATCGCTGCAGCGTTTGAAGGTCGACGTTATCGATCTCTATTACCAGCACCGGCGCGACCCCGACGTTCCGATCGAAGAGACGGTCGGCGCGATGAAGGAACTCGTTGAAGCCGGGAAAGTCCGCCATCTCGGCCTCTCGGAGGTCGGCGCGCAGACGCTCCGTCGCGCAAACGCCGTGCACCCGATCAGCGCCCTGCAAAGCGAGTATTCGCTCTGGGAGCGCGGCGTTGAAGCCGAGATCCTGCCGACGGCGCGCGAGCTTGGGATCGGATTCGTGCCCTATAGCCCACTCGGTCGCGGCTTCCTGACGGGCACCGTAAAAACGGAAAATCTCGAGGCGGACGATTGGCGGCGCACCAATCCGCGGTTCAGCGCCGAAAACGCGCAGCGCAACGAAGCGCTGGTCGAGGTCGTGCGCGAGATCGCGACGCGTCACGGGACGACGCCCGCACGCGTGGCGCTGGCATGGGTACTCGCGCAAGGTCCCGACCTCGTGCCGATCCCCGGCACCAAGCGCGTGCGTTATCTCGAGGACAACGTCGGCGCACTCGAGGTCAAGCTCGACGGCGACGANNTGTGGCGGTAGTTTCCGAAGCTGCCGCCGACCGGCGCTTCATGCTTGAAAGGGAAACCCCCATGAAACGCTTCTTTGCGTGCGCCGCGCTCGTTCTCGCTCCGCTTGCGGCTCCAGCGGCCGATCACGGCATGCCGGCCTATCTTCGCGGCCACTGTCCCATCGACGATGCGAG
>PMHP01000233.1:44709-47879 GCA_003158195.1 Vulcanimicrobiota bacterium | reverse complement strand
CCGGCGGCGGCGTCGGCTGCGTTGGCGGCGCCGTTGCGGGCTCCGGGGTCGGAGCGGGCGTGGGAGGAACCGCTGGGACGTACCGGACGACGACCGTGCGCTTCTCGGGGACCCATTGGACGTACGCGCCCATGCCCTCGGAGAGGACACGGAGTGGAACGACCACGGCGCCGCGGTAGATCTCAGGCGGCACGTCGAGCGGGCGGCTTTCACCGTTAATGATCACTTCGGGCTTGCCGACCGCGACCTTGACGTCGGACCCGGGCTTCATCACGTCGACCGTCTTCGTACCCGCGTCGTAACTGACCGTCGCGCCCATCTGCTCGAACATCGAGCGGAGCGGAACCAAGACCGTGTTGCCGCGCACGAGGGCGGCGAGAACCCGGCTGTTGTGCAGACGATCGGGCTTCGAATAGACGTGGTGATCGTTGAACAAGATCGGAATTTCGCTCGAGGGGGGCGAGCCGAAATCGGGTGGGGGTAAGGCGGCCGGCGGGGCGGCGGCGGGAGCCGGAGCCGGCGGGGGTGCTGCGGGAGCCGGAGGAGCCGTGCCCGGCAGCGGCGGCGGAGCGCCGGAGGATGCCGGTTCCACCGAGGGCGCCGGAGGCATCGTGCTGGCTGCTGGGGGCGTCGAGGCTTGGGCGACGATCTTCGCGCTCGAATCGGCAGCCCGCGCGTAGGGTCCAGTGTTGCCTTGCGCTGATGCCGTTCCGGACGTGGCGGCGACCGTCGTCAGCCCGATGCACACGGCAAAGACCACCGCGAGCACACCCGTGCTGAGTCGTTTCAATTTTCCCTCCACAATAAGAACAGAGCAATCGCCCACAGATGCCTGGGAACGTGTCCGTAGGAGCTGTTACCCCACGAGCCTGTGGCCAATCCCCATCGATGTACGACGCTTGCTCAGCTTAATACTCTTTGATATGGGGGGTACCCCCCAAACCGTGCGAGCCGGAGGCAAGCCTAGCGTTAGCCGCGAGGGGGCTTCGCACGCGATCGGTAGCGGTTTGGTACTAAACAAACATGTTTGTTTTAACGTGCAGACCTTGGCCGGCGCAACAACAAAACGCCCCTCGCGGATGCGAGAGACGCTTTGTCGTTTGGCCGCGCTGGGCCGATGTTTACCGGGATGTTTACTAGCTAGAAGTGGATTCCGAGGCCGCCGTACAGCGAACTTTCGGTAAACCCGATCGGCGCGTTCTGCTTGACGGTAGCGTGTTCGCCGAGATAGCCGAGGTCCAGGAACAGCGGCGTCTTCGGCACGTTGATGTTGAGACCACCCTGATACTTCAGCAAACGATACTGCAGGCTTTGGCTCGTTCCGAAGATGTCGGTGTAACCACCGGAAATCTGCGGATAGTAGATGATGCTGCCGTAGATATCGATCGGCTGATCGTAGTCCGTGAGCTTCTCGATACCGCCACCGATGCCGTTCAGGCGCGGGTAGCCGTAGTTGTTGTAGCGATCTTCATAGCTTCCGACGAGGTAGATCTTGGGATTTGCGATCCCGATCCCGATGCGACCATCGATGTCCGTGTCGAGAGCGATGAACGAGGGCACGAAGCTCTGACCCGAAGCGGGCCCGAGAACCGAGACGCAACCCTGTGAGCCGACCGCGGCTCCGCCTGCACTGCAGACGGGGACCGGGAAGCCGTCAAAGGTGCCGTCCGGGCTACCCGTGTTGCCGTTTGCATCGAAGAACGGGCTGCCGAAGTGTCCGTAACGGAACTGGGCATACGTGCCTTCGACCATGAAGCCGAGGTTTGCGACGTCGAACGTGATTCCGGCGCGACCGCCAGGCGAAACAGCGCCCTGGTTACCCGGGCTGAACTCGTTGTACGCCTTAGGATCGAACAGCGCATCTCCCGCGAGGAAGAAGTGCACGCCAACCGGTGTCGGTGTCGGGCTCGGTATCGGGGTAGGAATCGGCGTTGCCGGCGGCGGTGCCGGGGTTGCCGGCGGCGGCGTTGCCGGCGTCGGGGTCGGCGGCGGTGCCGTGAGATACCGGACTACGACCAGACGCTTATCGGCCACCCAGGCCACGTATGCGCCCATCGCTTCGGAAATAACACGCAGCGGGACGACGACCGAACCGCGATAAATCTCGGGCGGGACGTCGAGCGGGCGCGTTTCGCCGTTGAGCACGACTTCCGGCTTGCCGACGGTGACTTGCACGTCCGCACCCGGCTTCGATACGTCGACGGTCTTCGTGGACGCATTGTACGAAACCGTAGCACCCATCTGCTCGAAGAGCGAACGCAGCGGAACAAGAATCGTTTTCCCGCGCACCAATGCGGCCAGGACGCGACCCCTCTTCAGTTTGTCGGGCTTCGAGTAAACGTGCTGATCATTAAAAAGGATCGGGACTTCTCCGGACGGCGGCGTTCCGAAATCCGGTGCCGGCGCCTGTGCGAGCACGGGCGAGACCGCCGCAACCGCAAAGGTCACGATCCCGAACGCGACCGTCGCCATCATGACGCTAAGCCGCGAAACGAGTCGTTTCACTATATGCCTCCTAGAAAGAGTTTGGAATATTTCCTATTGGTCTTACCCGATAACTCAGAACTTGCCTTACCCGTTCCGTTCCAGCCCGAAACGGCCCAAAACGTCACGTGAAACTCGTTCTCAATTCCAGCGCCTCGCCACAGACGAGCCCCACCGGGCCGCCCGCCGCGCGCGAACCTCATGCATTCTATCCCCAACGGGGATCCAGCGCGCGGTCTTTCACCGCAACCTCAACGCTTGTTACCCACCCCTTTGTTTCGCGCCCCCCCGCGCCCCTTCAAAAACCCCCGCAAATTCACGACTTTCCCGCCCCGTCGCACACGCACGCGCCGAAAAATCCTTTCACCCCCAACTGCTCCCGCCGCAATCGAAAATCATAAACCCCCAAACCATCCGCAATCCCAACCTCATCCGCGAGCGCAGCGAAGCCCCAGGCCCACCAACGCACAACCCCCAACCGCAAAGCCACGCACGCAACCGTCGCCCACCCACGCACCACCAGCCCTGCCCCTCCCCCACTCCGATGGAAGGCGACGCTCGCCGACAAGGCCTGAGCACCTCGCATCGGGCCGGACGGAGCTTACGACGAGGAGCGGAGCCCGGAGGGCGGGGCCGCTGCGATCGCCATCCATGGCTGCAGCGGCAGGCTCGCATCCGGCTCGCAC
>PMHP01000233.1:34704-44691 GCA_003158195.1 Vulcanimicrobiota bacterium | reverse complement strand
GATATACCGCTCATGCGTCCCCTCAGCAATCTTCTCACGCTCATCAAACGCCGCCACCGCAAAATTCACCCGCCGCCCATCGACCCCAATAATTTCGACTTCCGTCCGCACGATAAACCCCACCGGCGTCGGCGCCATATGCGTCAAATCGATGTACGACCCGAGCGTGACCTCGTCGCCCGAGATCACCGGCGCCAAACACTGCAGCGCGGCTTCCTCGATCAGCTGCAGGAGCATCGGGGTCGACAGCACNNTCCTCGACCCGCGTTTGGCTTTGGTAGCTTCGCCCGATCTCCAACTTGGCGGCCATGGGCGGCATCTTATTCTGGGGACTCCGCCGCTCCCGCTTTGTTTGAAAGGCTTTCCTGAATCAATTTGGAGCCCGAGCGAGTAATAAGCACCGGATGCCGGGCCCGCGCACGCAGCGAGGGTGGCCGGCGATCGAGGATGAGGATTGAGATGAGGGTTCGCGCGCTCGCGCTCGTCGCGTTGGGATTGCTGTTAGCCGGATGCGGCGGCGGCAAGAAAGCAGAACAGGGTCCGGCNNCTCGCGCAGGTGCTCGTCAACGAGGGCGATCGCGTTCGCCGAGGTCAGCTGCTGGCGAAGCTCGACACCTCGTTGCTCCAAGCGCAGCTCGATGCCAACAAGGCAACGGTCGCGCAATCGCAGGCGAAGCTGGTCGGATCGAACGTTCAGGCGCCGATCTCCTCGCAGCAATACTCTTCTGCGGTGAGCGCGGCCGAGCAGAATCTCCAGGCCGCTCAAAATCGCGTCCAGAGCGACGAGGCCGCATTACGCAATGCGGAGCTCGTGAACAAGAGCAATCAGCAGCTCATGAAGCAAGGCTACGTCGCGCAGACCACCGCCGAGCAGTCACGCGCGACGTACGTCGCCGCGGTGCAGCAGCTCGAGAGCGATCGCCAGGCCGTTCCGGCCGCGCAAGCCGCACTGCACACCGCCCAATCGAACACGGGCCAAACCAAAATCGACCAGGCCACGATTCAGCAAAACCGCGCGGCGCTCGCAGCCGCCGACGCCAACGTCCAACTCCTTGCGACCCAGATCGCGCAGTCTTCGATCTATGCGCCGTTCGACGGCGTCGTGACGCAGCGCTTGCTGGATCCGGGTGCTTTTGCCGGCCCCAACCAGCCGATCGTGCAAGTCTCGGAGCTCGATTCGGTCTACATCGACGCAAACGTCCCCGACGAAGATTTGGGCTACGTGCATCCGGGGACGCAAGCGCGATTCACCTCACAGAGCCTTCCCGGCAAAGTCTTCACGGGGACGATCTTCGACGTGAACGCGACCCCGACGACCGGAACGCTGTCGTACCGGGCGCGGATCCGGCAACCCAATCCTGGGGACGCCTTGCGCGGCGGGATGCTCGTCAGCGTGATCGTGGAGAAGGAACGCCATCCGAACGCAATCGTGGTGCCGCGAAGTGCGGTCTTCCCGAACGACCAAGGTTCGAGCGTGTACACCGTCGTCGATGGAAAGGCGAAGATGCTGCCCGTCGACTTGGGGCTTCAAACGGACACGTTGGCCGAGGTGCGGGGAAGCGGCATTCACCCGGGTATGGTCGTAATCACGACACGGCCGGATGCCTTGCAAGACGGCAGCGTCGTGGCCGTAAGCGGTACGCCGCCGACGAAAACCTCGCACTAAAGGAGCGAAAAGATGGAGATTCGCCGAGTTCGAGTTGGGCTGGGCGTGCTGGCACTCGCCGTCGCTGCAGCGGTGGCGGTCGTTACCGCGCCAAGCGGCGCGGCGCCGCCGCTCAATGCGGGCCAGCCGACGCCGTTTCCGTTTACCACGCTGGCACCACTGACCGGCGAGACCTCGCTGCCGTATCCGGCCTACGGCACGCCCGTGCCCGGGGTCAATGCGGGGACGCCCGCCCCCGGCATCTCGGCAACGATCACGCTCTCGCAAGCCGAGATGATCGGCTTCGCGCGCTCGCCGGCGCTGGCGTTGGCGCGCGCCAGCGTCGGGGTCCAAGAGGCGGAGGTTCGGCTCGCCGAGGCCGGGCTGCTCCCGTCGCTCAGCGGCTCCGCGTCGTTCACGCGCGATCATACACAAGAGAGCAGCTCGCACATTCCCACCTCGGAGGCCGCTGCGCTCGGAGTGAGCACCTCACCCTATTCTTCGAACGCGGCATTCCAAGTCGCGCTCTCACAGCTGATCTACGACGGAGGAAAGGTTGCCTACGGGGTGCGCGCGGCGAGCAGCGGCGAACGGTCGGTTGCGGACACGTACCGCCGCGAACTCCAAACGGTCGCCTTCAACGTTGCGACGGCGTACTACGCGTACCTCGAGGCGGAACGCACGACGCAAGTCGACCTCGAGATCGTGCGCGAAGACGTCGTCCAAGAGGATCTCGTGCGCGCGCAGGTGCGGGCGGGCACGGAGGCGGCTTCGGACATCGCAACCGCACAACTCCCCGTCGCGCAGGCGCGGCTTGCCGTCGTCCAAGCGCAGGGCGCCGAGCTTTCGGCCGAGGCCGCCTTTGCGAACGCGATGGGCCTCGACGCAAACGTGAAGATCCAGCCGGTTGACGACGCGCCCATCTACACCTCGACGCCGGTTTCGACGATTCCGGTCCCGACCTATACGATCGCGCTGCAGCGCGCACTCGCTCTGCGCCCCGATTACGATTCCGTGGTCCAAACCGTCAACCAGAGCAACTATGCTTTGAAAGAAGCGAGACTCGGCCTGTTTCCGACGCTCACCGGTTCGGCAAACGCCTCCGACAACTCGACCGATCCGACCGCGGGTTCGTTTCGGAATTCGCAGGCGATCGGTGTCTCGCTCGCGATCCCAATCTACGACCAGGGCGTGACGTCCGCGAACGTCGCGTCGGCGCGCGCTACGCTGAACAGCTCCTATGCGAGCCTTCAAAACACGGCCCTCAGCGTGCAGCTCAACGTCAAACAAGCGCTGACGGCGCTCGTGAGCGCGGCCGCCGCGATCGATCAGGCGCGCCAGGCGTACCAGACTGCCGTCGTCAGCCTGCAGGCGACCCAAGCTCAGTATCGCGCGGGCGTCACGACCTTGCCGCTGCTCTTGAACGCGCAGGTCGGGTTGACGCAAGCCTCGAGCTCTCAGGTAACGACGGTGTACGCGCTGCGTCAGGCCGAACAGTCCTACATGTACGCCATCGGCTCCAACTATGACACGTCGGCAGACATCGGGAAGCCGATCATCCGGCCGACACCGGCGCCCGACGCGCAAGGCGGCCGCGTGGCGCAGAGCAAGAAACCGGCGCGCACGACGGCGTCGGCGCCGGCGGCTGCTGCGACGGCGGGGCCGATATTCTTCGGCGTCTCCGCGCCGACGCCGCCGGCGAGATCAGGCGGGACGGGTTTCGGCCACTGACGTAAAGCAACCCCGTGGCCATTTTGGAACCGCCTGCCGGCGTCGACGATCCGGTTAACGCTGCTATTCTCAAAATCTCGGAGGATCGGATCCAGGGATTTTTGCGCGATCCGCTCGGCGAGATCGCGCGGCAATCCGGCGTCGACCTCGCAACGACCACGGCGCGCATCCGAGCGATGCTCGAGGCCGGGACGATCCGGCGCGTGCGCCAGACGCTGCTCGCGACCAATCTCGCGCAGGGAGCGCTCGTGGCTTGGGCGATTCCGGCCGCGAAACTCGACGCGGCGTTCGATTTCATGTCGCGCGAGGATCCGTTCTCGGGCCACGTCGTGATCCGCACGGCCGACGCTGCGACGCCGGGTTCGAACTACCGGCTCTGGACGACCCTCAAAGTCCCGCAAGGTTACGCGCTCGAGAAGCATGCCGAGTTCTTGCGTCGCGAGGTCGGCGCGGACGCGTTTCGGCTGATGCCCGCGAAGCGGCTGTTCGCGCTCGGCGTCGGGCACATCCGCCGGCGCGGGCTCGAGCCCGGCTCGCGCGCCGACGTCCCCGCCAACGTGCTCGACACGCGGCTGGTCGAGTTGTCCGCGCTCGAATGGCAAGTTCTCGCCGCGCTCAAGCGCGAATTTGCCTCGAGCGAGCTCGTGCCGGACCTGTGGAGAGCCCGCGCCGCCGAGGCCGGCGTGCCGCTCGAGACGTTTTACGCGGTTGCCGACGGGCTCGCGGAGCGGGGCGTCATCGGGCGATTCTCGACGTTTCTCGAGCACGTCAAGCCAGTCGCCGGCAACGCCCGGGTCACGCGCTACAACGCCCTCTTTCATTGGCGCGTCCCCGAAGGGTGCGAGATCGAGGCGGGGCGCGAGGTCGGGCGCCACCACATCATGACGCACGCGTACTGGCGCGAAGGCGGCCCCGAGTTTCGCAACGTCAACATCATGGGTGTCGCACACGGGCTCGACAAGGACGTCTTGCTCGCGCACAAGGCCGCGATCGACGCCCACCTGCTCGAAGCCGGGATCGAGGTTTCCTACACCAACGTCTTCTGGGGCGGGCGCAGCGAGATCAAGCCGTCCGAAATCGCGCCCGCGGCGTTTGCCGAATTCCATTCTGCCCGCGGTACCGATCCCGACACGCTGCGTGCGTGAAGGTCTGCGGCGCGGCTGCGCGCTAGCCGCGGCGCTCGCGCTTGCGGCGTGCACGAAACTCGGAACGACCGGCGCCGGCGAGGGCAATCGCTGGACGCACCACGGGCGCCTCGTTTACGCCGAATCGCAGGACGCAAAGACCCTCAACCCGATGCTTTCGTCGAGCGCGCCCGTCCTCGACCTTTCGTTCTTGGTCTTTTCTTACGCGGTGCGGTACGACGGCCAGGCGCGTCCCGTGCCGGACGCCGTGCGCGAGATACCGACCGTCGAAAACGGTGACGTCAGCCGTGACGGCCTCACGTTGAAATACAAGTTGCGCCCGAATATCTATTTTCACGACGGCGTGCAGCTGACGTGCCGCGATCTGGCCTTCACCTGGCATGCCGTGATGAACCCGGCCAACAACGACATCACGCAGGACGGCTACCGCGACATCAAGAGCATCGACTGCAGCGATCCATTAGTCGCCGTCGTGCACATGAAACGCGTTTACGCGCCGTTCCTGGAAGAACTCTGGGGCGTCAACGGCAACGCGCCGATCCTCCCCGAGCACTTGCTGGCGTCGGTCAACGACGCGAAGGGCTCGTTCAACACGGCGCCGTTTCAGTCGCACCCGGTCGGGAGCGGGCCGTTCGTCGTCGAGCGCTGGGACCGCGGTCAGCAAGTCGTGATGCAAGCTTTCCCGCGGTATTTTCTGGGCAAGCCGAAACTGGAGCAGATCGTCTTTAAATACATCCCCGACGAAAATACGCTCGTGAACGAGATGCGAACGCACGAGATCGACATGGGCCTGCGCGTCACGGCGAACGTGTGGCCGCTGTTGCAGAACATTCCGGGCGCCGTGTCCCGCGCCGAACCCAGCTACACCTTCGATCACGTCGATTTCAACCTGCGCAGGCCGCCGTTCGCGGACGAGAAACTCCGCCGCGCGCTCGCGATGGCGCTGGATCGCAAACTGCTCGATGCGAAAGTCGCCCACGGCCTCGGCGACCTCACGGAAACGGCGCTCTCCTCGAAGATCTCGTGGGGCTGGACGAACGACACCGCGCACTACGACTACGATTTTCAACAGGCGCAGGCGTTGCTGGACGCCGACGGTTGGAAGTTGGGGCCGGACGGAATTCGGGCCAAGAACGGGCAAAGGCTCGCGTTCAACCTCTCGACGCAGACCGAGAGCGCGACCGGAAAGGCCTACGAAGCCGTCGTCCAGAGCGAGTGGCACGCGATCGGAGCGGACGTGTCGATCAAGAACTATCCGACGGCGCAATTTTTCGACAACACGACGGCCGGGGTACTGCAAGGCGGCCATTACGATGCGGCGATCTTTGCCTGGGGCGGGGCGGCCGATCCGGATGACAGCTCGATCTATTCCGGGCACAACTTCCCGCCGCGCGGTCAGAACGCGCTTTTTTGGGACGATCCGGTTGCAACCCGCGCAATGGACGACGAACTCGGGACGGTCGATCGCGCGCGTCGCTTGCGCGACTTCCACATCGAGCAGCAGCGCTTCGCGAGCGACGTGCCGTCGGTCGTTCTCAGCTACCGGCGCCAGCCCGAGATCTACAACTCCGACTTGAAGGGGTTCGTCGCTTCGCCCGTTATTTCACCATTTTGGGATCCGCAGAACTATTCGATTTGAACGGAGGCGAGGGATGAAACGACCGATCGCGATGCTGTTTGTTTTCGCGTTCGTCTCGACGGCGCTTGGGGCGTGCACGAAGATCGGCACGAGTTCGGTCCCCGGCAGGCGGCACTCGTATACGACCCCGCACGTGCTGCGCTTTTCGACCGCAACCGACATCGAGCATCTCGTCACGCTCGAGAGCGCGAGCGCCTACGAGATGTATCTCGCAGCGATGTGTAATGCGTGGCTCATTAAAACCGATGCCGGCGGGAACGCGACCGTACCCGAGCTGATCACCGAGATCCCGACCCAGCGGAACGGCGGAATCAGCAAGGACGGTAAGACGATCACCTGGCATTTGCGCCACAACGTCAAATGGTCCGACGGTGCGCCGTTCGATGCGGACGACGTCATCTTCTCGACGAAGCAAGTCCTCAACCCGGCAAACAACGTCGAGAGCACCGACGGCTGGGATTTGATCGCAAAGATGGACGAGCCGGACAAATACACCGTCGTCTACCATCTCAAGAAGCCGTATTCGTCGTTCGCGGTGACGTTCTTCAGTACCGGCGGCGCTAATCCGTCCGTGCTGCCGCAGCACCTCCTGAAGGGCTACCCGAACCTCAACAACGTCCCGTACAACTCGCTGCCCGTCGGGACCGGGCCGTACAAATTCGTGCGCTGGACGCGCGGCGACTCCGTCGAGATGGTGCGCAATCCGTATTATTTCCGCGGCGCCCCGAAGCTCGAACGGATCGTTTTCAAAATCATCCCCGACCGCAATACGGTGCTCGAGCAACTCCGCACGCACGAACTCGATCTGTGGATCGAGATCCCGCCGCATTTCTACACTCAAGCGACCGCAATCCCCGATACGGCTTCCATCTCCATCCCAAGCTACACGTTCGATCACCTCGACTTCAATCTCACCAACCCGATTCTGGCAGATCGCGTCGTCCGCGAGGCGCTGCGCTACGCCACCGACCGCGACGAGATCATCGCCAAGGCGCAAAACGGCCTGTACCTTCGCAGCGAGTCGCCGGTGACGCCGGCGAACCGCTACTACCTCAATCTGCCGCTGGTGCCGTTCGATCTTGCGAAGGCGAACGCGCTGCTCGACGGCGACGGCTGGAAGCGCGGGCCGGACGGCATTCGCTCGAAAGCCGGCAGGCGTCTTAGCCTGACGCTCACCTCATCGATCGGATCCCCGGACCTCGATACGGAAATCGAGTTAATTCGTGGGATGTGGAAACAGATCGGCGTCGATTTCGTCGTCAAGCGCTATCTTTCGTCACAATACTTCGCGACGATTGCGAACGGCGGAATACTCAACGGCGGGAAGTTCGACGTGGCAATCTTCGGCTGGGGCAGCGACCCGAACGAGGACCTCTCGAACCTCTACGCGTGCTATCGCTTTCCGCCCGACGGACAGAACGACATACGTTGGTGCGACCCGGCGGCGACCGCGGCGATGGATCGGGTCAAAGAGTCCTACGATCCCGCGGTCCGTAAGGTCGCGCTCGCGCAAGTTCAGCGTGCGGTCTACGACGAAGTTCCGACCGTCATCCGCGACGTGCGCAAACTCCTGGCCGTCTACAACGACGACGTGCACGGCTGGCATCCCAATTCAGTCGGGCCGTTCGACGACATGATGAAGGTGGATATCTGATGCCGTTTCTGCGCGGTTTCCGGCTCGTTTCGCTCCTGCTCGTGGTTTCGGCCGCGGCCGCATGCACCAAGCTCGGAACGACCGCACCCGGCGCGCGGCACCCCTACACGATCGCCCACACCCTGCGGTTCGCGGCGGCCGAAGATCTCGTCGGGCTCAACCCGATGCTCAACACGCAGCAGACGCTCAGCTATCTTTCATCGATGACGATGGCGTGGCTGATCCGCACGGGCCCGTCGGGCGAAGCCGACATGCCCGAGCTCGCGACCCAGATTCCGACCCAAAAAAACGGCGGGATCAGTCCGGACGGAAAGACGATCACCTGGCACCTGCGCCGCGGCGTCGTGTGGTCCGACGGCGTGCCTTTCACCGCGGACGACGTCGTGTTTTCGACCAATCTCGTCCTGGATCCCAAGACCAACGTCGTCTCGCGCGACGGCTGGAACCTCATCGAGAAAATAGACGAACCGGACAAGTACACCGTCGTCTATCACCTGCGCACGCCGTACGCGCCGTATGCCGTCACGTTCTTTTCGACGGGCGGGTCCAACCCGGCGATTTTGCCCAAGCATCTGCTCGCCGGCAAGAACGTCAACACCGACTCGTATAACGCCTTGCCGGTCGGGATCGGGCCGTTCAAGTACGCCCAGTGGCGGCGCGGCGACTCGGTCGTGCTGGTTCCCAACCCGCGGTATTTTCGCGGCATGCCGAAACTGCAGCGCATCATCTACAAGGAGATCCAGGACCGCAACGTCGTCCTCGAAGAACTGCGAACTCACGAGATCGACCTGTGGGTGCCGGTTGCGCCGCATTTCATCAACGACGTACGCAGCATTCCGAACGTAACGGTGAAGATGGAACCGTCGTTTTTCTTCGACCACCTCGATTTCAACAACACCCGGCCCGCCCTCCGCGATCCGGTCGTCCGCCGAGCGTTGCGGCTGGGAATCGACCGCGCTACGATCAACCAGAAAATCCGCTTCGGCGTCTATGACCTCGGCGAGTCGATCGTGCCGCCGGCCAGCGCCTTTCATGAAAACATTCCGCCGATTCCGTTCGACATCGCGGCCGCGAACCGATTGCTTGACGGCGACGGCTGGGTTCGCGGCGCCGACGGCATCCGCGCGAAGAACGGCGAGCGCCTCAGCTTCGACTTTGCGACATCTTCGGGTACGCCGGACGCCGACTTGCAGATCGAATTGATCCGCAGCTGGTGGAAACAGATGGGGGTCGAGGTCCTGGTCAAGCACTATCTCTCGGCGCTGTTCTTCGCACCCCTGCAGAACGGCGGGATCATCTACGGCGGCAAGTTCGACATCGTGGCGTTTGCCTGGGGCGGCGATACGAATCAGGATCTGTCCAACCTGTACGCCTGCGATCGCTTCCCGCCGAACGGTCAGAACGATCCGCGGTACTGCAATCCCCAAGTGTCGGCGGCCATCGAACGGGGCAAGGTGCAGTACGATCGGGCCAAGCGCACGATCGGCATGAAGTTCATCCAAGAACAGATGGCACGCGACGCGCCCATCGTCGTCTTGGATACGCGCAGGGAAATCCACGCATACAACGATGACCTCAAGGACTGGCATCCCAATCCCGTCCAGCAGTTCGACGACATGCTGAAGGTGGACATTTAAGGCGGCGGATGCGCAGATTCATCAACGGCATCGTGTTCACGGTTGCGCTGGCGCTCGGCGCGGGGTACGTCGCAGTCGTTCTCGGCGTCTTACCCTCGGGTGCGGACGTGCGGCCATGGCGGCTCGAGCGGTGGGCCGCCAACACGTCACTCCGCGCAACGATCGCGCGCGATACGAAGGGCCTCACGAATCCCTTGCAACCGACCGACGACAACCTCATCGACGGCGTGCACCTTTACGCGCAAAACTGCGCGATCTGCCACGGCGCCGCCGACGCCGCACCCTCCGGCCCGGCCAAAGGCTTCTACATCAAATCGCCGCAGCTCGCCAAAGACGGCGTCGAAGACGACGACGAAAGCGAAACGTACTGGAAGGTCGAGCACGGCATCCGGTTCACCGCGATGCCGGCGTTCGAAAAGACGCTCTCCGACGACGACGCGTGGAAGCTCGCGATGTTCCTCAAGCGGATGGATAAACTGCCTCCGGCTGCGGACGTGGAGTGGAAGAAGGTTCCGAGCGCGGCTGCAAGTCCTGCG
>PMHP01000233.1:0-34647 GCA_003158195.1 Vulcanimicrobiota bacterium | reverse complement strand
TCGCGCGCGAGCGCTGCGAGTCCAAGCGCCGCGGCGCAGGCGAACGCAGTCGACATCGCAAGGCCGTGCGGCCGCTGCGCGAGACCGAGCCAATCGATTGCGATAACAAGACTCGAGATCGCCCCCGCAACCCAAAGCGCCCCCCGCGCGCGCCGCGCGACGAGGATCGCCGGAAGAAAGGCGAGCGTGAAATCGTGCTCGTGAGCGAACGGCAGCGCGAGCGGCAACGCGGCGCAGGCGAGGCCCAAGCAGTCGTCCGGTGCGTAGCGGCGCGAGAGCACCTGCAGTGCGAGCGCGCCAAGCGTTACGAGCGCGACGCAGATGGCGATGCCGCCGGCGATCGACGGCGTCGCACCGAGCGCGCGCACGACGGCCGCCACCGTCGTTTGGATCGCGATGAAACGTTCGGCGGCAGCATGTTCGCGCAGGACGTCGAGATAGTGTCCGAGGCCACCACGTTGCGCGATCGCGATCGTCGACCCGCCGAGCGCGAGCGCCGCAGCGAACGCAAATGCGATCGGGGCGCGGCGCCCGCCCGCGCGCGCCAGCAGCGCGATCGCGAGATTCGGTTGCAAGAGCGCGACGAGCGTGCTTGCGGCGGCCGCAAAGACGAGTCGCGGTCCAAGGAGCAGCGGCGTGACCACGATCCCCGCGCACGAGAGGATCGCGACTTGACCGAGCGCCATCCCACTTGTAAGCGGACCGAAGCCCGCGCAAAACACAAGAATCGCAACCGCGTCCGTGAGGTCGATCGTTCCGCCGGCGAGGCGTAAGCTGCCGAACGCCAGCGCCGCGAGTCCGAACCCGAGGAGCGTGCCCCATACGACGCAGGCCGCGCCCCAATCGAGTCGCGCGAGCATTTCCCAGAGCGGAAGCCCGAACGGCGGACCGACGAACGGAAGGAGTTCGTCGTGCCCGACCCCCGGTATCGTTCGCTCGACGCGCCACACGTCGCGGCCGTACGGGTCGCCGTGATACCGCCAGGTTGCGCCCGCGGCGTAGTACGACTCAAAGTCGCGTAGCGCGGGTCCCGCAGTTGGAGGCGGACGCAGGGCAAAGCCGAGTGCCAGCAGCGCGAGCGCGAGCCCCGCGACGAGCGCTCGCGATCTCACGAATAGGTCAGAGGCCGGCCGGGCAATGTCACGTGCGTGAACACGAGGCACGCGAGCAGGAGCGCGAGCAAGGAGAAGTAGGCGATCGCGATCGTGGCCCGCTGCCCCGGCGTCACGTCGTACGTGCTCGGGTCCAGTGTCCCGCGAAATGCGGCGATCGCGCGCGGCAGGCTGAGCAACACGACCAAGAGCAGGATCGGGCTCCACCAATGAAAGGCGACGGCCGCGACGATAACGACGACGAAACCGACGATCCAAAAACTCGGCGAGATCGCTGCCGTCATGCGTCCGCCGTCGAAGACGCCAAGCGGGATCATGTTAAAGAGGTTCAGGAAGAATGCGGTGTTGGCGAGCGCGTACCAAAACGGATCGTTCGCCAGCGCGCCATAGGCGAAACAGACCAGGCCTCCAAGCGTCCCGAGCAGCGGGCCGCCGAAGGCGATCGTCGCCTGCTGATACGCCGTCGTCGCGCCGGAAAACGCCGTGAACGCGCCAAGCCCCGGCACGAAGTAGATGCCCGGCATCGACAACCCGTACCCGCGCACGAAGATCGCGTGGCCGGCTTCATGGATCGCGATCAGCAGCACGAAAACGACCGCGAACTTCCAGCCGAAGAAGAGCGCGTAGAACCAGATCGAGGCGAGAAACGAAAATCCGGTCAGCGCGAACTTGCCGCCGAACAGAAGCCATTTGAGGTTGAGGAGCGCGAACAGGAAGCCTTTGAACTTCGCGAGCAGCACGGCGATGCCGACGGCGCCGCCGCCCGCCGCGCGCCAATTGCGGCCCGATGCCGGATGACTGGTGGGCGCGAGATACTCGCCTTCGACGGGTTCCGGCCCTTTGGGCTCGGGGAGGCTTGGGGTCATCCACGCGCCCTTCGCGAAATCCGCGACCGTGCCCCTGACGGGCGAGCGCCGTAGCCCGTCGTATGATGCCCGAATGGCTGCGCGGATTGTAATTCTCGGCGGCGGGTTCGCGGGGATGGCGACGGCTCGCCGGCTCGAACGCATCCTGCGCCCGGAAGAGGCGACGATTACGGTCGTCAGCCGCGAAAACTTTTCGCTGTTCACGCCGATGCTGCCCGAGGTCGGCTCGGGCAACCTCGAGACGCGCCACGTCGTTACCCCGATCCGGGCGGAGCTGCGCCGCGCGACCTTCGTGCTCGGCGACGTCCGCGGGATCGATCTCGCTGCGAAGACGGTCACGGTCGAGCACCCGATCGCGGGGTCGCACCAGACGCTCGGCTACGATCACCTCGTGTTCGCGCTCGGTTCCGTCACGTCGACGTTTGGTTTGCCGGGGATCGCCGAGCGCGCGTTTCCCTATAAGACGCTCGAAGACGCCGACCGCTTGCGGAACCACGTGATCGCGACGCTCGAGACGGCTGCGGTGACGGCCGACCCCACCGAACGCAAACGCCTGCTCACGTTCGTATTCGTCGGCGGCGGTTTCACGGGGGTCGAGGCGGCGGGCGAGATGGCCGACTTTTTTCGCAGCACGTTGCGCTACTATCGCTCGATCGATCCGAAAGAAATCGACGTCGTGCTCGTCGAGGGCGGCAACAAGCTGTTGCCGGAGCTGCAAGCCGGGATGGGCGAGTACAGCGCAAAGGCACTCGCACGGCGAGGCATCGACGTGCGCCTCGAGTCGATGGTTGCGGGCGCCGACGAGCGCGGGCTGCAACTCAAAAGCGGCGTGACGATCGAGACCAAAACGATCGTTTGGAGCGCCGGCGTACGGCCCTCACCGGTCGTCGCGCCGATCGCCGCGATTGCGACCGGCCGCGGCGGCTCGATCGCGGTGAACGCGGACCTCTCGGTTCCGAATCAGCCGGGACTCTGGGCTTTGGGCGATTGCGCCTCGATCCCGATGCCGGACGGAACGACGGCGCCCGCGACCGCGCAGCATGCGATTCGCGAAGGCCCGGTGCTTGCCGGCAATATCGCGGCGACCTTGCGCGGCCGGGCGACGGCACCTTTCCGCTACCGTGCGATCGGCATGATGGCATCGCTTGGCGCGCGCCGCGGCGTCGCCGGGCTTTTCGGGAAGTACCTGATCACCGGTTTTCCCGCGTGGCTCATTTGGCGGACGTACTATCTCTTGCGCTTACCCGGCCGCGACCGTCAACTCCGCGTTGCGATTGACTGGACGCTCGGACTCGTCTTCCCGCGCGACATCGCCGAACTGCGCGTCTACTCGAGTGCCGCCGAAGCCCACGCGCTGCGCGAAGCCGGTATGCTGCGCGACGCCGGCGGCGATCAATAAAAGCCGAGGACGCGCGTATCGCCGTCGACGTGAGCTAAAGCGCGCTCGAGGGCGGCGCGTTCGACGGGCGCGATCTCGCAGTAGAAGCGATACGTGAAGGGGCGTTCGAGCGACGGCCGCGAAACGAGCGTTCGCAAATCGAGGCCCTCGTCGGCGAACGCGCCGAGGGCGTTGCGCAGGGAGCCGGGGCGGTTGGCAAGCGAGAGCGCGACGCACGCTCGCGTCCCTTTGTCGCGCGCGGGCGCGTCGCGCTGCAGGAGAAAGAAGCGCGTGAAGTTATCGTCGACGTCTTGCACGTTCGGGGCCAGGATCTGCGCCCCGTAGCGCTCGGCCGCGAGGCTGCCCGCAATCGCACCGACGGCAGGGTCACGCAGAACCGCAATTTCCCGCACGGCGCCCGCGGTATCGGCGACGACGGCGACGTGAAGCTGCGGATGGGCGCGCAAAAAGCGGCGGCACTGTTCGAGCGCCACCGGGTGCGAGCGTATCTCGCGCAGGCTCTCGAGCGTCGCCCCGGCGATCCCGATGACGTTTTGCACGACGCGGTAGACGATCTCGTCGACGATCGTGATCCGTTCGTCGGCCCAGAGCAGATCGTAGACCCGCGGAACGGAGCCCGAGATCGAGTTTTCGACCGGGAGTAGCGCGAAATCGGCGTCGCCCCGTTCGACGGCCGCGAACGCGTCGTCGAAGGTCGGGTGACCCTCGGTTTCCGCGCCCGAGACGAGCGAGCGGGCCGCGTCGTCCGAGAACGCGCCGGCCTCGCCTTGGTACGCGACAGCTGCGCCGGCCTTCACGGCGCGCCGCCGGAGCGCGCCGCGTGCAGCGCCGTCGCGTAGTCCGCGCGCATCTCGGAATTCCGCGGATCGAGGGCGAGTGCGCGCCGGTAGTATGGAATCGCCTGCGCGAATTTTCCCGCCTCGAAATAGAGGTTGCCGAGCGCCGAAAGCGCTCCGACGTCGTGCGGATTGCGCTGGAGCCGGTCGCGCATCTCGACGAGCAACCGCGCGACGGGAGGCGGCGGCCCGGCCGCAGCCGCCTGCGGCGGGGTTCCGCCGCCGACGCCGTTGGGACCGCCGCCGATGCTCGCGTCGCCTTGCGTTGCTGCCGGCCCAAGTGCGGCGCCCGTGACGCCGAGGCCGATTTTCAAGAAGTAGCCGACGACACCGAGAAACCCGAGCATCACGACGAGAACGATGGGGACGTAGATTCGCGGCGGCAAGCCGCGGGCGGGACCGCCGGTCACGGGCGGGATGTTCTCGCGGTCACGTACAAAGCCTAGGAACGTGTTGCCCGACCCGAGCGAACTCCAAATGCTGTTCGCGCAACTCAACAACGAGCATTTCGGCGGCGAGATTCCGGCCCATCGGATCGCCTACAACGCCCGCTTCTCGAATCTTGCGGGGCGGATCACGTACAAGCCGCCGCTGATCGAGCTCTCGCCCAAGCACTTCGAGCGTCATCCCGAGGCGCTGCGCGAAACCTTGCTGCACGAGATGATTCATGCGTGGCTGTTCGCGCGCGGCGAGAATCCCGGGCACACGGTCCGATTCAAACGGAAGATGGACGAACTTGGCCTCGGCTCGATCTATCACGAGCTGGGGAGCGCCGTCCCACGGCGCGAGAGCGCGCGGCGGTTCATCCTACGGTGCGACCGCTGCACGCTCGAAGTGTTGCGCAAGCGGCGACCGGGGGTACAAGTTTCGTGTGGGAGATGCAGCCGAAAGCAGTTCGACCCGCGTTACCGTTTACGAGTGCTCGAGGTCCTCGATACCCGCGACGTCTCGGGCGAGGTCCGTGCCGCCCACGGCGGCCGGTCGTCCGGGCGATCCGTTTGACGGCACCGGCATCTTTGGGGCCATCGGAGCACGCCGCCCGATTTTAAAGGAGTTTTACGATGAATTTCCGCTACGAAACCTACCGCAGGCCGGGGCTCGCCTGCTTAACCACGCTTGCGATCCTCGCAGCCCTGCTTTTCGCGGCCGCTCCGGCTCGGGCTGCAATTCCGTCGAATACGAAATTCAACGTGACGCTCGCCTCATCCGACATCAACACGAAGAATGCGCAGCCGGGCGACCAGTTCACGATGAACGTCATCGCGCCGTATCCCAACGGCAATTCCAAGTACGCGGGCGCGGTGGTCTACGGGCACGTCGCTAGCGCTCGCAGCGCGGGACAGGGACGCACGGCGCAGCTCAATCTCGCCTTCGACAAAATCGTTTTAACCGACGGTGAAGTCGGACTGCTCAGCGCCACGATGGTCGCGGCGCACACGGTTTCCGAAAACACGACCGCGCGCAAAGCGCTCGGCGCGGGCGCCGGCATGGCCGTCGGCAGCCAAACGATCGGCCGGATCATCGGCGGCCCGGCGGGCGCGGTCGTCGGCATGCTCGGCGGTGCCGCGGGCGGCTACGCGTACGCCAACAACGCGAAGGCGAACTTCAACCTCGCCAGAGGCGCCCAAGCGGTCATCCAAACGACCGCACCCGTTTACATTCGGCGCCAAGCCCGCTAGTCTGACTTACTGCACGCGGCCGATGTAGCGCCGGTCGCGTGTGTCGATGCGGATCACGTCGCCCGGATTGACGAAGAGCGGGACCTGGACGGTCGCGCCCGTCTCGAGCTTGGCGGGCTTCGTCGTGCCGGTCGCCGTGTCGCCTTTAAAACCGGGGTCCGTGTCTTCGACGCGCAACTCGACGTGCGCGGGCAGGTCGGCGCCGATCGGCACGCCGTCGTGGAACTGGACGTCGATCTTCATCCCGTCTTTGAGGAAGTCGGCCGCGTCGCCGATCAGGTCGCGCTGCAGGGTATAGTTCTCGAACGACTCGCCGTCCATGAAATGGTAGCCGTCGCCGTCGTTGTAGAGCATCTGCAGCTCCCGATTGTCGACGGTTGCGCGCTCGAGCTTCTCACCCGCGCGGAACGTGCGTTCCACGGTCGAACCGGTCTTGACGTTCTTGAGCCGCGTGCGCACGAACGCCGAGCCTTTGCCGGGTTTCACGTGCAAGAACTCGATCACCGTCCACAACTGGCCATCGATGACGATCGTGACGCCGTTGCGGAAATCGTTCGAAGAAATCATCTCGGGGCGCCGTCATTCCGGCGTCGCAGGGACGAGTCCTGGGGCGTGCGCGGTCCGCTTCCATTAGTTGACTCCGTCAACTAATGGTGGCAAAATAGACGGACCTGAACGCGGAGGGTTTCCCATGACCGTCGATCAGCCGGAGGACCCCGTCGCCGCCGTGCGGCGCTTCAATCGCTTTTACACCTCGCGCATCGGCGTGCTCTCGGAACGTCCCTATGGAAGCGAATGGTCGCTCACCGAGGCGCGCGTCCTCTACGAGCTCGCTCGCCGCGAGCGGCCAACCGCGGGCGACCTGTCGCGCGAGCTCGGCGTCGATGCCGGGTACCTCAGCCGCATCCTGCGCCGCTTCGAGGAGCGCGGTCTGCTGACGCGCACTCCGGCCCCGGACGACGCGCGCGTCCAGCACCTCACCCTGACCGCCCGCGGGCGGCGCGCATTTTCGCCGCTCGATCGCCGTTCGCACGAGCGCGCCACGGAACTGTTGCGGCCACTGCCGGAGCGAGAGCAGACCGAACTCGTCGACGCGATGCGCCGGATCGAGCGCGCGCTGGGCGGCGAGTCCGATTCCGGCGAGATCGCGATACGCACGCACCGGCCGGGCGATCTCGGCTGGCTCCTCGAGCGCCACACCGAACTCTACGTGGGTGAGTTCGGCTGGCACCAAAAGTGCGAGGGACTATTCGCGGAAATCGTCGCGAACTTTGCGCGCGCCCACGACCCGCGGCGCGAGCACTGTTGGATCGCCGAGCGTCGAGGTCAGCGTCTCGGGTCGGTGATGCTCGTGGACGCGGGCGACCGGATCGGAAAACTTCGCATGCTGCTGGTCGAGCCCAGCGCACGGGGTCTTGGTCTCGGGGAACGGCTTGTCGCCGAGTGCGAGCGTTTCGCCCGTGCGGCCGGTTACCGCCGCATCACGCTTTGGACCCAATCCGTGTTGATCGCTGCGCGTGCGATGTACGCGAAGCGCGGTTACCGCCTCGTCGAATCGAAATCGCACGATCTGGTCGGGCCGGAACTCGTCGGCGAGACCTGGGAGCTGGAATTGTCGACGTAACTAGGCCTCTGCCGCCGCGGCGTTCTGTTCGAGCGCGAGGGCGACGGCGGCTTCGAGTGTTAGCGTCGCGCCTTCTTCGGCGAGGCGAGCGCCGTCTACGGGGCCCAGGTTTGCGTCGAGAAGCCTCGTAAGCTTGTCGCGGTTCCCTTGATCCGCAGGTCCGCGCCGGTACCCGATCTTTGCAAACGCTGAATCGGCAAAGGCCGCCGTGCGTGCCGCTCGCGCGAAGCGTCCCTCCAGCGCGTCGATGAGCGCGAGATCTTCGAGCAGACCCGCGACGATAAGCTGATCCGGTTCGCGCGCGAGCACGACGATGGCCTCGAGCGCGGCATCCCGCGCACCGGGGAGATCGTTACTGTCGAGGAGATGGCTACTGAGGGTTGTGAGGACAAGGGCACACAATCTGCGGTCGGCTCCGCTTCTCACCGCGGGAAGCACCTCGCGCACGAGCGCGATCGCACGAGCTGTTTGGCCACGCTTATGTTCGACGATCGCGAGATTTGCCACGTGAGCGTGGACGTCCCGAACGTTGCCGAGCGCACGGCTTGCTGCAATCCGCCCTTCGTAGGCGCGGGCTGCCGCATCGAGATCACCGCTGCCCAAACTCAGGCGCACACGCGCCTCCCCGAGACCAGAGCGCCGGCGCGCTGAAAGCAAGGGAATCGCGGCCGCTTCGATCAGCGCACGCTCGGCATCGGGGAAATTGCCAAGTTCGACGTTCGCGCGCGCGTACCACGTCAAAGCGAAGGCGAGCGTCGGGCCGTCGCCGCTCGTCCGCGCATATTCACAAGCTTTCGTCGTCACCTCCAAAGCACGGGCAACGATGCGCTGATCGAGGAGAAGGCTTCCAAGCGTAGCCGAGAGCTTCGCTAGCAGCAGCACCTCGCCGGCCGGGAGCGCTGCGATGAAGGCCTCGTTGCGAACGACCCCTTCGCGCATGAGTCCTAGCGGCATCCACCCCCGCTCGATTGCCGCGAGCAACCCCGCGCCAGCGACGGCGTCGGGATGCGCGAGCGCATGATCTAGCGCGAATCGCACGTCTTCGAGCTCCGTTGCAAACGCGGCGCCTATTTCTGCGTTTCGCTCCGTTACTTGTTGCCGTTCGTACATTTCCGCGAACCAATCGCGCAGGTACCGAAGATGCCGGCTCGCGAGCAAATCGCGCTCTTCCGCTTCGCGCAACTTCTCCGCCGCATACGCGCGCGTCGATTCCAGCAAACGGTACCGCAACGCATCGCCGCTAGGCTCCGCGAGCACGAGCGACTTGTCGAGCAGCGACGCGACGAGATCGAACACACCGAACGCGTCGATATCCTCACCGCTCGCGACGGCCGACGCACCCTCGAGCGTAAACCCGTCCACGAAAATCCCGAGCCGCCGAAAGACCGTGCGCTCGCGATCGTCGAGCAGATCGTGGCTCCAATCGATGAGCGCGCGCAGCGTTTGCTGGCGCGGCAAAAGGTCGCGGCTGCCGCCCGTCAGCACGCGGAAGCGTTCGTCCAGCTTGTCGCGTAATTGCCTCGGACTCAAGATCGTTACGCGCGCCGCGGCGAGTTCGATCGCGAGCGCGATCCCGTCGAGCCGCCGGCAGATATCCGCGACGATCGCAGCATTCTCGTCCGTAAGCGCGAAGCGATTGTCGCAGGCACGCGCGCGCTCTGCGAAAAGCGCGATCGCCGCATAGCGCGCGGCATCCGCTGCGGTCAGCGCTGCGCTCTCGGCATCGCGAGGAGTCGTCAGCGGAGGCATGCGATACGTCGCCTCGCCGGCGACCCCAAGCCCCTGACGACTCGACGCGAGCGTCGTCACCTGCGGGCAGCCGCGCACGATCGCCGAAATCACACGTGCCGACGCCTCCACGAGGTGTTCGCAATTATCGAACACCAGCAGTGCGCGTTTCTTTTTCAGCTCGCGAACGAGCTGCTCGACCGGATCGCCGTCTGCGGGGAGCGGGAGGCTCATGGCGCGCGCGACCGTACTCGGGATCAGGTCGCCGCTCGAAAGTGGTGCGAGTTCGATAAACCACACGCCGTCGCCGAAACCGTCAAGCAAGTTCGCTGCGACTTGCAACGCCGTGCGCGTCTTTCCGACGCCACCGGAACCGACGAGCGTGACCAGCCGCTTGTTGTCAACGAGCTTCGCGATCTCGGCAATCTCGGTTTCTCGCCCGACGAACGTCGTCGACTGCAATGGCAGGTTATTCGGCAGGGCCCCCAGCGATCGAAGCGGCGGGAAGTCTGCGACGAGTTCGGGGCCGAGCAGCTGGTACACGTGCTCCGGACGAGAGAGATCCTTGAGCCGGTGCTCCCCGAGATCGCGCAAACTCGTTTGCGGCGGTAACGAACCCTGCACGAGATCGCTCGAGACGCCCGAGACGAGCACTTGCGCGCCATGTGCGATGCCCAGAAGCCGCGCGATGCGGTTGACTGCAGGCCCGAAGTAATCGCCGTCGCGTTCGTCCGCCGTGCCGGTGTGGATTGCGGCGCGCACGCGCAAGCCGTCGACCGCCGAGAAATCCTCTGCGCCGAGCGCGCGCTGAGCATCGAACATCGCCGCGACCGCATCTTCGGGCCGCGCGAACGCCGCACAGAACGCGTCGCCGATGGTTTTGAAGACGTAGCCGCTATGCGCCGCGATCGCTTCCCGCATTAGAACGTCGTGACGGCGCACCGCTGCTTCCATCGCCGCGCGGTCCCGATCCCAGCGCTGGGTGCTGCCCTCGATATCGGTGAACGCGAACGTTATCGTGCCGCTCGGTATGGTAGCGGCAGCCGGGTGCCGCTTCATCTATGCAACGCGGGGTCTGCCGCCCGACGTTAGCTTGCTTTCGGTTCCGGCGCGCAAGCGCTCGATGTTTTCGCGGTGCTTCCAAACGATCAGTGCTAGCGAACCAATCGTGAAAACCCAAACGCTGGGACCGTACGCGGATGCGCCGGCAACGATGAGGACGACGCCGGCGACGGCGGTCGCGAGCATCGAGCCTGCCGACGCGAAGCGGGTCGGAAGGACGACGGCAAGCCAGGTTAGGGCAAACGCGATTCCACTGGGCCACGCGAGCGAAAAGATCGCGCCAAGATACGTCGCTACGCCTTTTCCGCCTTGGAAACGGAGCCACGGCGTATAGCAGTGGCCCAAAACCGCGAGCAGCGCGTGCACGGGCGCGAGTCGCAACGAATCGTCGACCACGGCGACGTGTTGCGCCGCCGCGTAACCGGCGACTGCGCCCGAGAGCANNATTCCGGCACTCCGGCCGAGCGTGCGCAAGGCGTTTGCCGCGCCGATGTTGCCCGAACCCGACGCGCGGATGTCGCTCTTGAAGAACACGCGGCTGACGATCACGCCCCACGGGATCGATCCGAAGAGAAACGCGAGCGCGGCAAACGGCCAGTCCAGCCGCAAGGCCAGGCCCGGATCCGCAAGCGGAGACACTACTTGCGGACCTCGAGCTCGCGGCGCGCGCGAAACTCGAGGCCGAGCGGCACCCCTTCGAAATCGAAGTTCGAGCGCAGCGTGTTTTCGAGGAAGCGCTTGTAGCTGTTCGTCAACAAGTCCGGATCGTTGCAGTGGAAGATGAAGAGCGGCGGATGGATCGCCACTTGCGCGGCGTAGTAGATGCGCAGCGGCCTGCCGCTCGAGTTCGGCGGCTGGTGCGCGTAGGTTGCATCGCGGATCACCGTGTTGAGCTGCGCGGTCGGGATGCGCCGGTCGAGGTTGGTTGCGATCCGCATCACGAGCGGCATCAGGCTGCCCAGACGCCGCTTCGTCAGTGCCGAAAGGAACGTCACCGGCGCGAACGACGCGAACGGGATGTTTTCGTGGATGACCTCGACCAGCTCGTTCTGCTTGAATTCGCCGTCCTGCTGCAGCGCGAGGTCCCACTTGTTCGCCACGATGACGAGGCCTTTGCGCTCTTCGAGCACCATACCGGCGAGCCGGCGATCCTGATCGAGCACGCCCTGCATCGAGTCGATCACGAGAATCGCGATGTCGCAGCGGGCGATCGCGCCGAGGGAGCGCAGCGACGCGTAATACTCGATCGATCCGTGATGCTTGATCCTGCGCCAGACGCCGGCCGTGTCGATCAGCCGAATCGTGTGTTCGTGAAAGGTGAACAGCGTGTCGATCGCGTCGCGCGTCGTCCCCGCCTCGTGCGAAACGATCGTGCGCTCCTCGCCGAGCAGGGCGTTGAGCAGCGACGACTTGCCCACGTTGGGGCGCCCCACGATCGCAAGCGCGAGTTCGGTCTCGTCGGCCGGAATCGCGCTTTCGGGCGGCAAGCGCTCGACGATCGCGTCGAGCAGATCGCCCGTCCCCTCGCCGTGCAGCGCCGAGACGACAATCGGTTCGCCGAATCCCAATCGCGCGAACTCGCCGGGCACCTGCAGCTTGACGCGTTCCGATTCGGCCTTGTTCGCGGCCAGGATCACCGGCCGGCGCGTCTTGCGCATGATGTGCACGACGTCGTCGTCGAGCGGCGAAAGACCGGCCGCGGCGTCGACGACGAAGACGATGACGTCGGCTTCGTTTGCCGCGATCTCGGCCTGGGCGCGCGTCTGGCGCGCCATATCGTCGCCGCCGCTCACACCCGGATCGATACCGGCGGTGTCGATGACGCTGAACGTGCGTCCGTTCCACTCGACAAGCGCGTAAAGCCGGTCGCGGGTGACGCCGGGTTCGTCGTCGACGATCGCAAGTCGCTTGCCCGCGAGCCGGTTGAAGAGCGCGCTTTTGCCCACGTTCGGGCGTCCGACGATGGCCACGGTCGCGGGGCGCACTTTTGCTGAGAGTTCCAAGGCCATGCGCTGCCGTTCGCCGCGCGGGGCCTGCGAACCGTGCGGCGAACCCAGACTGCTCATGAAGGCACGAGTCCTGGCCGCCGCCGCTCTGGTCGTGGCCTTGGTAGCGGGTGCGGCAGGCGCTCTCCGCGCCGAAGCGCCGACGGGAGCGGTTTACGTGACGACCTTGCCGAGCGGCGCGGACATTTGGATCGACGGCACGTACGTCGGGCGCGCCCCCGTGCTGATCGACGCGCTCGCGCCCGGTCATCACGCGCTCACGATCACGAAAACGGGCTGGATCGTGCAGGAGGTCGACGTCAATGTGCCGGCCGGTGCGGTCGCAATGTCGAGCACGCACTTAGCGGCAGGCCCGCACGCGCTCGCCGGCAGCGCATCCGGAACGATCGTTTTGCGCGACCTGCCGCCTGGCGCGCTGCTTGCGCTCGACGGTCAGCCGTTTGCTGCGAGCAACGGCAAGAACGTGAAGTTGCCGGCGGGCCCGCACCGGCTCACCCTCACGACGCCGCGTGGAAAGGCGACCCGCCTCATCAACGTTTTGCCGGAGACGACGAGCGACGTCGTCCTGCGCGAGCCGCAGTTGGACGACGCGCGCTCCCCGGTCGTCGCGGCAGCCGAGGATTATCTGCCGGACGAGAATTTCTCGGTCGAGGGGAAGAAGGTCGTCATCCGCTACGCCGGTCACGTCGTCGTCGGTTACCTCGGCGAGCAGCAGGTTCGCTTCGACGGCGCGACGGTGGCGTACGACGGCGCGCCGCAATCGATTGCCGGAAAATTATACCTTCCGCTCGCACTTTTGGAAAAGCTGACCGACGACATGTCGAAGAGCCCCTGATTGATGGCGTACATCTACATCGAGACCTTCGGCTGCCAGATGAATGAGGCCGATTCGCAGTACATCGCGGATCGCGCGGCGGCGTCGGGCTACGCGATGACCGCGAACGCGGCGGAGGCGAGCGTCGTCGTGCTCAACACCTGCACCGTGCGCGAGGGCGCCGAACGCCGCGCCTACGGGCGAATGGCGCACTTCAAAGCGCTCAAGCGGGCCGATCCAAGCGTGAAGCTCGTCGTCTGCGGGTGTCTTGCGGAGCAGGACCGGGACACGATGCAGGCCGCCGCGCCACATCTCGATGGGGTTTTCGGTACGCGTGAGCTGGCGCGGCTAGGCGACGCGCTCGCCGCCTGGCGCCCATCGTTCGACGACGACCACAGTCTTGCCGACGAGCGGCTCTTGCTCGAACCGCTCGGCGGCCACGCGGATTGCGTCGGGGATCCGTACGCGCACGTGCGCACCTTCGTCACGGTGCAGCGCGGCTGCTCGTACTACTGCAGCTTTTGCATCGTGCCCCACGTTCGCGGCCGCTTTGACAACCGCCCGATGGACGATATCCTGGCCGAGTGCCGCGTGGCGCTGGCCCGCGGCGGGCGCGAGCTGACGCTCGTCGGCCAGACCGTCAACGCATACAAGGAGCCCGCGAACGGAGCTGATTTCGCGGATCTGCTCGAGGCCGTGCACGCGCTCGACGGCCTGGATCGGCTGACGTTCCTCACGTCCCATCCGAAGGATTACACGCCGAAGCTGGCCGCGACGATGGGTTCTCTGCCGAGCCTCAATCCGCGCTTCCATCTCCCGGTCCAATCCGGCTCGGACCCGATTCTGCGCCGCATGAACCGCAAGTACACCGTCGCGCAGTACCGCGAGAAGATCGCCGCATTCCGCGCCCACTGTCCCGGCTGGGCGTTGACGACGGACCTCATTGTCGGCTTTCCGGGCGAAACGGAAGCCGACTTCGAGGCGACGCTTGCGTTTTGCGACGAAATCGGTTTCGCGCAAGCGTTCATGTTTGTGTACTCGCCGCGGCGCGGCACGCCGGCGGCGCATTGGGAACAGATCCCGCCGGAAATCGGCGGCGAACGCCTGCGCCGTCTAGCCGCAACGATCGATCGCGGCGTGCGCGCGTGGCACGAGCGCAAACGCGGTCGCATCGTGCGCGCGCTCGTCGCCGGCCCCTCGCGCAAAGATCGCTCGAAACTCGCCGCCAAGACGATCGACAACGTCACCGTCGTCGCACCGGCGGGATCGCTGCGGGAAAGCGAGTTGCGAACGCGCCCGTGGCTCGACGTCCGCGTCGACGACGCATTCACCTGGGGCTGCGTGGGTACGATCCTGGGCATCGCCGAGCGCTACGACGGCGTTGCGCACCCGGTCGACGCGCGCTCGACCATCGACTTGATTTCAAGCCGATTCCACGAAAGGCAAACCGCCGATGCCGCGCCCGCATGAGGACCTCGAGCGCCATACCTTAACCGATCATCGGCCGGGAGGCCAGATCGTTCCGTTGCGGCCCGATACGTGGTGGGCGATCGAGGTGGCTCACGTCGCCGCCGAACGCGCCGGCGCCGGGGTCGCAACCTATGAGACCCTGATCGAGAAGGCCCGCGCCTCAGCGGCGAAAGTGCACGAGGCCGTCGTGCTCCGCTCGCACAACAATCGGCGCGTGATTGCCATGCTCCACGTCGACGGCCACGAAGCGTACCGGCACATCGCCTCCGCCTGGGACGATCACCATCTCTCCGCCGAGCGGCACGCCGTCGCCGAATCGCGCTCGCTCGCGTTGTATCGGCTGACGGCGACCGACGGGGAAGCCGCCATCGACCCGGATTCGAAGGACGGGTGTGCGTTCGAGCATCTCTTGCTCGCGGTCGAACGAGTCCTCCCCGTCGCCACCGCGCTCGTTGCAGCGCCCGGTTTCCGCGGCGCATCGATCTTCGGCACCGACGACGGCAGCGCATCGGCAATCGTCTATCGTTTCACAAACATCGAAGCGATCCAAGCCTTCCGCGCAACACCCGAAGCGCAACGCATCCTCGGCCCAACCGGAGGGACGGGCGAGACGTTTTACCCGGTGCACCCGGTACGCACGTTCTCCGTGTCATCCTGAGCGGAGCGCCGCAGGCGNNCGCTGCGCGAGCTTCGCTCAGGATGACACAGCGGGAAAGGATCGTTACGACGCGCTGACCGTGAGCGGCTGGTTCCAGTCCGAATAGATCGCGGTTGAAGCGAAAGGGCCGTTGCGGCGTTCGATTCGGCGGGGGTAGCCGTCGGCGACGCCGATCCAAATGCGCGCGGCTTCGGAAGTGTAGCCGGGTTTTTTGGGGGCGTCGATTTCGTAGACGTGGGTCGCGACGCCGGCCTCGCGCTGGGTACCAAGAAATCGAACGGTGCGGCCTTGCAGATCGCTCACGAATTTGAAGGTGTCGTGGATTGCAGCGAGCGGATCGCCGCGCAGCTGGTCGGCCGACTTCTTCCAGGTTCCGTCGGCCCCGCGGATCCAGACGTTCGTGCCGATTAAAACGGCGACCATCGGGCTCGCCGCGATCTGGACGCGCAGCTTGTCGGGCGCGACGTACGTCATCTCGCGCGCCATCATCCCTTGCGGAGAAAGCTCGACGAGGCGCATCCGAAAGCTGTGCATGTGCAGCATGCGGCGCGTGTCGTTGTGGAAAGCCTGCAGGTCGTCCGCCCGTGCCCCGAGCGGCGCGGCGTAAGCGAGCAGCGCGAGGGCGCAGGCGAATGTCCAGGCGGGCATGCACGGCATGGAAGAAGGATACGAACGCGGCGTCCGAATTCCCCACAAGCGTGGGCGACAGGTGAGCGAAGCGCGGTTCTCTCCGCTGCTCGAACAATACTTCGCGATGAAGGCGCGTTATCCGGACGCGATCCTGCTATCGCGCGTCGGCGACTTCTATGAAGCCTACGGCGACGACGCGACGACCTTGGCGACCGCGCTGCAAATCGCGTTGACGTCCAAGGAGGCCGGCGGGGGCCAGCGGGTTGCAATGGCGGGCGTACCGCACCACGCGCTCGACAAATATCTCGCCGACTTGGTCGCGCAGCAGCGGATCGTAGCCCTCGCCGACCAGCTTGAAGTCCCCGTGCCCAACAAGCTCGTGCGGCGCGACGTCACGCGGCTCGTGACGCCCGGGACGCTGATCGAGGAGCACTTGCTCGATCGCGCGAGCAACAACTACCTCGCCGCGATCGTCCTTGCCGGCGACTCGATCGGGATCGCGTACGCCGACATCTCGACCGGTCGCGCCGCCGCGACCTCGTACGGCGGCGACAGCGGCCTGGAAGAGACGCTCGCTGAACTCGTGCGTCTCGGCCCGGCGGAAATCGTGGCCGACGTTCCGCCGGAGCTGCGCGCGGCGATCGCAGCGCAGTTGCCGAGCGTGCGCCTCACCGCACCGCCGCTGGCCGCCGTCGAACGGCACGAACTCGCAGCCGTCGAAGGCTTCTCGCTCGATGAGTCGCTCGCCATGCGTCGCGCATTCGAAGCCCTCGGCGCATTCGTCCGGCGGGTTGGGCTCAGCGCGCAGGCCGGTTTGCTGCGCGAGCCGGAGTTCTATCGAGCCCGCACCTTCCTCGCGCTCGATGCGAGCACACGCAAACATCTCGAGCTGACCAAAACCCAAGGCCAGAATCCCAAGGCGACCTTGCTCGCGACGATCGATCGTTGCCGGACCGCGATGGGCTCGCGCATGCTCGCGCGCTGGATTCTCGCGCCGCTCGTCGACCGCCAGGCGATCGCGGCGCGGGCCGATCGCGTCGAGGCGCTTGCCGGCGACTACCCCGCGCGGGCGTCGCTGCAAGATCTGCTCGGCGGCGTTTTCGATCTCGAACGGATCGCGCAGAAAGTCCGCTTCCGGCGCGTGCAGCCGCGCGACCTCGGATCGCTGCGCCGGACGCTTGCGCTGTTGGGGCCGCTGCGCGCGGCGCTGCCGGATGCGCTCGGTTCGTTTCGCGAACGAATCGGCAACCACGGCGCGCTGCTCGACGAACTCGAGCGCACGTTGTGCGACGACCTGCCGGCGACGCTCGTCGACGGCGGCGTGATCCGGCCCGACGCGTCGACCGACGTGCGCGAATGCATCGCCCTGCGCGGCGAGGCGCGTAAACGCATGGCCGCGCTCGAGGAGCGCGAGCGCGCGCGGACGGGCATCAAGGGGCTGAAGGTCAAATACGCGAGCGCCTTCGGCTACGCGATCGAGATTTCGAAATCGAATTTGGCGCTGGTTCCCACGGACTACGTGCGGAAGCAAACGCTCACGAGCGGCGAGCGCTTCGTCATCCCCGAACTCAAGGAGCTCGAGATCGCGATCGCGAGCGCACAGTCGCGGCAACTGCGGCTCGAGGAAGCGCTCTACGCAAACCTCGTCGAATCGGTTGCGGCGAAAGTCGAAGATCTGCTGGCGAGCGCCGATGCGCTCGCCGAACTCGACGTCGCCTGCGGCTTGGCTCAGGTCGCGGTCGAGCGCGGCTACGCCCGTCCGGTCTTCGTCGAAGCGAGCACGCTCGACGTCGTCGACGGCCGCCATCCCGTCATCGAATCGCTCGCCGCCGACGGGTTCGTGCCCAACGATGCGCACCTTGGGGAACGCAGCGCGCGGTTCATCTTGCTGACGGGACCCAACATGGGCGGCAAATCGACGTATCTGCGCCAGACGGCATTGCTCGCAATCCTCGCGCAAATCGGGGCGTTCGTGCCCGCGCGCTCGATGTCGCTTGGGATCGTCGATCGGATTTTTACGCGCATCGGCGCGGGCGACGATCTTGCCTCGGGGCAATCGACGTTTTACGTCGAGATGGCCGAAGCGTCGAACATCTTGCGCCGCTGCACGCGCCGCAGCTTACTGCTGATCGACGAGGTCGGCCGCGGTACGGGGACGATCGACGGGCTCGCGATCGCGCAAGCGATCTGCGAGTATTTGCTCGGGCTCGAGACGCAAGCGCCGCTGACCCTGTTCGCCACGCACTTTCACGAGCTCGTGGCGCTGGCCGAGCGCTGGCCGATGGTCGCGAACTTTCACGTGACGGCGGTCGAAAGCGCGGTCCGCGGCGGCGGTCCCGTGTTCTCGCATCGGGTCCTGGGCGGGAGCACGTCACGATCGTTCGGCATCGAGGTCGCGCGCATGGCCGGTTTACCCGCCGGCGTAATCGCGCGCGCGAGGGAAATTGCAAGCGTCCTCGACGAGCGTCCGACCCTCGAAGCGCAGGCCCCGCTGCGCGCCCGTTTGGCCGAGCCGAGCCGCCAAGAAGAGACCCAACTCACGCTCGACTGGTAGACCCTGCCGCGATTAGGTGCGCCCATCACAGGGCAGGCGACTGCGTGCGCCGCTCGCTCGACTTCGTCGTTTCGGGAGCCGATGGAAGCAACATGGAACTTGCAAAAAGTTCGTCGGAGGATCGGTTTATGCTGTGCTTGCATTTGCGATCGGGCGAAGTAGAGAAAACGCCGTACCGGAGTCTTGCGGAAGCACGCTACGCCGCCGCATTGTTCGGCGCTTACGCCGAGACCGGAGCAGCGGTGACACCGCCCGCCGTCCCGTGTCTCTATCTCTTTCCTCCCGAGGGCGACATCGCCCGGGTCGAGGTTCAAGAACTCGAGGCGTAGCGCAGGAATTCGCTTGCGCCAAGCGGACTTGATCCGCGAGCGTTCGCGCACCAGGAACCCGGTGAGATGCCGGGACGGTCGCGCCACTGTAAGCGGGGAGTTCGCCCGCGGTCACTGCCGGAGTCCGGCGGGAAGGCCGCGAGCACGAGAACGACGAGCCGCAAGTCAGGATACTGAGCCGAACGCGTAATCACCACCTCGCGAAAAAGGTCGGTACTACGTGTCACACTTCATTCTCGGGCGCTTTGCGCTCGTTACCGTCTTCACCGCCGTCGCCGCTTCCGGCGGTAGCGCACAGCGAGCGGTTGCGGCAAACCCTTCTCCGTCACCCACGGCGAGTGCCGGATTCGAGCAGATCGGCCGCGTCGTTACGAGCGATCGTCGCAGCGAACCCCTGGGGAACAGTTCGCGTCCGACCTTCGTGGTCAATCGGGCGCAAATCGACGCGTACGGCGCGCGCACCGTGGCCGACGCTCTCGTGGGCGTTCCCGGCGTCGAACTCTTCGCCTACGGGCCTTTCGGCGCCGAAGTCGACTACGGAATCCGCGGCTCGACCTCCGAGCAGACGCTCGTGCTCGTGGACGGGATCCCGGTCACCGACCCGACCACGGGAGCCGTGCAGCTCGGCCAGTTCTCGACAATCGGTGTCGACCGCATCGAAATTGTTGAGAGCGGTTCCTCGACGCTCTACGGAACGAGCGCGGCCGGCGGCGTCATCAACATCATCACCCGCGTTCCGCGCGGGACGTACCTCGAGGCATCGGCCGGCTCATTTGCGGATCGTGACGTGCGTGTCGGGGCCGGGGACGGGCGGATTGGATTCTCCTTCGAACGGCACGTCGCAACCGACGCGTACCCCTATCCCGCCTTGGCCTACTCTCCGGCGATCTCGTTTCCCGCGGGCGTTCGCAACTTTGCGTACGGCGACGAGAGCGCCGGGCGGTTCTCGCTCGACTTGCCGGCGCTCGGTGGTTTCACGGTGCGCGCGCGAGCCGATGCCTCGGCGGCGCAGAACGGCGTGCCCGGAAGCCTCGACTTCCCATCAACGACCGCCTCGCAAGGAACCTCGACGGAATCGGCCCTCGTGGAGCTCGAGCGCGTGTCGCGCGCTTCGACGTTCACCGTGAGCGCGGCCGGTTCGCAGACGCGCCTTTCTTACTACGACCCGATCGACAACTTTGGGCAGAGCGACGTATACTCCGGGCGCTCGCAGATCTCGTTGAAAGACGTCGTGGTCGGGACGCGTGACGAGCTCGTCGCCGGCATCGATCTCGCGCGTGAAAGCGGCGTGTTCTCGTTTCCCACCACGCCGAATTTCGTCGCGCCGAGCGCACCGCCCATCCCCGCTTTCAGCTTGGGGCAGGCGGAATCGCAAAGCGCCGCATACGTGCAGGCCGGGGATACCCCGCTTTCTTTCGCGCACCTGACGGCCGGCGTGCGGGCCGAGAACGACGCGCCGCAAGGCAGCGTGCTCGCGCCGTCGTTCGGCGGCACGCTCCGCAGCGGAAGCGTCCGCTTCGCGGGCGACGTCGGCGAGTCGTTTCGCGTTCCGACTCTTCAGGATCTGTACTACCCGGGCTTTTCGAACCCGCACTTGCTGCCCGAGAAGGCACAAACGGCCGACGTAACGGTCGCGTACGATTCGCCCTCCGCCACGTTCTCGGCCGGCTGGTTCGACCGCAACGGCTCGAACTTCATCGTCCTCGATCCCGTGACGTTCGTCCCCGAGAACGCGCAGCGCGCGGCGAGCGCGGGCGTTATCCTCACCGCAAGCTCGAAACCGTTCGCCGGTCTGGTTGCGGAGGCGAGTTTCACGGATCTTTATCTGGCGCAGAATCTCGTTACCGGCGCGCGCTTGCCGCGCAATCCGGCCGGCAGCGCGACCTTCTCGCTCACGCATCCGTTCGCGCAAGAGCGCTTCGCGTACGGTTTACGCTGGGGAATCGTCGGATCGGATGGCGACGACAAGGCCAACGTCAACCCGCTGGGCTCAGAGTACGATGCCTACGACTCGCTCGATGCGTTCGTGCGCTACAAATTCGCTCGCGACGCGATCGTTTCGTTGCGGGGTTTCAACCTCGGCAACGAAGCCTACGCGCCGGTTTTTGCCTATCCGGCAGCGGGGCGACGAATCTACGTCGAGTTCTCGACGAGATAAGATCGCTGGCCTAAGCCGACTTTGGTAGCTTTTCGGGGGGCGAATGCCGCGCGATCATCAGGTGTCGCGCCCGCTGCGGCCGTAGCGCAAAGGCGTCGCCGGCGCACGGAATCCGCGCACTTGCGAAGGCGCTGCGCATCCGGCGGTTGCCCGGATCGATCGCCACCGAGCAGCCTCGCGCCCGCGCCGCGCCGAGCGCTGCGTCGAGCGCGGCGAGGCCGTCGTTGGAGCTGATGCTGACGTGCTTGGTCGTGAGAAAAACGGAGGTCGTGCCACGCTCCGTAAGGCGTGCGAGCGTGTCGGCAAAGAGGCCACCGAGGGTGGCATCGAGATCGCCGATCAAGTCGACGAATACCGTAGATTGATCGTTCGCCGAGGAGGCGAACGCGTCGGTCGAGATCATTGGTGAAGTATCGTCCCCCGCTCTGTGGTACACCTGAGAAATTCTTTAAAATCAAGGCGGAAACGCCCCCGATGGCCCCGTTANNTGCCCCCCGATGGCCCCCAGTGAGAACTTCGGCAGGTAGCGCCTTCCCAGGCTTCTCTCAGGACAGATTCGTAGCATCGACCCACCATGCAAGAACAAGCGCGAGTCTTGGTCGTTGACGACGAACGGAACATTCGCGAGCTGCTCGAGATCGGTCTCGGCGACGAAGGCTACGAGGTGCGCACGGCGCCCGACGGCCAGGCCGCGCTGCAGATCGCGCGCGAATGGTCGCCCGACGCGATCGTCCTCGACGTCATGCTGCCCAAAATCGACGGCATCGCTTTGCTTCCGATGTTTCGCAAACTTACCGAAGCGCCGATTCTGATGCTCTCCGCCAAGTCGGAGACGGGCGACAAAATTGCGGGCCTGCACTCGGGCGCCGACGACTACGTCGCAAAGCCGTTCGAGATGGCGGAACTTACCGCGCGCTTGGAAACGGCGCTGCGCCGCCCGAAGCTCGCTCAGCCGCAGGTCATTCGCTTTTCGGATCTCGAGATCAACCTCGAGACGCGGGTCGCGACCCGCGGTCAGCGGCGCATTTCGCTCTCGGCGCGTGAATACGACCTGCTCGTAGCGCTGGTGCGCAACCCGAACCGGGTCTTCAGCCGCGACCAGCTCCTCGATCAGGTTTGGGGAACCGAGCGCTTCGTCGGGCCCGGCGCCGTCGAGACGTACATCTCCTACTTGCGCGCCAAGATCGACCACGGCTTCCCGAAGCGCCTGATCCACACGCATCGCGGGGTTGGGTACTCGCTGCGCGAAGAATAAGGCCGGATGTTCCGATCGCTCGCGACGCGGCTAACGGCGACGTATGTGTTCGCGGCGATCGTGCTCGTGGTCATCGTGATCGCGGCGGTCACCGCGTTCGCACTCTCGATGTTCGGCCTCTCGGCCCGGGAAACGACCGATGAAGTTGCGGCGCAAGTTCCCGAAGACGTCCGGCTCGAGGTCGGCAAGTCGAGGACGCTTGCCGCCGCGGCCTCCAACATTGCGCTTCACTTAACGCGTCCGGGCATTCGCGTAGCCGTCTTCGCAATCGAGGACGGTCACCGGCGTTTCCTCGCGGCGACGTTTTCCGACGGCCCCGACGGTCGCCCGGGGATCGTCGCCGCGCCAAAGGACGATCCGGGCCTTCTGTCCGGCCCGCCGCCGCGCACCATCGCGTTTTTCGGTCACCAGGACGCTCCCGGCGGCGGCCGGCCGCCGAGCTTAACGCTTGGCGGTCCGCCCGGCGGCTTCGAACTCGGTCCCGCGCCGCCGCTCCATCGCTACGAGCGCATGGCGGCGTTTCCGTTCTCGCTCAATTTCTTTCTACGGCTCGAACCGAAGAGCGTTGATTTCGCCGGCGGACGAATCACGATCTTCCCGGATCCCGGACCGCTCGAGCGCGCGATCAACGACTTTTGGCTCGCGATGCTGCCGATCGGCCTGTTCGTCGTGGTGGCCGCATGGCTGCTTGGGCGCTACATCACGGGACAAGCACTCCGCCCGCTCGTTGAAACGACGGCCTCGCTCAACCGCTTCGGCGCGGGCGACTTCAACCCGCGGCCGGTCTTAACCGTGGACCGGAGCGAGATCGGCGAACTCGCGCGCGCTTACAACGCCGCGGTCGCTCAGGTGAGCGAAGCGTTCGACGAACGGCGTGCCGCCGAACTCGAGATGCGCCAGTTCATCGCCGACGCCGGGCACGAATTGCGCACGCCGTTGACGGTTATCATGGGCTTCATCGACGTGTTGCGCCGGCGCACCCAGAGCGAGCCCGCGATCTCCGCAAAGATTTACGACACGATGCTGGCCGAGAGCCGGCGCATGAAAGAACTCATCGACAAGCTGATCGTGCTGGCGCGGCTCGAGAACCCGGACGTGCGCGAGCTCGAGACGGTCGACCTCACCCAGATTGCCGGCCGCGTCGTCTCCGCCTTGCAAGCCCTCGAAAGCAAGCCGCGGATCGGACTGCAAGTCGAAACGGACGCGCTCGTGCGCGGTTACGAGAACGAGCTCCACGATGCGCTTTGCAATCTCGTCGAAAACGCCCTGAAGTACGCGCCGGATTCACCCGTCGAGGTTCGCGTGGGGAGCGAAGGCAATACGATTGTGGTCGACGTGGTCGACCGGGGGCCGGGGATCCCGCTCGCGGAGCAGACGCGGGTTTTCGCGCGCTTTTACCGCGGCCGCGACCGCGTCGACGCCGAGGGCTTTGGCCTCGGCCTTGCGATTGCGAAGCGCGCGGTCGAGCGCGCGGGCGGCGAGATCCTGCTCGCGAGCGTTCCGGGCCAGGGATGCCGCTTCACGATTCGGATTCCGCGTGCCGCGCGCGGGGAGAGCGCCGCGCTCGCCGTATAACGCTACGGTGATTCGCCTTCTCGACGAGCTCACGGTCGGACAGATCGCGGCCGGCGAAGTCGTCGAACGTCCCCTCTCCGTCGTCAAAGAACTTGTGGAAAACGCGCTCGACGCGGGCGCGACCCGCATCGCGGTGGCGGTGACCCGCGGGGGCCTCGAAGGCATCGAGGTCAGTGACGACGGCACCGGCATCGAGCCGCACGAGTTGCCGCTTGCATTCGCGCGCCACGCGACGAGCAAGCTCGCGCGGGCCGAGGATCTCGAGCGCGTAACGACGCTCGGGTTTCGCGGTGAAGGCTTAGCTTCGATCGCTGCGGTCGCGCGCGTCCGGATGATTTCGCGAACCGCACGAAGCGAGGTAGGCTTTGCGGTCAGCGCCCACGCCGGCGCCGTCTCGGATCCGCAGCCGTTGGCCGCGGCGCCGGGGACGCGCGTGATCGTCACCGAGTTGTTCGCAAACGTGCCGGCGCGGCGTGAGTTTCTGCGCGCGCCGTCCGCGGAATTCGCGCGCATCTCGGCGTTCTTGGGTACGCTCGCGCTCGGATATCCGAGCGTATCGTTTACGCTCTCGCACGACGGGCGAGCGACCTTCGTCTTTCCCGGTGCGGCGCAGGTCGAACAACGGCTCGCGCACGTTTTTGGGCCGGCGCACGCGCGCGCATTGCTCGCCCTTCACGGTGGATCGCGCGCCGGTTCGGAGTTGCGGATCGGCGGCTACATTAGTACGCCGGGCATTGACCGCGCCGATCGGCGGATGCAGCTCTTATTCGTCAACGGACGGCTGCTTCGCTCGGCCTTGCTCGCCGGCGCGTGGAGCGCAGCGTATTCGAGCTTCGCGCTCGTGGGTCGCCAGCCGTTCGGGGTGATCTTCCTCGACGTTCCCCCCGACGAGGTCGATCCGAACGTTCATCCGACCAAGAGCGACGTGCGCCTCCGGCAACCCGAGGAGATCCACGATGCCGTGCGCGGCGCGATCGCGGCGACGCTCGCAGCGAACGCAACCGTGCGGATGCGAGACGCGCTCTCGTTCGCGCCGCCGAGCGCCGCCGGCGCCGTGCCCCAAAGCGACGCGGCCGCGGCCTTCGATTGGGTCGCGGACGGCCCCGCCACGGACGCGCCGCTTGCCGCACCCCAGACGCTGCGCATCCTCGCGCAGCTCGATGCAACGTACGTGCTGGCGACCGATGGGAGCGCACTGGTTCTCGTCGATCAACACGCGGCGCACGAGCGGGTGGCGTATGAAACGATCGCGCGGCGCGCTCGCGAGGGGGCGCCGGTCGGCGAACCGCTCCTGATCCCGTACACGATCGAACTCGATGCCGCGGACGCAACGCGTTTCGAAGGATCGCGCGAAGCGCTCGCCGCGGGCGGCTTGGAAGCGGAGCCCTTCGGCGAGCGAACCTATCGGATCGTCGCGACGCCGGCCGGCTACGGCGCGCGCGCGTTTGACGTTCACGCTTACGTCGAGGCGCTCGGGGAACCGGTGCCGGGTCTGGGTCCGCGCGAACGCGTCTGGGCATCCCTTGCATGCCACTCGGTCGTGCGCGCCGGGGATGCGCTCGAGCCCGCCGAGATGGCGGCTCTGCTCGAGCGCCTCGTGCGCTGCGAGAATCCGATGCATTGCCCGCACGGTCGCCCAACAATGGTGCGCATCGAGCCGGATGCGGTCGCCCGGATGTTTAAACGCCTCTGATGCACTTGCGAATCGCGCGCCCGCTCGCTCTTGGCGCTCTCCTGCTAACGGTTCTGGGAGGGCGAGCCACGGGCGCCGTACCGGCCGCCGCCGACGTCCTCAAAGCCACGCTGCGCAATGGTTTGCGGGTCGTCATCGTGCCCAACGCCCTGGCGCCTGTCGCCTCGACCGACCTGACCTACCTGGTCGGCTCGCGCGACGATCCGCCCGACTTCCCGGGGATGGCGCATGCCCAGGAGCACATGATGTTCCGCGGGACCAAGAACCTCTCGACCGCCGAACTCGGGACCCTGGCGACCGCGCTCGGCGGCGATTTCAACGCGTCCACGAGCGAGACGATCACGCAGTTTCAATTCACCGTGCCGGCTGCCGATCTCGATGCGGTCTTTCGGATCGAGGCCGACCGCATGAGCGACATCCTCGACGCACAATCCGAGTGGCAGATCGAGCGCGGCGCGATCGAACAGGAAGTTCAGAGCGATGAAACGGAGCCGGGCGCCGAGTTCTTTGCGCGGGCGCGCGAACTCGTTTTTGCGGGGACGCCCTACGAGCACGAAGGCGTCGGTACGCGAGCTGCGTTCGACCGCCTGACCGGGACCGAGCTCAAGGCGTTCTGGGAGCGCTGGTACGCGCCGAACAATGCCGTCCTCGTCGTCGCCGGCAACGTCGATCCGCAGGCGACGCTCGCGCAGATTCGCAGCCGCTTCGAGTCGATCCCGGGTCGCGCGGTGCCGGGACACGCCGCGGCGCATTTGCGGCCCTTCGAGCACGTCGTCGTCCATCAGGCGAGCACGCTCGTCTATCCGCTCGCCGCCGTCGCGTACCGGATGCCGGGGATCGACAGCCCCGATTTCCTGCCGTCCTACGTCTTGCAGGCGATCTTGGATTCCGATCGCGGTCCTTTGCACGCGCTTGCGAACAGCGGCGACGCGCTCGACGCGGAGTTCACGTCGGAGCCCTACGTCCCCGAGGCGCAGTTAGCGTACGCGACGGCGGCGCTCGGACCGCACGGCGATCCGACCGCGATGGCGTCGCGGCTCGAGAGCCTCATGACGGACTACGTGAAACGGGGAATACCGCAGGAGCTTTTCGAGACGACGAAACGCCGTCTGATTGCAGACCAAGAGCAGAGTCGCAACACGATCGAGTCGCTCGCGTCGGATTGGGCGACGACGATCGCGGACGACGGCGAGCCGTCGATCGCGCGCGAGCAAGAGCTGATTGCGGCGGTGACGCTCGCGCAGGTCGATCACGTCGCTCGCCGTTATCTCGAGACGCCCCAGACCGTCGTCGGCGCGCTCTATCCGAGCGCCGGCGCATCGCAGGCGGCGCCGCCGGCCCCGCCGCAGCAAGGCCCGGAGAAACAGCTCGAGGCGGAAGCACCCGTCGCGCAGCTTCCCGGCTGGGCGAGCGATCTGGTCGAGCACGTCACCGTGCCGGATTCGGCGCTCGCTCCCGTGCAGACGAAACTCTCGAACGGCATCACCCTTATCGTCCAGCCCGAAACGATCTCGGACTCGATCTTCGTGTACGGCAGCGTGCGAAGCGATCCCGACCTCGAAGAACCGCCGGGTAAAGAAGGCGTGGCGCGCATCCTCGGCGAGCTCTTCGCGGAGGGCTCGAAGTCGAAGGATCGCGCCGCCGTTTCGCGTGCCGAAGACGAACTCGGCGCCGAATTCATCGCCGGCGTGGATTTTGGTTTGCAGACTCCGACCGCGTCGTTCGAAAGCGCGGTCGGGCTGCTCGCGCAAAGCGAGCTCGAGCCGCGCTTCGACTCGACGTCGTTCGAAAGCGCACAACGCCGCGCGGCCGAAGAACTCGCGACCGAGTTGAACGGTTCGCACACGATCGCGATGCAACGAGCCGCACGCAAATTGTTGCCGCCGGGCGATCCGCAGCTCCGCCAAGCAACGGTCGACGGAGTGCAGTCGCTTGGCCTTGGCGACGTCGAGTCCTACTATGCAAAGACGTTCCGCCCCGATCTCACGACGATCGTCGTCGTCGGCAACATTACGCCGCAAGCGGCGCGTTTGGTGCTCGAGCGTTCGTTCGGCGGGTGGCACGCGGACGGCGATCCGCCGTCGCTCGAGTTGCCGACGGTTCCGCTCAACCCGCCGGCAGACGTGGCAATGAACTTGCCCTCGTCGGGTCAGGATTACGTCACCCTCGAACAAATCGTTACGGCGACGCGTGCATCGCCCGCTTATTATCCGCTCGAAGTCGGCAACGCGATTCTCGGCGGTGCGGCGGGCAGCCCCGAGCAGAGCCGCTTGTTCCGCGACCTTCGTCAAAACGCCGGGCTCGTGTACAGCATCAGCTCGGAGCTCGCGGCGCAGCGTACGCGCTCGGAGTTCACCGTCTCGTTTGCGTGCTTGCCCCAGAACGAACACCTGATCGCCTCGTCGATCGACGCCGAGATCGCGAAGCTCCAAAGCGAGGCCGCTCCCGATTTCGAACTGTCACTCGTTAAGGCGTCGCTCGTGCGCCGGACGGTAATCGGGGGTGCGTCGGTGAGCGGGATCGGCGGCTCGCTACTCGAGGACGCGCAGAACGGTTACCCGCTCGATCAAGCGCAAATCGACGCCCGCGCGTTCGTCGCCACCGACGGCGACTCCGTCCGAGACGCATTCGCCAAGTACATCCACCCGGATCGCTTCGTCCGCGTCATCGAGGGCCCATGAGTCGCTAGTGGCTTGTCACGCTGAGCCTGTCGAAGCGCCGCTGGAGTCGACGCGACGGCGGTCCTTCGACTTCGGGCCTACGGCCCTACGCTCAGGATGACAAGTTTTCATCCGCTTCGATGCGGCCCGATGGGCCCTCTACAACTCACGGTGATAAATCTTCAGGCGTCAAACTTTCGCATCGGGCGTGCGCACGTGTTCGGGGCGGAAGCCGACGCCGACGACGTAGGCGGGGATCGCGCGCAGGAGCGGGAGCGCTTGGAGCAGGCGGACCGGCCACGGTGGCCGCATCGGTTGGGTGCTGTCCAAGACGCGGTTCATGACGCGGTCTTGAACGAAGACTTGCATGTTCTGCGTCATGCGCGCCGGCCATTCGCGCCGGCGCTGTACGGCCGCGAGCGGGCCTTCCTCTATAGGCGAGGCGAGGTGCGCGGCCAGGATGTTTGCGGCGGCGACGGCGTCTTGGATGGCGAGGTTGACGCCGACACCGCCGATCGGCGACATTGCATGCGCGGCGTCCCCGATGCACAGGAGACCGGGCCGGTACCAGCGGCGGAGGCGATCGACCTTGACGGTCAGCAGCTTGACGTCGTCCCAGGTGCCAAGTTCGTCCGGGCGGTCGTCGAGATAGGGTGCAAGCTCCTTGAGGCTTGCTCGGAACGCGGGTAAACCGCGCGCTTGCACTCCGGCGAAGCCTCCCTTGCGAATGACGAACGCGCATTGCCAGTAGTCGCCGCGATTGAGCATCACGAGGATCTTGCCCGCGTCGATTCGACCGAATGTCACGTCGGGATCGCTCGGCCGGCGCGACAGGCGCATCCAGAGAACGTCGATCGGCGCGCCGAAGTCCTCGACCTCGAGGTTCGCTCTTGCCCGAACCGTGGAACTTCGTCCGTCGGCGCCGACGATCAGATTCGCGCGAATTTCAAGCGGCCCCGTGGGCGTCTGCGCCCGCACGCCCGCGACGCGCCCGTTGTCCTCGATCAAGTCGTTGACTTCGGCGTTCAGCTCAAGGTGGAACGACGGATAGCGTTTGGCACGATCGCTCATGAAGTTCAAGAAATCCCACTGCGGCATCAGCGCGATGAACTTGCAGCGCGTCGGCACGTGTGAGAAGTCGGCCATGGTGATCGTCGACGTGCCGATCCGGCCCTCGAGCCGTGGGGCTTCCTGGTGGGGAAGCGCAAGGAACTCGTCAAGCAAGCCGAGCTCGTAGATGATTTCGAGCGTCGACGGATGGATCGTGTCACCGCGAAAGTCGCGAAAGAAATCGGCGTGCTTCTCAAGGACGATGACGTCGACGCCGCTGCGGGCGAGCAGGAAGGCGAGCATCACGCCGGCCGGTCCGCCGCCCGCGATGCAGCATTGAGTCGAGCGCTCCATACGGCAAGGCTTACCCGAGTAATGGGCAAACCTCTCCGCCGGAGGTGCGTATGGCTAGGAGCCACGTGGCGGCGCCAAGCGTGGCCATCATCGGAGCGGGTTTTGGCGGCCTGTGTATGGCGATCCGGCTCATCCGCGCCGGCATTGCGAGCTTTACGATCTTCGAGCGCGCGTCCGGCGTGGGCGGCACGTGGCTCGAGAATACCTATCCGGGGGCGGCCTGCGACATCCCGTCGCACCTCTATGCGTTCTCGTTCGAGCATAAGCATGACTGGTCGCGCGCCTACGCGGAGCAGCCCGAGATCCTGTCCTACCTGCAGCACTGCGCGCGCAAGCACGGCCTACTCGAGCACATCCGCTTCAATACCGAAGTGCGCGGGGCAACCTTCGACGAGCGGCGCAACCTCTGGTCTCTCGAACTCGGGGACGGGAGCACGTATGAGGCGGCGGTTCTGATCTCCGCAGTCGGGCAGCTCAACCGCCCAACGATCCCGAACGTGCCGGGCCGCGAAACGTTTGCTCGTCCGGCGTTTCATTCGGCGCAGTGGCGGCACGACGTCGAGTTGGGGGGGAAGCGCGTCGCCGTGATCGGGACCGGCGCGAGTGCGATCCAAATCGTACCGGAACTCGCGAAGCGCGCTGCCTCGCTCGTCCTCTTCCAACGCAGCGCTCCGTACGTTATCCCCAAGCCCGATCGCCCGTATCGCAGCTTCGAGAAGTCACTTTTCCGCGCGCTGCCGTTCGTGCAAAAGGTCAACCGCGCACTGAAGTACGCGATGCATGAAAGCCGCGTCATCGCTTTCGCCTATGCGAAAGCGGCGATGGCGCTGCCCCGCGCGGCCTTTGTGAAGCATCTTGAGTCGCAGGTCGCGGATCCCGACTTGCGGCGAAAGCTGACGCCCGACTACCAGATGGGCTGTAAGCGCATCATGATTTCGAACGACTACTACACGGCGCTGGCGCGGCCCAACGTCGAGGTCGTCACGGATGCCATCGGGCGCATCGCGGAAACGGGGATCGTAACCGCCGACGGGCGAGAACGTGAGTTCGACGCGATCGTGTATGCCACCGGATTTGCGTCGACCGGATTTCTGTTGCCGATGCGCATCACGGGGCGCGGCGGGCTCGATCTTCATTCCGCTTGGCGCGACGGAGCCGAGGCCTATCTCGGAATCACGGTTGCCGGATTCCCGAATCTGTTCTTGCTCTACGGGCCGAACACGAACTTGGGGCACAACTCGATCGTGTACATGCTGGAATCTCAGGTCACCTACGTCATGGACGCCATCCGCGCACTCGGAAGCGGGAAGCTCGCGCGCCTTGAAGTGCGGCCGAGCGTTCAGAAGCGCTACAACGAACGCTTGCAGCGGCGGATTGCGGGGACCGTCTGGGCGGCCGGCTGCACGAGCTGGTATCTCGACGCGTCGGGGAAGAACGTCAACAACTGGCCCGAGTTCACGTTCGCCTACAAACGGCGGACGAAGAAGCTGAAGCTGCGGGACTACATTCCCGCGCCCGCCTGAAGCCGTTGCCGGCGTGCACGATGCCGTTCTGATCCTCGGTGGCCCGACGTGCTCGGGCAAGACCGCACTGGCGCTCGAACTGGCCGAGCGTTTCGACGCCGAGATTATCGGCGCCGATTCGCGGCAGATCTATCGCGGCATGCCGATTGGAACCGCGGCGCCGACGGCGGCCGAACTCGCCAGCGCGCCGCACCATCTGGTCGCGTTTCTCGATCCGCGCGAGCGCTATAGCGCGGCGCGCTTCACCCACGACGCGCTCGACGTCATCGCCGCTTTGAGCGCGCGCGGCAAGCGCGCGATCGTCGCCGGCGGGACGGGGTTCTACATCCGGGCGCTGGCCGGCGACGTGGAGCTGTCGGCAGCTTACGATCCGGCCGTGCGCGCGCGGCTCGCGCGCGAAGCGCGGCTGCATCCGGCCGCCGTCATGCACGAGTGGCTATTCGCGCGCGATCCGGTGCGTGCTGCAAAACTCGCGCCGACGGATCGCTATCGCGTCGCACGCGCGCTCGAAATAGCTCTGGCCGAGAAGCCGGCGCGGGTCGCGGCGAGCGAATGCCGCAACCTGCGAACGCTCGGCTTGCGCGCACTTAAGCTCGCGCTCGAGGTCCCGCAATCCGTGCTCGACGAACGAATCGCGGCGCGCGTCGACGCGATGCTCGCCACGGGGTTCGTGGACGAAGCGGAACGCATCGGGCGCGACGCCGTCGCGAGTGATGCGGTCGGCTATCCTCAAGCCCTGGCCTATCTTTCCGGTGCCTCGACGCTCGGGGAATTGCGCGCCTCGCTCGTCCGCGCGACGCGCCGGTACGCGAAACGCCAGGCGACTTGGCTTCGCTCGGAGCCGCAGATCCACTGGATTCGCGCTGCCGAGGCCGCGGACGCCGTTCGCAGCCGGCTCGGCTGGTAGGCCGCAGGATGCGTCGATTGCGTACCTGAACCGCGTTACCATGTCCACCAACAGCGGCGCATCGTTCGCTCCCGGCCGGGCCGCGCTGCAAGATATGTACCTCGCCGAAGTGCGCCGGCAAAACGTCGCGGTCACCGTTTTCCTCATAAACGGCGTGCAATTACACGGAACCGTCCGCGGCTACGACGCGTTTACGATCACTTTGGAGTACGAGCACCGGCCGCACCTCGTCTACAAGCACGCGATCTCGACGATCTCACCACAATCGCCGCTAACGTTGCCGGAACCATGAGCACGCAACTTGCGATCGATGCCGTCAAAATGCACGGCACCGAGAACTCCTTCATCCTGATCGACGAGCGGCCCCCAAGGCTCGAAGCCTATGCGGCTCTCGCGCGCCGGCTTTGCGTCCACGACAGCGAATTTCGGGGCGCCGACGGGCTGCTCGTCGTGCGCGACGCGCCCGGTTTCGCAGCCGGGATGCGCATCTTCAATCGCGACGGCAGCGAAGCCGAAATGTGCGGCAACGGCGTGCGCTGTGTCGCGCGCTACCTCGCCGACCGCGGCGCGGGCGATGCGTTTGTGATCTCGACCCTCGCGGGACCGATCGGCGTCAACGTCGTTTCGCGCGACCCGTTCGAAGCGCAAGTCGACATCGGGCCGGTGACCTTCCCGAACGACGCGCGCGCCGAAACGGCACCAGCCGCGGGCGCGATCTGGACGTTCTACGACGTGTCGGTTGGAAATCCGCACGCGATCGTCTTCGTTCCCGACGTCAGCGAGCCCGATCTCGAAGCGTTGGGCGTCACCTTGAACTGGGTCGAGCGCTTCGCGAGCGGGACGAACGTCCACATCGTCGAGGTCGTCGATTCCTCGACGCTGCGCGTGCGGCACTACGAGCGCGGCGTGGGGCTCACGCAAAGCTGCGGAACGGGCGCCGTCGCGGCCGCGGCCGCCGCGATCAGGGTGCACGGCGTTTCGTCGCCCGTAACCGTTGTCGTCCCCGGCGGCACGTTGCGCGTCGATTGGCAACCTGGGGAGAATGCACGGCTCACCGGCCCCGCGGAGACGATGTTCGAGCGCACGATCTCGCTCTAATGGCCGGGCTCGCGTACGCCGACGCGCGCGGCCGGATCTATTTCGATGCGGCAAACGTGCCGCTCGCTGACGGCGGCGATTTGCGCGAACCGCGCGCCGACGAATTGATCCCCGCGCCGCCGGGAACGGTGCCGACGATGCTCCCGGGCCGGGCGCCGCTGCTGCGTGACGGGCGCGTGGCGGCGCGCCGCGTCGCGCTTGGCGCGCTGCTCCCAGCCGGTTACACGCGCTTGCTCGTCCCGGCGTATCGTTCGCTGCCTGGGGCGCCGGTCTTACCGCTCTACGGATACACCTACGCGTGCGCCGTCGACGACGAATTGCACGTGGCCGCGGTGGCGACCGACGCGAGTGAAGATTGGGCGCCGCGGGTCTTCGCCGCGGGCGAACTCGAGGCGCTCGTAGCGGCGCGGCGCGCGCGCGATCCGCAAAACGGGGTGCTCGCGCAGGTCGCGCGCTGCTCCCTCGAATACGGCTGTTTCACGGCCCAGAACGTCTTTCTCGAGCGCGGCGAAGCGGCGTTACCCGTCTCGCCGTCCTGCAATGCGCGCTGCATCGGCTGCATCTCCGAGCAAGAGCCCGACGCCGGCATCCCCTCGCCGCAACAACGCGTGCGAGACGAAGCGACGGTCGAGGAACTCGCGCGCATCGCGCTTGCGCACCTCGAGCGGGTCCCGGACGGCATCGTCTCGTTCGGGCAAGGCTGCGAAGGCGAACCGCTGCTGCGCGCGACGACGATCGCACGAGCGATCGAACTTATCCGCGCGCGCAGCGCCGCGGGAACGATCAACCTCAACACGAACGGCAGCTTGCCGAAGTCGCTCGGCTCGCTCATTGACGCGGGCCTCGACGCGGCGCGCATCAGCCTCAATTCGTTCCGTGCGCCGCCCTACGCGGCGTATTATCGGCCGATCGGCTACGACTTGGACGACGTCTTCGAGAGCGTGCGCCTGTGCACGGCGCGGGGCGCGCGCGTCTCGCTGAACCTCCTAACGCATCCGGGCGTAACCGACGCCGCCGAGGAAGCTGCCGCCGCCGACGGTTTTCTCGCTGCCAGCCGCGTCGACATGGTCCAGACCCGCACCCTCAACGTCGATCCGGAACGGTATTTCGCCGCAATCGGACGCCCGACCGAAGCCCCGCTCGGGATGCGCGAAGCACTGCGCCGGATCGCCGCGCACGGCGTCCGCATCGGCAACTTTACGCACGCACACTGAAGCCGCAGTGACCGGCGGACGTGCGACGCGGGCCAAAGTGCCTAGTCAAACCGTCGCGAGCCGTCGAACGACCCAAGCGCCGCGGACTTTGGGCCCACCTCACAGGAACGGTGATCGCTCGAACCAAGATACGTTAGTGCGCTCAACGAGCATTTAAACGTTGGGCGCCCGATCGCGTGAGAATCGTTGTGCGGACGTATCAGAAAGCGTATTTCTTTCTCAGTCTCGCAGCCGTTGCTCTTTCAATCGCGGCATGCTCGGGCGGCCACCAGACGTTCTTGCCCGGCCCCGTGTCAAATGCTCGCCTCAATAAAGACACCGCATCGCAACCGATGTGCTCGATCTACGCGGGCTACGGGACGCTCTCGGGATGCTACGACATGGACGAAGCGT
>PMHP01000004.1 GCA_003158195.1 Vulcanimicrobiota bacterium | reverse complement strand
AGCCGTCGCTCGTGCGCAAGGCCGACAAGGAGACGGTCTCCCGCGGATCGCACTCGTGTTTGGAGATCGAGAAGCGCCACACTGTGGCCCGACAGCTCAACGCGCAAATCTGCAGTAAGCAGCTCAATCGGCAAGTCGCACGCGATCGCGTCGCGGGGATACTGCGTAAAGGGTTGCCGAACCGGGACATCAATGTTCGGTGGGGTGGCCCCGCCTGCGGTAGACTCGAGACGGCGTGACAGTTCGAAGCACCACTCCTTAAAGTCGAGTAAGGTTGCGGCCTCCGACTCCCAAATTTTCGCTCCATCAAGCGAGACTCCGACGGACTGCAATTCACCGTCGGCTCGGAAACGCCCAATGAGATGTCCCGCAGTCGACGAGGTCATGTCAGCCGGCCGGACCCCATCGCCGGCGGATCGGCCGGCAAATACGCGGTACGACACTCCCGCGGCGGCCGCAAAGCGGGACGACCGTAANNGGTGTACAGCGCGCGATTAAGTGACTGCGCCGCCACACGATCGCACTTGGCAGACACAAACTGCTCCAGTATACCGGCGACGGCGGCATCCGAGTGGCTCGAAATGTATACGTATCCATGTTCGCGATCGACACAGATTACGCTCAAGTTGAATGCCTGCGTATCGAAGATTGCACTTTGCAGCCAATCGGGGTGGACTAGTTCCTCGCTTACGAGGGCGGCGAGTTCTTCATCGCTGTCGTAAAAGAACTCAATCACCGGCGCGAAGACCAATCGTTCCGGCCGTTTTGTGAGATCAACCACGGTGTCGGGGGGCATCTTGAAAACCTGAGCCCTTCGGCGCGGCTGGACATTGGTCAGCGAAAATCCGGTAGGCACTCCTTGGAACTCCCGGACGTAGTTCCGCTGCGTCTTTTCGCGCTCTACCGCAGCATCGGCGATGTCGGGTAGCAGCTCCGGCCAAGACGAGTCCTCTCGGTAGAGCTCTTTCGTCTCGTCGCTTAGGTCGTCGGGTGCGGCAAGGAGCTCGGGCTGGAGTGGCTCGCCCTTACGTGTCCTAGCGAACCGGCCTACGAACTGCAAGGTCGCCGCAAACGATTTGTGCCTCACGTGATATGCCGCAATCTTGAGTTGGGGGAGGTCAAAACCTTCGGTGAGGATGCCAACAACGATCGCCCCGCGCGTCGTGCCGCTCTCTAAGCTCTCCACGATTGTGTCGATGGCCTTCAGGCTCAACTTGCTGTGCAGCACGGGAAGCTCGAGGCCGATTCCCGAATACAAATGCTGAAGACGAAGTGCGTCTTCGATGCGATCTGTGCGCACGAGGAGCTGGCTGCCAAAGCCGACGTGCCGCTTTGTGTTCAGCCGCTTTTGCGCAGTCTTGGCCAGGGTAAGATCGAATTCTTCGCCGTCGACGCGTTTAACCGGAACGAAATCGATCGGTGAGTATACGCGATCGCGAATGGCGTCCCGCAAAGGGTACCAAAAGGCGATCTCCCCTGAAATACCTTTCTTATCCCGACGAAAAGGGGTCGCCGTTAGCATTGCTACCGGAACCGTGGACAAGTCGTCGACGATCCGTCTCCATGTCTTCGCCGGCTCGTGGTGAGCTTCGTCGATGATAATCAGATCAAAGAAACCAAGTGGGGGCAGGGCCACGTCTTTGTAGTGTGTACTGATGCAATTAGGGGTGGCTACCACCACATCGTACTGTGCGAGAGCCAACCAATCATCGGTTTTCGTCATCCTCGTTTTGAGCGCTCGCACCTTTGGCGAAGACTCACCCACAGGGAAGGCGCCCGCGGATCGTAGCGTTTTAAGCGTGCGAAACTCACGAGCAACCTGGCGGCGTACAATGTCGGTGGGAACAATTACGAGCACGCGGCTGGCCCGCATCATGTACGGCAGCGCGGTCATCACAGCGGTCTTGCCCGAGCCTGTTGGGAGGACGGCTTGCGAAGCGCCCCGTCCTGATATCGTGCGCGCAGACAGAGCCCAGATTGCTGCTACCTGGGCGCGCCGAAGCCCGTCGCGGTCAGGATCATCCTCGTAGGACAGTGACAGCGATTGGCTAAGTCGGTTGTAGTACGGCCTCTCGGGCGGCGTCATCTGCGCTAGCCATTGCCGCGCGGACTAATATGGTCCCCGACGTCGGCCATTACAATCTCAAGCAGCGGCGGATCCTCGTCTAGCGGCGCGGCTGCAACGTAATCCAACACCACCACGCTGCTGCGCTGGCCCGTAACTCGCTTGACACTCGCGATGGAGATATTCTTCTTCTCGGCGTTCGTGCGTGAAACGCCCGGCAACGAGCGCCCGGCAAATCGCCGGCGCGAAGCCAAATTGTAAAAGCGTTGTCCTCGGAATTGGCGTGGTTTATTGAAGAGTGGGTTGCGGGACACAGGCCGCATCAAAAGCTCAGTTGCCATCGGACGTCACGCTCTGCAGCTCCGTCTCGAGGCGCGCTCGACACATGCCGAGTAGCATCGGGTGATCGAGCGTACGAGCGACCTGCAAGATTGCGGGGAGCTCCAGCTCTGTCAATATACGCTCGAGCCGGTTTTGGTAAGCGGCGGGATCTCGCGCTGCGAGTTGTTCGGAAAGGAGCATGCTCGCCGACATATCCTTCGCCTCTGCTTGCGCTTCAGCACGCGCAATTGCGAATGCTTGCGCTGAGATCCCTCGCTCGCGAAGCCACGTTTCGCTAGGCGTTACGCCCTCACGAAGTGCTCCGCGGAGCCCGTCATGGAGGCCGGGTGGCAGTCCGGTCGACGTCCGGTACGTGGGTGGCGGAGGCTGGCTGCGATCAGACTGCGGCGTCGTGCTGCTTGTGGCAAGGAGGTAGCGGTCAGCTCCATTTTCGTCGCCTCCGACGCCGCGAATCAGGAGCCCAACCGGATTGCTTGCACGCGCAAGTCGCCGGTCCACGATTGCACGGAGCAACATCGCGCGAGCAGGTGCGGCTTCACCGCCGACAGTCTCGAGGGCCGCGGTCGCCAGCCGGCGTGCTACCGCGCAGGCTCGTTCATCAGGGTAACCAGGCTCGACGCGCCGCGCAAGTGTCAGAACGGCCTCGATGACCTCACAGGCCACCGCGTCGACTTCGTCGGCCTCTTCAATCGCAGCAGCACATTCCTTTTCTGCTGCTGTTCTAGATATTAAGCCGACGGAGTCGGTATTCAGGCTTTTCTCGCGTAGGGAAGTCTCGTGGTTAGACTTCCGGGCGTTCACAGCCGAGACTTCTTGAAGTTCAGTGGCGAGACTCTCTGAAGTCTTACGATTAGACTTCATGCCGTCTTGTGGCGAGGTTACTCTGAAGTCTTCTTGTAAGACTTCAGACCCCAAGATCTCGTTTGAAGACTCTAAGAGGGCGAGCTGCGCATCCGAGATTGCTGGTTCCACCGCGGTCGGCGCCGGTGCTTCGGTGATCCCGTTAAGACGCTGGCCAGCAGCCACGCGTCGTCTTGCTGCCTCACTGAGCTTCTGCGATCGGACGCGGCGACGAACGACGAGCACGTCCTCGCCGCAGCGCCATTTGCGGTAGCGGTTCGGCCGGCTCTGCCCCTGCCGGTGGACGACAATCAGCGGGTGTTCGTCACCGCATCGGCCCCACGGGCATTGATGCGTGTCCTCGGCTAGGATCCGCAACCAGCGGATGATCGACGCCTTCGCGTTCGTCCCGCTGATTCTCATGAACTGGCCGTAGTTGACCTCGACCCAATCGCCGGGCACGATCTTCTTTTTGCGCTCGGCGAGTTTTTGGGTGTCGGCGAACTCGTACCATGTTGAGG
>PMHP01000129.1:25679-25860 GCA_003158195.1 Vulcanimicrobiota bacterium | reverse complement strand
GAGAGGATCGCGCGTTGACGGGTCGTTTTCACTCGGGCATGCCTCTCAGATCGGTAAGCAGCGCGACGAGCAGCGCTTTTTGGACGTGAAGCCGGTTCTCGGCTTGATCGAATACGACGCTTTGCGGTCCGTCGATCACCTCGGCCGCAACCTCCTGCTCGCGGTGCGCGGGCAGGCAGTG
>PMHP01000129.1:0-25661 GCA_003158195.1 Vulcanimicrobiota bacterium | reverse complement strand
GCTCGTGAACGCGCGCGCGGTCGCGCCGCGCGGTTTTCCGACACGCTGCAAGCGTCCGAGAAACGCTTCGCTCGGGCGGTGGCTCGGCGGCGAGCCGAAGTTGATCGAGATACCCATCGTAACCGCCGCTTCGGCGAGCGATGCTGCGACGTTATTGCGCGCGTCACCGACGTAGGCCAGCCGCAAGCCCTGTAGCGCGTCGAAACGTTCCTTAATGGTCAGCAGATCCGCGAGGGCCTGGCACGGGTGCGCCGCGGCCGAAAGCCCGTTGATGACCGGCACNNNNGGCCGCCGAGCTGCGTCATCCCAACCTCGAACGAAACGCGCGTCCGCAGCGAGGGCTTTTCGAACAGCATCCCAAGCGTCTTGCCGCGCAGCAGCGGCAATTGGTCCGCCGTGCGCGCGTCACGCAAATGCGTCGCAAGCCTCAGCACGCGCCCAATTTCCTCGGGCGCCAGGTCGGTAACGGTCAGGAAATTACGGCCCTGAAGCCGGGACTCCGCAGAGGCTGAGGCTAGCATTCTCCGCATATTTATGCACAAAAGGCATAAAAATGCAACACCAGCGCACGCTTTGCCTAACAAACGGCGTTTGCCTAATAAAACTGCCGTCTGCCCATAAAATCGGGGCCGTGCTATCCTAGGCCGATGAAGCCGAGAGCCGAGATTCTGCGCATGCTTTGACGCAGCCGAGGAGGGCTGCGCGGCATGGACCTGCGCTACGAACGGCTCCTTTACTTCCGTCGCTTGAGTCGCAAGCTGGGCGACGGCATCCTGTACCACGATCCCTGGCACCATTGGGCCTCCTACAGCAAGCAGCGGGAGGACCGCTACAAGAACATCGACCGGACGACCATCCGCCGCCCGCCGTGCTATCCTGAGCGCGTGGAACCGAATCCGAAAACCTACCCCGTTGTCGTCCATCGGGCCGGTAAGAGCTGGAACGCTTATGTTCCAGACTTGGAGGGAGTCTACGCCGCAGCCGATTCGCGCGAGCGCGTGATCGAATTGATCACCGAGGCGATTCCCTTCCATCTCCGGCAGCTCACCGCGTCGGAAGCGTCCAAACCGTAGAACAAACAAGAACGCCCAGCAAAGAGCGTTCCTGCTTAGGGGTGCCGGTGCGGTTGAACCGCCCTCCGCCTTCCACCACTCGGTTTACGTCCGAGAACGGGGCTTTCGCGGTGGTGAGATGTAGGAGCGAACGCGCTTGCTCCTCGTGCCGGTGCCTTCCCATTCGCGTCCGCGCGGTATACGATGAGGGCCTTAGTCAGAGCGGCGCTTCCCCAGAGAGCTACGGAACGGAGTCAATCGGCGCCGTTTTCTTTTGGAGGGCGTCGTGGTACCGTGTCGGGGAGAGCCGGGCCGCTGCCCGCACAACCAAGAACGGGCGCGAAACATTTCGCGTCCGTTCTGTTATTCAGAGCCACCTCGGTCAAAGGGGCTCCCATGGAGCTACGAAAACGGCGTCGAGCGATCAGCGCCGTTTTCTTTACGCGCTGCTCACCACGACGGCACGGCGTGTGGTAGAGTGGCCCCAGCGTGCCTTTTCATCAGCGCGAGGAGTTCGCGCTCCACTACCACAAGCGGTCGAACGTCGAAACGACCTTCTCCATGATCAAGGCTAAGNNTTTGCCATAACTAATGCTGCCTCGTTAGCGCGTTCTACGAGCTTGAGATCGAGGCGAAGTTCTGGAACGCGGAGCAAGCATCTTAGTCCAGGGAGCCGGCGTTGGAGGCGGGGGACCGTGGAGAAAAACGGGGGATTGAAGAAGCGGCGGGGNNCCCGCCTCGCCGTGAAGATCGCATTTCTGTTGTATGGTAGCATTTTCCAAGAAACATTTGTCGGTTGGGGCCACCATCACCAACGAACCATCGGGTTTGCCGCTCCCGATTGCGGTGCGCTCGTCGTTGTCACGGAACTAGTTGGGCTCGCAGATTGGGTCGGTTTTGATGGGGCACCGTACACTCGGCGAATGACCGATAGCGACCACGACCAGGACAAACACGGTCCCAAAGATCTCTGGCACTAGCTTCCGCATGGGTTAGGAAAGCCGGCCGACTCGGAAGTCCTTAGTTTGTCGCAGTGACCCTTTATCTCGCAAATGCGGTGCTCGTTTTGAAAAGCGGGACGCTATCCATATGCTCCGTGACCGCTCGTTTGTGAAAATCATCGATTGGCAAAGTGTCCTTGATCGCTGGCCAAACGTCGCGCATGCGACCCACCATGTCGTGCACGGTCAGCTCCGCTGTTTTTACGGAGAGGTGAGCGTGCGACGCCAGACGCGCTATGCGCTCGCGATCGATATCGGCGAATGCTTTCGTCCCAGCGAGGTTCATGCCAAGGTTCTCGTTCGGCATGTACTTGATTGTAGACAGATAGTCGTATGCTGGAGCCAGGGATGGCGTGCGATCGTCAAGGTAAAGTATGGTCCAATTTTTTGCGTGCATGTCACCATTTCCGATGCCAATGTTAAAAACGATTCGTCGCAATAAATTCATTGCAATATCGCTTCCCATGAGGTCGGCTACTTGCGTGAGGAGCATGTCAAAATTGAATCGCTCGTATTTTTCAGACGGATAGAGCACGTTTGCTTGCGCGAAGTCTTCCATATGAATTCGTTCACCCAAGGGGCCACGGTCAAATCTTTGAATGTAGTACGCATTCCCGGAAAACCTTACATCGCTCGGGAGGCCTTCGATCTCACCCGCTGCCACAAGGCCGATAATCGGTACGTCTATACCGACTTCTCGGGCAAAAGTCATCATGGAATATTCGTTCTCGGGTAGTCCCGCAAAGCGCTGATCGGGCAGCTTGAGAATCCAACTTCCACCTTGGCCATCAACTGGGATTGTAAGGCCGCGCTGTGGATCACCACTCGCGGAAAACTTCAACTGAACGCCGGCGAGCGAAAAACGTAATGTGCCTACCCTCGCAGCAGGGTTATCGCTTTCATCTTCCCTGCGACCGTGATCGGGTGGAGGCTGCAAAATACCCTGGTCATCCCGCATGATCAACGCGCCGGGGAGATCATTTCCGAGTAGCCAGAGTAACGGGAAATCCCTGATCGCCTTCACATGCGCGTGGCGTGAAATGTACTTTCGGAGTGGTCCTTCGGGTAGAAGGTTCGCAAAATATGGATGGACGACAGTCTGGGTCGGTCGAATCGTCGACCGATACGCCCGTGTCACAGGATCACGAAACGCATTGAAGCTGAGTACGGGCGCTTGTGGGTCACTTGCGAAGTCGCGGTCAATCGTGACGACGTTAGTGTCGCCGGGTGCGTTCGTAATCGTCACGACTTTGCGACCGTGTAAAGTGACACTCAATTGGGCTGTCACGTGGGCTTCTCACTCTCGCCAAGATCGTTCTGCGCTCGCGCTTGAGGGTTTAGGTAACGCCGTAAGTTGTTGGGTGAGACCTCCAGTGTGCGCTCATCTATTTCGTCTAGATCACCTTCGTAGTACGGTTCGTCGCCTGCACCCGTGTAAATAGCAGTGTGGTCGCTTGGACGGCCGCCCTCGACCATCACCTCGACATTTGAGCGCAACCGGCGCGGCACCAACATCAGGTCGAGATCGAGCGCCCGAGCTATTTCGATGAGTGTGCTCGCTCGTAAATCACGGCCGGCCTCGGCCCGTGAAATCGTTCCTTGAGTAACGCCAAGCTTTTTGGAAAGCTCAAATTGGCTCAGGGCGACTGCCAGCCTAGCTTTCCTGAGTAAGGCTCCAATAGTGGATAAATCAACTGACACACTAGAATTATATCACATATCAACTAAACCGAGCAATTTTCTAGTCGTTTTATCAACTAATACCCACGCTTTAGTTCATATATCGACTGCCGCGGAGGGTTTTGTCAGCAGGGAACTCCTCCATCCGCACTTTCAGACAGCTAGGCGGCCTAGCGACCCCGACGAGGCGCAGTCGGGCGCTTCATTGGAGACGATTCCGATACGACCGCCCCCTAACCGGCCGCTCCAATTCCGCACGCCTTCTGGTGTGAGCGTGATCCTCTTCGGCTGCCAGTTTCCTTAGCACATCAGCACGTCGCTCTTATGGGCAGACCGTCGATTACTTAGGCCGACGCCGTTATTGCGCAAAGCCACCATCACGTCGCGGGCTTTGCCCTTAGCGGGGGTTGGAAAACGCCCGCCGTCGCGTGATTAGGAGGGGAAACGAGTTGGCCGCGGCCGGCTTCGGTCGCTCGCGGTGGAGGTTCTCCGATGCGAATCGGTCCCGACGGAGGCTCACCCGAACCGGTCGCCCCGCCGAAACCAAAACCGCCGCCCCCGGCGCCGAAGAAAAGCGCACCCGCGAGAGCGGCCGCCCGTCCGGTGGCGCCTGCTCGCTCGGCCGCGGCCGCGACCGCCCTTCGCTACGTTCCGCCGCCGACGTCTCATTACGTGCCGCCGTCGTCATCTCACGACGTGGCGCCGGCGCCGCGCGTCACGCCCCCGCTTCCAGGCTCGAAGAAAGCTGCTGAGGCCAAGGCGGCCGTCGATGCGATCGGCCACCGCCTGGCCTCGCCCTTAGACGACATCGGACATTTTCTGGAAAGCTTGGTGACGCCGCCACCCAAGCCGGTCGCCTTACCCAAGAGCAGCGGTTACACCGCGCTCAACACGGCGCTTCCGGTCGACCCGTCGGCTGACCGCGCGATCCTCGCGCAGGACGAAGCGATCGCCACCCGCGACGAAGCGCTCGCCAAACAGCGCGACAAGAAGCAGAGCGCGGGCATCAGCCTCGGCCTCAACCAGACCCTCGCTGCGGTGAAAGCTAAGACCGGCGTTATCGCAATCCCGGCATCGCTGCAGGTCGATCCGAATGCCGATCTGGCGCAATACCGCCAAGCGCGGCAGGATGCGCAACACGACGATCTCATCGCACAGGAACCGGTGCAGCAGGCGAAAGCGAAGCTCGCCGCCGCGCAGCGGGCGCTTGCGGCGCGTGCCGCCAAGGGTGTGAGCGCCGCCGACATCGCGCAGGCGGAGCGCCGGCAGATCGCCGCAGTCAAGGGACTCGCGGGCTTGCGGGTCGCCGGCGGCGAGCTTTTCGGCGGCCTCGGCCATCTCCTAGGATTGAGTCCGGCACCGTCTTCGGGAAAGTTGCAGAAGACCGCCGCGGCGAACGAGCGCAGACAGATTGCCGAAATCGAGACGGGTGCGAAGAACGGCACGATCCGTCGCGAGGTCGAGCAATCCTACGTCGCGAGCGAGACGACGTCGCAGCAAAAAGCGCTCGCGCTCGCTCAGGCGGCCGCGCAAAAAACCGAAGCGGCCGACGCGAGGCAAGTCGCGGTCGCGAAGGCGGATATCGGTTCCGTCAACCTCGAGAGCGACGTTTCGACTGCGGCCAAAGCACAAGCGACCCTCGGCTACAACAAGATCGCGGCCCAGCACGATGCGGACGTCATCTTACAGCAGCACGGGCAGAAACTGCAAAGCATCCAAACGCACTTCAGCGACCAGCTCGACGCGGATAAGAGTGCCGAAATCAAGCAGCTCGAAGCGCTGCCGGCGGACGCCTCGAAGGCGACCAAGCTCGCGATCGTATCGCAAACGCAGGCTCTGGCGAACAGACAGCAGACCCAGGCGCAGCTGGAGTTCGACGCCGCAGATACCGCGGGGAAGAACGCGCTGAACGCCTTACAGAACCGTGCCGATGCGGTCGCAGCGGGCGGCAATAACGTGCTGTTCAAGGCTAACGCTGCGGCCTTCAGCCATCCCCTGATGGACCAGGTCGCAAAGCAGGAGAGCGGTGGCCAGTCTTACACTTCGGGCGCCGAACTGAACAACTTCGTCGTCAACAGCTACGCTGGGCAGATTCCGGGCCCAGGCGAGTCCAGCGCTGTGAATCAGTACACGCCGCAGCAACTCAAGAACTTCGGCGCGGCGATAAAACAGATCCAAAGTATCGGTGGCCAAAGCGGAAAGATTCTCGCGTTACCGGTGCTCTACGACACGGGCAAGAGCGTGCAGCACACGATCCTCTTTCAAGTCGCGAAGGCGGCCGGCGGCAGCCGTTTCGTCGACCTCAGCGGCAAGACGTACTCGAGCATCGACGATTTCCAGCACAACAACGGAATCGGCGACGGCGGCCACCTGTCGGTGCTCAAGACGACCTCGAACCTGCAGTTCGAGCACGATGCCAACGGTGAGCCGACGGTCCTCGTCGGCAAGTCGCACATCGATCCGGGTTTGTTCTCGCAGGCCGTCGGCGACGTTGGCGCGGGCTTTAGCTTCGTCGGCGGTCTGGCGGTCGAGACGCTGAAATTCGGCGCGAAGCTCGCGACGAAGTACCTCCCCGAGGGTCTGGAAGATGCGGGGAAGGCGGTCGCCGACAACGCGGCGACGATTGCCGAGGACGCGGCGCCGATCGTCGAGGGAGTGGGGATCGACGCGGCGGGCGGCGCACTCGAAGTCGTCACCGACGGTGCGGCAACGCCACTCGCAGCGATGATGGAGGAAGCGGGTACCGACGACATCGTGGCCGGCGTTGCCGAAGACGGTGCGCGCGCGCTGGCCTCCACGGGCGCAAAAGATCTCGCCGAGACCGGCACCAAAGACCTCGCAGAGCAGGCACCGAGCAAACTCGCCAAAGCCGCCAAGTTTTTTACGAACACGACGTTGAACCAGGCGGCGAAAACGACGCTCTATACCGGCATCGCCGCGAACTCGTACAGCGGTGCGGCGGATCTGGTCAACCTGCACGATCACGGCGAAAGTCTGACGTCGTCGGAAGGCATTATGGACATGCTTAACGTCGGCGGCGGCGTTGCAAGCCTCGGGTCGGGCGCCCTGGCTCCGGTCGTGAGCCGCGCCGGCAAGTTAGCCGAAGACGGCGAAACGATCTCGGGATTCCAGCGCGGAGCCGTGAGCGCCGACAGAGCGCTCGGCACGATCGCAGCGGGGTCGGGCCTTAGTCAGATGGGCTATCAGGCTGCGCAGTTCGCCGAACACCCCAGTTGGGAAACTGCGAAAGGGGTGGCCATCGGCATCGGACAGCTCGCCGCCGGCAAACTCGCTAGCGGAGGCGTCAAAGCCTACTACGAGGCCGCCGCGGATCCCGAGACAGCTCCGAAGCTCAGTCTTCGCTCGACGGTCAACCTGCCGACGCCGACCAGCTTCAAGGACGCGCTGACGACTCGCATGCATTCGGTCAACCCGCTCGTGCTCGCGGCCGGGGGGGCCGAACTCCTCCACCATGTCGAGACGATCGCCGAAATCGGCGGCCCGGCGGCGCTCCTTACGGGCCTCGCGATCGTTGGCCGCGACAAGATCAAGAACGTCGTCAAAGCGGCCGGCGGCCGCCTCTCGTCGGGCGGATCAAAGCTGAAGCAAGCCGTCGCCAAGTCGCCGAAAGAACATTGGAACTCGTTCTATCGAGCCGTGAGCAACCACACGACCCGGACGTCCATTGCGGTCACCGCACTCGGCGCCGGCGGCGCCGTCGGCGTCGCCGACCTGGTGAAGATTCTCTCCCCCGAAGCAGGCGCCGTGATCGGGAGCAGCGTTCTGGCGGCGCGCGGCTTAGCCTTGGTTTCGCGCGATTTCGAGAAGCTGCCCAAGTCGATCAGGGACAAGATCGCGCCCGGAACGACTGGGGGGCGCATCCTCGATGGGGCCACGGCGCTGACTTATTGGAGCGGCAATCTCGGCGACACGGCCGGCGAGATCTTGAAGGGGACGATCCTCAAGAATCCCGAGCCGGCGGTGTTCTCCGTTTCGAATATCTTCAACGGCCGGCGCATGCTCGGTCGGGCGCTGGCAAAGACCGGAAAAACGGCGAGCCGGAATCTCGACGCACTTCATCGGTACGTCAGCAACCCCTCATGGGTGGCTGCGGGCGGATACGCCGCATTCGTCGCCGGCGCGAAGACGTTCGACGCGGTGACGCACGGGAATCTCGGTGATACCGCGATCGAAGGCGTCGCTACCGCAAGCTGGACTGCGTTTACGGGGTCGGTCGGAGCGCGCAGCGTCCTCGAAATCATGCGTGGCCACCCGGGCGCGGAGAGTTATGACGATATTCGCGCCCGCAAGCAGCTCGGTCTAAGCTTCGATCAAGCACGCACGGCAAAGAATCTTGAGGCGGAATACAACAAAAACGTAAAAGCAGCCAAAGCGACCACGCCGGCTGGGAAAGCGCCCACGCTGACGCCGTCGGACAGACTACACCTCGATCAAGCCAGGGCGTTGACGAGAGCAAAGAAACTCAACGCGACAGACGAAACGCTGCAAGCAACCGCCAAGACCATCGACGGGGATAAAAAGAAGCTCGCGACCGATCGAACTACCTGGGCACTAGAATCGCAGGACTTCCGCCGCGAGACGGTCGGCATGACCCCGGCCCAAATCGCCGCGGACCACGCGCTTACGGGAAGACAACAAAGTCTCGAAAATGAAGAACAACGGCTCGCTACCGAAGAAACGCGGATTGCGGGTGCAACCCGCAAGCTAAGAGGCGATCGGGCGAAACTCCAGGTCGCGCGCGACAAGCAAGGCGATTACGCCACGGACAGGCTGGACCCAGACAACACGGTGAAGAAAAATTACCGGCGAGGCGTCGCAAGAAAACTTGCAAGCAACGACCTAAGGCTACGCAAAACCACGGCGTGGGGATTGACGATCGCCGGGTTCGCCGGGGTCATCGACGCGATTTTCGGAACGGCAACGGCGTCGATGCCGAAGCCGAAAGGGTTCCCGCCGCCGAAAGCGGGAGCGGCGGGGCCACCGCATAGCGGTGCGCGATTGGTCGCCAGTCAAGCGAACGTCCACGAGTTCGCGGCAGCGTCCGCCCACGCGAACGTCGTCGGAACGGTTCAGCGCGGAACGCAACTGCAGGCGACCGGCAAGCAAATGGTGAGTGATGGGCAGACCTACGACCAGATCGTCTACGGCCGGACCGCGCAAGGCGAGGCGTTGTACGGCTGGGTCCTCGCCGGCGTGATGCGAAACGCGAAGACCGCCTAGGGCCATAACCGCTGCGCTCGCCTACCGCATTTTTCTTAAACGATATGTAGGTGGTGGCACCTGCAGCATTCGAAAGCCCAGATGCGTGAATCGATGAGGAGTAGGCGATGAAGTCGATGCGCAGGCCAGGCTTCCTTCGCGCGCTGATCGCGCTGCTCGGCACGCCGCTTTTTCCGCGCGCGGCGAGGGCGCTCGACGCTGCGGCCGATCTGATCGTCACCGGCGCGACGATTCACACGGTGGACGAGGCCTTTGCCGCTCCGCAAGCCTTCGCGGTGCGCGGCGGCCGGTTCGTCTTCGTCGGGGGAGCGGCCGATGCGATGCGCATGAGAGGCGCCGGCACGCGCGTCCTCGACCTCACCGGAAAGACGGTGCTGCCCGGTCTGATCGACGCGCACTTGCATCTCACCGACGTCGGCTTGGCGCTGCACGAGGTCGATCTCTATCACGTTCCGTCGGTCGACGAGCTCATCCGGCGGACGATCGCGTTCGCGAAGAGCTCTCCGGACGCATGGATTCAAGGGGAGGGCTGGGATCAGAATCTCTGGACCGGAAAAGCCTTTCCCGATCATCGTGCACTCAGCGCGGCGATCCCCGATCGTGCGGTAGCGCTGGATCGCGTCGACGGGCACGCGCTGTTCGTCAATGCGAAGGCGATGGAGCTCGCGGGGGTTACGAAGGAGACGCCGGACCCGTCCGGCGGGCGCATTCTGCGCGATGCGAACGGCGAGCCGACGGGCGTCTTCGTCGACAACGCAACGGATTTGATCTACCGGGTGATCCCGGCGCCGACGCACGATCAACTGCATCGCGCCGCACTCGCCGGTATCGCCGAATGCCATCGCTGGGGCGTGACGGCAATCGGCGAGGCGCGCACCTCGCGCGCCGACCTCGCGGTGTATCGCGAGGCCGCCATTTCCGGCGCGCTCGACCTGCGGAACTTCACGCGCCTCGAGGACGAGGGCGATTTCATCGCGGAGACCGTTCGGTCGGGTCCCGTCTCCGCAGCGTTCGACGGCCGGCTCTGGATTCGCGGCATCAAGCTCTTCGCCGACGGCGCGCTCGGCTCGCGCGGCGCGGCATTGCTAGCGGCGTACAGCGACGATCCTGGGAACACGGGACTCGTGAGAACGCCGCAGTCGCACATCGAGGAGATCGCGGAGCTCGCCCTGCGTGGAGGATTCCAGTTGAGCGTCCACGCGATCGGCGATCGCGGGAACCGCATCGTGCTCGACGCGTACGAGGCGGCGTTGCAGAGGGTTCCGTCGCGCGATCATCGGTTCCGCATCGAGCACGCGCAGGTGCTGAGTCCGCAGGATATTCCGCGGTTCGAGCAACTCGGATTGATTGCGTCGATGCAGACGAGCCACCAGATCAGCGACATGGGTTGGGCCGAGGACCGGTTGGGGCACGAGCGCGTGAACGGTGCGTACGCGTGGCGCTCGATTCTCGACACCGGCGTCATCATCGCGAACGGCACCGACGCGCCGGTCGAGCCGGTCAACACGCTGCGCACCTTCCACGCCGCGGTCGCGCGCCGGAACGAACAGAATCTACCGCCCGGCGGTTGGTATCCCGATCAGCGCATGACCTGCGAGGAAGCCTTGAAATCGATGACGATCTGGGCCGCGCACGCGAACTTCCAAGAGGACGTCGCCGGTTCGATCTCGCCGGGAAAATACGCGGACTTCGTCGTCATGGACCGGGACTGGATGACGACTGCCCCCGAATCGATCATGGGCACCACGATCGAGGCGACGTACTTCAACGGCAAACGCGTCTACGACGCAAAGAATCCCGACCACGTCTCCCGCGTTTCGCTAAAGCCTTCAAAGCGGCACGCGAAGTGCTGCGCGTAGCCCGTAGCGCGTGCTACGGAATCAGCACGACTTTTCCGGTGTTTTTGCGCGCCGAGATGTACGCGTGCGCTTCGCCGGCCTGCGCGAACGGAAACGTCTTATCGACGTGCGGCCGCACCCAACCATCGGCTACACCTTGGAGAAGCGTGCCGGTCCACTCGCGAAGCTTCTCGCGCTCGTGCCACAGGTGCCCGAGGTTCACGCCGAAGACCGAGCGGTTGCGGTTCATGAGCATCAACGGATTGTACCAAGGCAGGCTCACGCCTACGGAAAGAAGGCGCAGGGGACCGATTAGTTTCGATTCGGTTAGCGTCGATGCGCCGAACATTCCTAGCCGCCCGGTTGCGCGAAGCGCGCGGTAGCTCTTGCGCCAGTGCGCGCCGCCGATAGGATCCGTGATGAGCTCGACGCCGCGTCCTTGCGTAAGCCGGTCGAGCTCGGCGCTCCAGTCGCCGGTGCGGTAATCGATGGGGTAGTCCAAGCCGCGCTCTTTGAGAAAGGCGTGCTTACCTGCACTGGCGGTGCCGTATATCGTCGCGCCGACATGACGCGCGATGTCGATCGTTGCAAGACCCACGCCGCCGCCGGCATTGTGGATTAAAACCGACTCCGTGGGCTTCAGCGACCCCATCACGACAAGAAGTTGCCATGCGGTGAGATAGTTGACCGGAATCGCGGCAGCTTGTTCGTGGCTGAGCGTCTCAGGTTTGGGGATCGCCTGATCGGCGGGCAGGACGACGTACTCCGAATAACCGCCGAAGTGCGTCAGCGCGAACACTTCCTTATCGCGCAGCGCTTCGTCGGCGCCCGCTCCAAGCGCATCGACCACGCCGGAAACTTCGTAACCGATGACGGCCGGCAGCTTGGGCGCATCGGGATACAAGCCTTCGCGCGCGAGGATGTCGGCGAAGTTGATGCCGGCGGCGCGCACGCGAATGCGCACCTCGCCGTCCTTGGGGAGCGGATCGGGCGCTTCGCGCACCTGCAGCTTCTCGGGCCCGCCGGCCCCCGTAATCCAAACCTGTCTCACGACGCGCACCGTGCGACAAACCAAGCGCCCGCTCCTCGCCGCGAAGGGAAGATTTGCATGACGAGTGAGCTCGGTTGCCGGCGTCGAAAATGGAAAACGTGCCGAAGGTCTTCAGCAAAGGGACACTTGAAAAGTTCGAGGCTGCTTCAGCCTCGATCCCGCTGCGTCAAATCGATCGAGCCTTTGCCGCCGTGGATATTCGTTTGGGCGCGGATCCCGGTGGGCCCGAAGGGACGCGCCGAATGCAATTCCGCCGGTATGTAGCGAGCGTCGATCAGGACGATCCGCAACAGCTGCTTCGACTCGGCGAGGTGCTCGGGACACTGATCGATGAAGTGGCAACCTCGAAGCAAGATTTTCTCGTCAAGGCTGCGGAGAGCGACGGCTTCGTCTTTGCAGACGGCGTATTCCGGCCGGCGCCGACGGCTCCGCATTCGTTTGCGGTGACTCGTGTCGAAGACTTTGCTTCGATCGACGATCGCGGCAGGCGGCTGCAGCTCCTTGCAAACGATCGTCCGCAAGTCGCCATAGACGGCGCCAAAGAGATCGTCGAATCCGTTTGCCGGATCGTCTTGCGTCTGACCGGCGAGCCTGCCCCCAAAAAGACCGCTAAGCTTGCCGAAATCACAAAGTCGACGCTCGAAGCCATCGAGTCCCCCACGGCGGCCGACCTCCAGCTTGGCGCCGTCGTTGCCCGCCTGGGTGACGCTCGCGACTCACGTCATGCGCGACTCGCAGTCGGTATTGCCGTCGCGTTCGCCGGCTTCATCGCCGAAACGTACGTGAAGCGGTCCGAGATCCCGTCGGCGCCTCGACAAGCTCGGCATGACAAAGGTCGTCGTTCCAGCTGAGTTATACGTGGTCTACGGGCCATAAAAGATTGTCACTGTGAGCGGAGCCCCCTTCGCAAGCTCAGGACAGGCTCCGGCGCGNNCGCTTCGACAAGCTCAGCATGACAAGGGGGGCGCAGGCTGCGGGTGCCGGCGAGCGATAAGGCACTCAATAGAGCACGCACGTCCCGCAGCTCGCAGTGATGCCAGGATGCGCGTGCGCGCGGCTAGCATTGGTCGGCGTGTTCCACACGAAGTCGATAAGAATGCGATGCGCCGAAAAGTTCCCGTAGCGGTGTGGCTTCGAGACCATCTCGATGCGATCGCGGCGGTCGTTATCGCAGCCGCTTATGCCTCCGACGTTGTTTGGTTTGGAATACCGGGATTTCGGCACGATTGGGCTTGGCCGACGTCGCAACTCGGCGGCGCCGATCTCATCGTTGCTTCGGCAACGGGGTGGCGCAGCGAAGGCATCGGCTCGCCGTATCCTTATCCTTCGGGCTATCTCGCCGGACTCGTGACGGGCGCCGCCGTCATACTGCTCGGGGCACGTCCGGCACTTTGGCTTTTCTCCTTCGCGATTGGATCCGCGTGCACGTTCGGCGCGGTCGCTTTGAGCGAACGTTTCGGCGCCGGGCTGCCGGCGCGCGCCGCCGCCGCCGTCTTCGCGGTTGCGAACCCGTGGGTCTACACGCAGACCGTCGCGGGACATACTTACATGGTGCTCGCGTACGGGATGACGATGCTGTTCGCATCGGAGCTCTTGCGTCGTGCTCCGCGACCGGCGGCGCTTTTGTTGTTTGCCCTTGGGACGCTGCCGCAATTGCAGTATTTTCTGCCGGTCCTCGCCGTGCTCGTCGTCTATGGCGTGCGCTCGGGCGAATGGCGACCGGCGCTCGGCGCCGGCTTCGCGTTCCTCCCCTGCGCCGTCGGAATCCTCGGCGAACGGCACGATTTGTCGACGACGCTGTACGCACTAGCATGGCAGCGCGAACAATCGATTGCCCCAACGGCGGGCTGGTTGCTAACCGGCTATTTCACGAAATATGCAGAGCCGCTCCCGCCGGCAACGTGGTATGGGCTCTGCGCGATCGCCGCAATGGCCGTCGCCGGCACGGCGCTGGGGCGGCGCAAGGCTACGTACGTGGCCGCACTCGGCGGCGTTGCGGTGTTGCTGATCGCTTCCGGCACGAAGGGACCGCTCGCTTCGGCATACGCATCGGTCGTCGTCCATGTGCCTGCCTCCGGGCTCTATCGCGAGCTCTACGACATCATCGGTTTCGTTGCGATTGCGTACGTGGCGTTGCTCGCATCGGCCGCAGCGCGTTTTCGCATTCTCTCCGCCGCGTACGTTGCCGCTGCTGCATCGCTCGTCGCGCTCTGGATCGTCCGGCCCGCCTGGTCGTTCTGGGTACCCCTCGGCGGCTTTCCGATGCTCTCCGTTCCGGTTGCCCAGAACGTTCGCTTCGTCGCGACGCCGTCGTTTGGGCCGCTCAAATATCTTGGAAAAGGTTCCGGGCTCGATCCCGACGCGATTCCGCGTCCGGACCACGTCACGCCGCTCATGGAACCGAATCGCACGTATCCAACCGATGCGGCACTCGCGCGATTCGAGCGCAGCGGCGACGTCGCTTGGCTGCAGCGCTTGAGCGTCGCGTTCGCGTTCGAGCGCCCCTACCTAAGCACCGACTCCGGTTCGCTCTTCGAGCAAGTCGGAACGAGGCTCGACGGCGTAGCGGGGCAATTCTCCGGATCCGCTCGAACGCTTCGCGACGTTACGCCGGAGCTCTCGGTCGCGCGGAGCACCGCGGTGGGATCGATCGCGGACCGCACGGGTGACGGCAACATTTGGTTCTCGGACGTTACCCCCGCGGCACAAACGTTGCTCGGCGCCCCCGCGCCGGTGGGAAGCTTCGTACCGGTCGTGGTTTCGAATGCCGAAGTCTTTCTCGACCGCGGGTGGGTCGACGAGCGCCTCTCGATGATCGTGTATCCGGAGTTTGCGCATGCGGTTAGCGGCGCGTTGACGAGTTCGCAAGAGTGGCTCGACGTCCGGCCCGCGCTCGACACGCTTGTCGACGTCCGCGGCACGTTGCGATCGCAAGGCGGATCGATCGTAAGTGGGACGACGAGCGGTCCGCGCTGGGTTCGGCTCGACGCGCAAACGCATCTGTTGCGCTGTTCGGGCTTGTGCTTAGTGGCCGCTCAAGGTCGCGTCCCGGCCGGTCTGCCGCAATATCCGCCGCCGGTTCCCGCGAGCGCCGTTCCGTTCTCGCAGCTCGCACCGTGGCTCGCAATTGCGACGTTACCGAACGGCGGCGAGCGGATCCTGCGCTACAACGTCGCCTACGACCGCTACTGGCAAGCTCTGACGCTTTCGGGCGCGCTGCCGCATCTGCGGCTCGACGCGACGACGAACGGCTGGATCCTTCCCGTGCACGGCGCGACGCGTGTCGTTCTCGTCCAAACCGTCGCCGCGATCGGCGCGGTCATCGAAGCGGCGGTGATCGTGTGGCTTCTCGTGTGGCTGGGCCTCTTTGCGTGGCGGAGGCGCCCGCGTCGCTCGCGCTCAGCATCTTGAAGTACGCAAGTTCCTCGCGGAACCCGTCAGCCGCGCCGCGCTCGCCCATACGGCGCAACCGCGCGACACATTGGCGCCCGAGCATGCGGAGCCGCAGCGTGTAAGCCTGACGGATCGCCCACGGAAGCGCGGGCGCGAAGCGCGCGATCGCCGTAAGCGCAATGATACCGGCGGCGCGTGCACGATCGCCGTGCGACCCGAGCGCGAGGGCGGCAGCGAACGCGCCGGGGCGATCGTCGCGGCCAAGGGAACGAAGCGCGAGCTGCACGAGCCGCCGGTCGCGTTGCGCGGCGAGCGTTGCGACAACCCACGCCGTGCCCGCCGATTTCGCGATGAGACGATCGAACTCGGCGCCGGCTGCCGGCCCCGAATCGCTCCACGCGCTCGGATGGCGCACGAAGAAGCCCGCGACCTCGCGCGTGATCGCGCACGGATGCTTCGTGCACACCCGGATGTAGTAGTCGAGATCGAGCAGCGTACCCGCCTGCGGGTCGACCGTCCCAACGTCGTCGATGAGTTCTCGCCGGAACGCAACGTTCGTCATCGTCGGATGCTTGCCACCGACCATGCGTCGCAACGCTTCGCCCGAATCCAACAGGCCGACGCGATCCCAAGACGCCGCCGGTGCAAATACGAGTTCTCCGTCACCCGTTATTTCAAGCGTCGAAGCCCCAACGAACATTGCCGCCGGAAATCGCTCGAACTCGCGCAATGCAATCTCGTAGAACCGCGGCAACAAGACGTCGTCATCGCAGAGAATGGAGAAGAACGGTGTAGTAACGCGCTCCATCCCAAAAGCGATGTTTGCCGCCCCGCCGATATTCTGCGGATGCCGGTAATAGGCAACCCGTGGATCGGCTTCCGCAGCGGCTCGCACCAGCGCCTCCGTTCCATCGCTCGAGGCGTTGTCGTAGACGGCCACGCGAACGTCACGGTGCGTTTGATCGAGCGCGCTTCGAATGGCCCGTGAGAGGAGGTTCTTCCTCTCATACGTCGGTATGATCGTTGTGAACATTGCCTGCCGTATCGAGTTTATGCGAGCGTTTGCGTTCGCCTGCGCCGCCGACGGAAGGCAATCCTCAGGTGCGAAAGAACGGTAAACGCCGCATATGAAGTCGAGGATCGCCCATTAAAGCGGTTATTCTAGCCGGCGGTTTTGGGACGCGGATCAGCGAGGAGACCGCGCTTCGTCCGAAACCATTGATCGAGGTCGGCGGGAAGCCGATCCTGTGGCACATCATGAAGTACTTATCGACTTTTGGGATCGACGAGTTCGTCATTTGCCTGGGGTACCGGGGCTATCAAATCAAAGAGTATTTTGCGAATTACCGCTTGCATACGTCCGACGTGACGCTTCGGCTCGGAACCGACGAGCTGCAAATTCATCGAAGCATCACCGAACCCTGGACGGTATCGCTCGTCGATACGGGAGACGAGTCGATGACGGGCGGGCGCTTGCGCCGGGTTCGCGACTTCATCGGGAGTGGGACGTTCTGCCTCACGTACGGGGACGGACTTGCCGACGTCGACATGACGGCTCTGCGCGAACAGCACCGCGCTTCGGGACTCGCGGCAACCCTCACCGCGGTCCGGCCGCCCGGCCGCTTCGGCGCGGTGTCGCTGCGCGACGACAATACGACGGTTGCGGGGTTCACCGAAAAACCGCTCGGCGACCGTGCCTGGATCAACGGCGGCTTCTTTATCCTCGAACCGTCGGTGATCGATCTGATCGAGGGTGACGCAACGACGTGGGAGCGCGAACCGCTCGAAACGCTGGCGAGCCGCGGGCAGTTGGGCGCGTACCGGCACGACGGTTTCTTCCAAGCGCTCGACACGCTGCGTGACAAGAACACGCTCGAGGCGCTGTGGAATTCGGGCGCCGCACCTTGGAAGCGCTGGGCGTGACCGCTAGTGCCTGGAGGTCGCAGACCGTTCTCGTTACGGGAAACACCGGTTTCAAGGGGGCGTGGCTTTCGCTTTGGCTCTTGCAGCTGGGCGCAAAGGTCGTCGGTTATTCGCTGCCGCCGCCGACGAAGCCGAGCCTATTCGAGGCACTCGGTCTGCACGGCTTGATGGAAACGATCGACGCCGACGTGCGCGATCTCGCGACGTTGCGCGCGGCCGTCCGGCGCGTGCGCCCGGCCGTCGTCATGCATCTCGCCGCTCAGGCGCTCGTTCGTGCCGGGTATGAGGATCCCAGCGGAACGTACGCGACCAACCTGCTCGGGACCGTGAACGTGCTCGAGGCCGTGCGCGGCGCCGAGAGCGTGAAGGCGGTGATCGCCGTAACGAGCGACAAATGCTATCGCAACGAGGTTCCGCGGCCGCACCCCGAGGGCGATCCGCTCGGCGGCAACGATCCTTACAGTGACAGCAAGGCATGCGCCGAGCTCGCCGTCGCGTGCCTGCGGCGGGCATTTTTCTCCGATGGTGCGATCGTCGCGACGGCTCGCGCGGGCAACGTGATCGGCGGTGGCGACTGGGCGGACGATCGCATCGTTCCCGACATCGTGCGCGCCTGCTATGGCTCGCAGACGCTGCGCCTTCGCTATCCGGATGCGGTCCGGCCGTGGCAACACGTGCTCGAGCCGCTCGCCGGCTATCTCGTTCTGGCGGAACGCGCAAGCGGCGGCGATCGTTCGGTCGCGCAGGCGTGGAATTTCGGCCCGGCACCCTCACGCAACGTGCGCGTACGCGACCTCGTCGACGCGGTCGTTTCACGTCTGGGCACCGAGGTCGCGATCGAGCGAGACGACGGGAGCGCCCCGCATGAAGCGGCGGCGCTCGCCCTCGACAGCGCAAAAGCCGAACGCGAACTCGGGTGGCGGGCGACCCTCGGGTTCGACGACGTCGTCAACTACACCGGCGACTGGTATCGCGCGTACTACGCGGGCGAGGACGTCCACCGCCTGACGCTCGCCCAGCTGGCAAACTTTTCGCGATGAGTCCGCTCTTTTGCCGCAGCTGCGATGCTCCGCTCGAGACCGTCCTCGTCGATCTCGGTCTGTCGCCGCTCTCCAACAGTTACGTGACGCCGGAACTCGCGAAAGAAGGCGAGATGTTCTTGCCGCTGCGTGTTTACGTGTGCGACGCATGCCTGCTCGTGCAGCTTCAGGCGTTCGAAACGCGCGAGCACATCTTCTTGAACTACGCGTACCTCTCGTCGTTCTCTGAGAGCTGGCTCGCGCATGCGGCCGCGTACGTCGAGGCGGCAACGCAGCGCCTCGGGCTCGGGGCGGGGTCGCTCGTCGTGGAAGTCGCGAGCAACGACGGCTACCTCTTACAGTACTTCGTCGCCCGCGGCGTTCCGGTCGTCGGCGTCGAACCTGCGGCCAACGTCGCTGCGATCGCAATCGAGCGCGGCATCCGTTCCGAGATTCTCTTCTTCGGCGAGGGGACGGCGCGTGAGCTGCGCGCGCGGTTCGGAGCGGCGGACCTGATCGTCGCGAACAACGTGCTCGCACACGTTCCGGACTTGCACGATTTCGTCGCGGGCTTAACCGCGCTGCTTGCCGACGACGGCTGGGTCTCGGCCGAATTCCCGCACGTGCTCCACCTGATCGAAGAAACGCAGTTCGATACGATTTACCACGAGCATTTCTGCTACTATTCGCTGCATGCAATCGAACCGGTCTTTGCGCGCCACGGGCTCGCGGTCGTCGATGTCGAGCGTCTCTCGACGCACGGCGGGTCACTGCGTCTTTGGTTGCGGCGCGCGGGGAGGGGCTCTCCATCGGCGGCCGTCGCGACGCTGCGCCAAGAAGAACGCCGGGCGGGGCTTCTCGAACGCAAGACCTACCTTGCGTACGCTCCCAAAGTGCACGCCGTCAAACGAGATCTGCTGGAATTCTTGATCCAAGCCGCGCGAGAGGGAAAGCGAGTCGCCGCGTACGGCGCGCCGGCGAAGGGAAACACGCTGCTCAACTACTGCGGGATACGCGCGGACATGCTCGCATTTACCGTCGATCGCAACCCGCTCAAGCAGGGCTCGCTGCTCCCGGGAACGCGGATTCCCGTTTTTGCACCGGAGCGGCTGCTCGCGGAGCGCCCCGACTACGTGTTGATCTTGCCCTGGAACATCAAGGACGAGATCGTCGCGCAAATGCACGACGTGCGGACGTGGGGCGGCCGGTTCGTCATCGCGATTCCGCAGCTGTCGGTCGAATGATCTTCGAGCCGGCCCTGCTGCCGGGGGCGTTCGTCGTTCGCTACGAGCCGCTCCGCGACGACCGCGGATACTTCGCGCGCGTGTTCGACCGCGACGAATTCGCTCGGGCAGGTCTGGAAACGGAGTATCCGCAGCATAGCGTCGCGCACAATTTCCGCCACAACCTCATTCGCGGGATGCACTTTCAGGCGCCGCCGCATACCGAAGCAAAACTCGTGCGCTGTTCGTCCGGGACGATCTTCGACGTGATGGTCGACGTTCGGCCGCGGTCGCCCGCGTTCGGCCACTGGTATGGCCTGCGCCTTGGCGAGCCGGATTCGGCGATGCTCTACGTCCCGCGCGGTTTCGCCCACGGCTATCAGACCTTGACCGAGAAATCCGAAGTCCACTACCTCATCTCGGCGCCGTACGAACCGAGTGCCTTCCGCGGGTTCCGGTGGGACGATCCGCGAGTTGGGATCGATTGGCCGCTTGACGCTCCCTTCGTTTCGGAGCGCGACGCCGCGCTGCCGCCGCTTGCCGGGCTCGAGATCTGGTGATCGGGCCGAAGCGCGTGTTAGTCACCGGCGGCCGCGGTTTTATCGGCCGGCGATCTCTCGAGCGGCTCGCGGCACGCGGCCACGAGGTCGTCGCCGTAACCCATGCCGGCGACGCGCCCGCAGTTCCGGGCGTCGCTTGGGAGAAGGCAGACTTGCTCGAACCGGGGGCTCCCGAGCGGTTGGCCGCGGGCGTTTGCGCGACCCATCTCCTGCATTTGGCTTGGTACACGAAGTCTCCCGAGTATTGGGATTCCGAACTTAACGACGTGTGGGCCCGGGCGAGCATCGAATTGGTGCAAGCGTTCGTCGCCGCCGGAGGACGGCGCATCGTCGCAGCCGGTACGTGCGCCGAATACGCGTGGCTCGGGGAACGATGCGTCGAAGAACGCACTCCGCTGCGACCGGCGACCCATTACGGCGCGACGAAGCATCGGACGCATGCCGCCATCGCGGCGCTCGCCCGCGAAGCCGGCATTCCGTGCGCCTGGCTGCGCAGTTTTTTCGTCTACGGACCGGGCGAGGAAGCGGGAAAACTCGTCTCGTCGAGCGCCGAGCGGATCCGCGCAGGTCGAACGATCGCGCTCGCGCAGCCGCAGCGCCGCTTGGATTTCGTCCACGTCGACGACGTTGCGGAGGCGTTCGCCGGGATGGTCGATTCGGCCGCCGGCGGCCCGTTCAACGTCGGCACGGGGAGCGGCACGTCGATACGGGAAGTCGTGGAAGCGCTCGGGGTCGCGTTGGGCTCGGCGCCCCGGATCGAATGTCTCGACGCAAAACACGAGCCCGACGTGGTCGCGGATACCGGTCGCCTTTGCGACGCCCTTTCGTGGCGCCCACGCGCCGTCGTCGAGGGGGTCCGGTCCATCGTGGAAGGATATGTCAGTTAGTTGATCAGGATCGATACCGAACGGCGCGAAGTTATCCTCGACGGGCCGAACGGCGCAGGTCGCCACAGCCTCGACTCGGTCGAGGCATTCGAAGCCCTTTCGGCAGTCTGGTTGCGCAGTGGCTGGGAGGCCAAGCACATCTACACGTTCACCTGGTTCGGACGCCCGATCATCCAACTGCCCGACGATCTCGTCCGCAGCCAGGAAGTCATCTACCGTCTGCGGCCCGACGTGATCGTCGAGACGGGGATCGCGCACGGCGGGTCGCTGATCTACTACGCGAGCCTGTGCGAAGCGATGCATCACGGCCGGGTGATCGGCGTCGACGTCGACATTCGCGCGCATAACCGCGCCGCGATGGAAGCGCACGAACTGCGGGGACGAATTACGATGATCGAGGGGAGTTCGACCGCTCCCGAAACGTTCGCGCGCGTGCGCGATGCGGTCGCCGAGGGGGAGCGGGCACTGGTCTTTCTCGATTCGAACCACTCGCGCGCCCACGTCCGCGAGGAACTCGAGTTGTACGGAGCGCTCGTGCCCATCGGATCGTACATCGTCGCGACCGACGGCATCATGCGCGACCTCGCCGGCTCGCCCCGCGCAGAGCGCGATTGGGACACGAACAATCCCTACGAGGCGGCGCGCGATTTTGTCGCGGCTCATCCGGCCGAATGGCTGATCGAAGAGCCGGCCTGGGCATTTCGCGAGAGCGCTCTGCGCCGCAACGTCACCCACTGGCCGGGCGGCTGGCTGCGGCGCATCCGATGAATCATTCCGAGCGGCCTGAGTTCCGCATCATCATCCCCGCGAAGAATGAGGAGCTGCGGATTCGCGAACCGATCGAGAAGATGTGCCGGTACTTCGGCGATCGCGCGCGTATTCTCGTCGTGGCTAACGGCTGCACCGACAACACCGCGGCGGTCGTTCGCGAGCTGTGCTTGATCCACCGCAACCTCGAACTCCTCAACATCCCCGAGCGCATCGGAAAGGGCGGCGCGGTGCGGGCCGGGATGCACGTCGGCAACGAACCGTTCCTCGGCTTCATCGACGCGGACGGGTCGTTCGATCCCGATCAAATCGACCGTCTTTATGCACGCTGCCGCGAGCCCGGAATTTCGGGCGCCATCGGATCGCGCCGCATCAAGGGGGCGCGCGTCGGGCAGCGCCCGACGATCGCGCGTCAAATCGCGAGTTTTTGCTTCCGGCTTCTGGTGCGCGCACTTTTCTTCGCAAACTACAGCGACATGCAGTGCGGCGTCAAAGTCTTCCGGCGCGAGGCCGTGGACGGCGTGCTCGACGAGCTGGAGCTCGCGAACTTCGCCTTCGACGTCGACCTGCTCTTAGCGCTGCGCCGCAAGAGGTGCAAACTCGTCGAGGAGCCGGTAACCTGGGACGACGTCCCGGCTGGAACGCTCGATCTGGTTCCCGCCGCCGGCTCGATGCTCTCGTCGGTCCTGCGCCTGCGCCTGCGCCGCGGGATTTTCCGCCACTTACCGTTCACCGATTGGCTCGCCAGCTCGTCGGTGATTCCGGTGCGCGAAAGTTTCAACGTGCTCGTCGTGTGCGGCGCGCCCGACGGCGCGGCGTCCGGGACGTCTTCGGGCGAAGCTGTCGCGCAGACGTTACGCCGCCACGGCCACACGGTCACGATGGTGACCCCCGGTTCGATCGCTTCGGACGTCGCTGCGCTCGTGCGCTACGTCTTCTTCCAGCGCGCGAAGATCGATGCGATCGTCGATTGCGGCCGGTCGCGCCTCGCTCGGCTCTTGACGCGATCGTACAAACCGCAACTCGTCGCCGGCGTGGGCGAGGGTCAAGGCCGCATCGCGATCTTAAGAACGAACGAAGCCACGAGCGCGGCTACCATCGAGGCGCTCGGCAATCTTGCCGACCTCATCGTTAAGCGCCGAGGGTATCCGGGCATCTTCCGCAAGGTCAACGGCAACTGGACCCTCACCGCGCGCGGCGAGAACCGAACCTCCGTCGACACGTCCTCGCGCCGTTAGCTGCGATGGAGGTTCTTGACCCAGACGTGCGGCGGGCGCGTAACCTGGTATCCGCGGCTCGCCGGCCGTACGAGGGCCGCCCGCGCCTTCAATGCGCGCCCATCGAGACGCGCCGCGGGGATGCGGGCAGTGGCCGGTCTCATCACGATAGCCGCCATGCGTTGGGATGAGTCGCCATAGGGGTGTGCGACGATGCGGTACTCGAACGGAAGCGTGCTAACGCCGTGCGATGATTCACGCACCGTGAACCCAGTCGCGGATTTGCCGGCCACATAAAGATGCCCCGGGCTGTCGCCCTCAGCGGTGATGAAGACGAGATAAGAACGGTCGCGCGCGATCGAGGACGCGAAGATCGGTTCGAGCGGAACGAAGCTGTGCCCGTCGATAAGTTGTGCCTCCCCGAAATCTTCGACCGTTCTCATGCTTTGTTCCGATGCATACGTTCGAAGTTTTGTCCCTCTTGAACTCGGCTGTGCCGTGATCCGGCCATTGCTGCAGTCGGCGCTCGTCGTCTCGGGGAAATCCGTGCACGTCGAATAGACGTTTCCCTGGACGTAGAGGTCGCCCGAGACCTGCACGTCGCTGCCGCCGGCCAGTGCGTTTCCGCTATCGTTTGCCGTTCCGGCCTGGACGATGAACGTTTCCGGATAGGAGTGCGTGTTTCCGTTGTACGCGCCATACGTTCCGATCAGGTCGGTCCCAGTCGTCGTTTCCTCAACGCTGAGCGCTGGGTCGGCGGCATCGCCCGAGTAACCGAAGAGCTCGGCGCCCTCCCCGGTGTGTGCGCCGAGAATGGCGTATCCGCCACCTGCGCCTGCGCTGGCCGCGAGGCTGTCTCCGCTGGTCGATGCGGAGTAAACGCCATAACCGTCGCCGCTCGCAAAGCCGGTGACTCCGGTGTTGCGCGCAGTGAGGCCTTCGACGCCATAGGCGGTCGCGCTTGCGCTCGAGTTGTCGATGCCGAAGACCCCGGCGTAGGTGGCGCCGCTGCTCGTGGTGCTGGTTTCGCCGACGACCCCATTCTGCGCGCCGACGCCATTGATCCCCGTGCCGTAAGCGCTCGTACCTTGCATGCCGATGCCGCCGCCCGTACCCAAGTTCTCAGCGTAGATCGCGCTGATGCCGGCGCCGTACGAAGAACCGTAGACGCCGTAACCGGTTTGCGAGATGCCCGCGAGACCGTAGCCGACCGCGCCGCTCGCCACGTCGCTGTAGCCGTAAACCCCCGAGCCATGCGCGGCGTAACTGTTGGCCTGGATGCCGTAGGAGCCGCTCGTCGTGTTGTTGTTGAGCACGAGGATACCATACGGATCGCTGCTCGTGGTGAAGGTATACTCTCCGGTCAGATTGGTGGCGCCGCTCGCCGGAAGCATGACGAGCGCCATTAGCCCTCCGAGGCTCAGCAGGACGCGAAAATTCATTGGAGCTCCTTTAAAGAAACTAGCGACCGCGCTTCCTTTGCAGAACCCGTTCAAGGCGGCAGACGAAGCGGCCCCCCGGCGGTTTTGCCGAGGGGCCGCTTGCTCGAGCGAGACGTGCGCTCGTTAGTTGCGATGCAGGTTACGGACCCAGATCTGCGGCGGGCGCGTGACGCGAGCCCCGACCGCCGGCCTCTGGAGACGAATGCCCGCGACGGACTTCAAAGCTCGTCCATCGACGCGCGGGATGTTATAGCTCGTCGTTGAGCGGTTCGCCGGCGCGATGGCCGCCATCCGCGCACCGCTATCGTCAACCGGGTGCGCGACGATGCGGTATTGGAACGCAATCGAGCTATGGCCGCTGGAGGATTCGCGCACGGTGAAACCCCCGAGCGTCTTTCCCGTGACGTAGAGCCCGCGGCTGTCACCTTCGGGGGTGATGAACACCAGGTACGGGCGGTTCATCGCGATCGTCGAAGCGAACGTCGGGTCGAGCGCAACACGGCCTGCGCCGTTGANNCGGCGATTCCGGGGAAGTGGCCGACGCAATCGGTGTAGACTTCGCCGGCAACGTAAAGGTCGCCGCTGATCTGCACGTCGGTGCCATTCCCGTATGCGGTCCCGCTCGCGTCCGCGGTGCCCGCCTGAACGATGAAGGTTTCCCCGCCCGAGTTGTACGTGCCGATGTTATCGGTGCCGGCAGTTTCTGCCGTGATGCTGACGGCCGGGTGCGCCGAGCTGCCGGAGTAGCCGTGGAAGATGCCGGCTTCGCCCGCGGGCCCGCCCAGATACGCGACGCCACCGATTCCGGGGCTGAACGCTTCGAGTGCGGTACCGGTGCCCGAATAGGCGTAGACGCCGTTGCCCGAACTCGAGTAGCCGTAGGTTCCGGTGCTCGTGCCCGAGCTGCCGTAGACCCCGAGGCCGGTGCCGCCGAATCCCGCAACGCCGGTGTGGTTGAACTGCGCCACGCCCACCACGCCGTAGGCTCCCGGATACGAGCCTGCATTGTCGAGGCCGTACACGCCGGCATATTCGGGGCAGCTGCCGCTGCTGCAGGTGTCGGAGCTGACGCCTTCGACCCCGTATTCGTAGCCGTTACCGTAGACGCCGGTGCCGTTGGCACTGGCACCCTGCATACCGATGCCGACGCCGCTGCTCAGGTTCTCGGCGTAGATTGCGCTGATGCCCGAGCCGTAGGAGGAGCCATAGACGCCGTAGCCGTTCTGCGAGATCCCGGCGACCCCGAAACCCGGCGCGCCGCTGGCGTCGCTGTAGCCGTAGATGCCCTTACCGCCGGGCGCGTAGCTGTTCGCTTGGACGCCGATCGAGCCGCTTGCCGTATTGTTGTTGAGGGCAAGGATCGCGT
>PMHP01000134.1 GCA_003158195.1 Vulcanimicrobiota bacterium | reverse complement strand
GCGTGCTCGTCGACGATCTCGTCACGCGCGGCGTCGACGAACCGTACCGCATGTTGAGCTCGCGCGCCGAACATCGCGTCGTGCTGCGCCACGACAACGCCGATTTGCGCCTCTCACCACTCGGCTTCGAGATCGGTCTGCTCCCGGAGGAAGCGCATGCGGCGTTTGTCGAGCGCAGCGCGCGCCTCGAAGGCGGCTTGCGGCAAGCACAGGTGACCCGGATAAAAAGGAGAGACCTGCCAAGATTAGCAGGCGCTGTGAGCGCCGCGGACGCACTGCGCCGGCCGGACGTCTGCTTTACCGACATCGCGCCGTTGCTGCCGCTCGGTGAGGAGATCGGCGAGCGCGTCGAGATCGAATTGAAGCTTGAGGGCTACGTCAAGCGCCAAGGGCTCGCGATCGAACGCGCACGGCGCGCCGAAGAGGTCCTCGTGCCGGATGGCTTCGCGTTCGAGGGCGTGCCCTCGCTCTCGCGCGAGGCGCGCGAGAAATTCCTCCGGCATCGTCCGCGCTCGCTCGGGGCGGCCTCACGAATTCCGGGCATCTCGCCCGCCGACGTCGAGATTCTCGGCGTCTCGCTCCACCGCGCGCGCGCCGCCGCCCCGGCGTGATCGCGGAGATCCGCGCAGCGCTCGAAGGGACGACCCCCGATCGCGCCGTCCGCGAGCAGCTCGAACGGTTCGTGGCGCTGCTGCTCGAACGCAACGTCGCGATGAACCTCTCATCGGCGCGCGATCCCCAGGCCGTGGGGGCCCACGTGCGCGACTCGCTCGCGATCGCGCCGTACGTGCGCGATCCGCTCGTCGACATCGGCAGCGGCGGCGGCTTTCCGGCGATCGTCCTCGCGATTGCAAGCGGCGTTCGCGCAACGCTGATCGAGTCGACCGCGAAGAAGGCGCGCTTCCTTGAAAGCGTCGTCGCGGAGCTCGGCTTACCCGTCGTCGTGCGGGCACAGCGCGCCGAGGAGGCCGCCCGCGATCCGGAGCTGCGGGGGTCGTTCGCTTCGGCGACGGCTCGGGCGGTTGGCTCGGCCCCGACCGTCATCGAGTTGACGATCCCGTTCCTCGCGGTCGGCGGCCTGGCCGTTTTGCAGCGCGGCCGCCTCGACGAGCGCGAACGGCAGGCTGCGGCCGACGCCGCGCTCGTGCTCGGGGCTGAGGTTGAGGGTGAGGTCCCGGCGCCGCCCGGCGACGAGCGTCGCGTGCTGCTCGTCCGCAAGCTCGCGCCGACCGGCGGACGATTCCCCCGCCGCGCGGGCATCCCGGAGAAGCGGCCACTCTGCCTCGAGGGCGGGGCTGATGGCTGAGGCGGCCGTAGTTGCCGCGGTCGACTCGGCCCTCGCCGGCGTCCTTCCCGAGGGGGCCTTGTTTGCGGTCGGCGGGCGCGTTCGCGACGAGGTGCGCTCGGCGATCGACGGGGTCGAGCGCGTCGCCAAGGACCTCGACTATGTCGTCGTCGGCCTCGGGCTCGAGGAGCTGGTCGAGCGCCTGCTGCGGCTCGGCCCGGCGGACGTCGTCGGTGCCTCCTTTGCCGTCGTGAAGAGCACGATCGGCGGGACGACGGTCGACGTCGCCTTGCCGCGCCGTGAGTCGTCGACGGGGGTCGGGCACCGGGATTTCGTCGTCGAGTCCGGGCCGCAGGTTCGCCTCGAGGACGACCTTGCGCGGCGCGACTTTCGCATGAACATGCTCGCTCGCGCCCTCCCCGACGGGGCGCTCGTCGACCCGTACGGCGGTGAAGCCGACCTGCGGGCCGGCCGGATCGACGTGCTGCGGACCGAGGCGTTCGAAGAGGATCCGCTGCGGATGCTGCGCGCCTGCCAATTTGCCACGCGGTTCGGCTACGCGCTGACGCCGCGGACAATGGCGGCCCTGCAGGCAGCAGCGCCGCTGGTGGCCTCCGTCTCGCCGGAGCGGATTCGCGACGAGCTGATCAAGTTGCTGGTCGAAACGGAGCGGCCCTCGGTGGGGCTCGAGCTGATGCGCGAAGGTGGACTGCTGCCGTTTGTCCTGCCCGAGCTCGCCGAGGGCATTGGCGTCGCGCAGAATGCGTACCACGCATACGACGTCTACGACCACACGCTGGCGACCCTCGACGCTGCGCCGCCCGGCGACCTCACCTTGCGGCTCGGGGCGCTCCTGCACGACATCGGGAAGCCGCGCGCCAAGACCGTCGAGGGCGGCGAGGCGCATTTTTACCGCCACGAACTGATCGGCGAGGCGATGGCGCAGGGCCTCCTCGATCGTTACCGCTTCCCGGCCGAGACCGTCCTCGATGTGGGGCGGTTGGTCCGCAACCACATGTACGCTGCGGATCCTGGTCTTGAGGCGAAGACGCTGCGGCGCTTCGCCCGGCGCGTCGGGCCGGAGTTGCTCGAGCGGCAGTTCGCCTTGCGCGCCGCGGACGTCATCGGCAGCGGCCTCCCCAAGCGCGGCGACAATAACGAGCGCTTCGAGGCCCGGGTCCGAGAGGTGCTCGCCGAGCGCCCGCCGCTCTCGGTACGGGACCTTGCGATCGGCGGCGACGACGTCATTGCGGTCCTGATCGAGGCCGGCGTGCTACCGCGGGGGTCGCGAGGGGGGCCGGTGGTCGGGCACGTACTCGCTCGGTTGCTTGAGGCGGTTTTGGACGCGCCTGAAGCCAATACGCGCGAACAACTCCTAGCGCGATCCAAGATGCTTGCGACAATGGAGCAAGAAAGTTCCACGGGGAACATGACGGAAGTCGTAGCGGAAGGCGAATGACCCGGACCATTGCGATCGTCAACCAGAAGGGCGGCGTCGGAAAAAGCACGACAGCCGTCAACCTTGGCGCGTCGCTCGCAATACTTGGTAGTAGCGTACTGCTCGTAGATATCGATCCGCAGGGCAATTCGACCAGCGGCCTCGGTGTCGACAAGCGCTCCCTCGAACGGGACGTTTACGGCGTGCTGCTCGCCGACGTGCCCGTCGGTGAGACGATCGTGCATACGGGCGTCCCGAACCTCGATCTGGTCCCCGCAACGATCGGCCTTGCCGGTGCAGAGATCGAGCTCGTCTCGATGCTCTCGCGCGAAACGCGTCTGCGCCGTGCGCTTACGAGTCTCGGCGCGCATTACGATTTCATCTTGATCGATTGCCCGCCATCGCTCGGCCTGCTGACGCTCAACGCGCTGACCGCGGCAAGCGAAGTTCTCATCCCGGTGCAGGCGGAATACTATGCGCTCGAAGGGCTTTCGCAATTGACGACCGTGCTCGAGCGTGTCCGCGAAGCGCTCAATCCCGAATTACATATCTCGGGCGTTCTGGTCACGATGTTCGACGGACGAACGCGTCTTGCGACCGAGGTACTCGACGAAGTTCACGCGCATTTCCCCACCCAAGTGTTTCGAACGCAGATCCCCCGCAACATCCGGCTTTCGGAGGCGCCGTCGTTCGGCAAGCCGGTCGCGCTCTTCGACGTGAAGAGCCGCGGTGCGCAAGCGTATCTCGCGCTCGCGCGCGAGGTCGTCGGCGATGCGGGCGCCGTGGGCAGCAGCCGGTGAGCGCGCCGAAACGCGGCCTCGGGCGTGGGCTCGACGTGCTGCTCGGCACGCCGAAAGCGCCGCCGAGCGGCTTGACGGCGATTCGCGTCGATGCGATCCGGCCGAACCGGCAGCAGCCGCGCACGAACTTCGACGCGCAAGCGCTTGCCGAACTCGAACAGTCGATCCGCGAACTCGGCGTGCTCGTACCGATCATCGTGCGACCGCTCGGGGCGACCCCGGAATCGGGGTTCGAATTGATCGCGGGAGAACGGCGCTGGCGCGCCGCCGCCGCCGCTCGTCTCGAAACGATTCCCGCAATCGTCCGCGAGGCCGACGATCGCGCGAGCTTAGAACTTGCCGTTGTCGAGAATCTGCAACGCGAGAATCTCAACCCGATCGAAGAGGCGATGGGCTACAAGCACTTGATCGACGACTACGGCTTCACCCAAGAGCGCCTGGCGGAGCGAGTCGGAAAGAGCCGCCCGGCGGTCGCGAACGCGCTGCGCCTGCTCGGCCTCTCGGACGCGCTCATCGCGAAGCTGCGCCTGGGCACGATCAGCTTCGGTCACGCAAAAGCCCTCTTGGCGCTCGATCCCGAGGTCCGCGAGGCGATCGCCGAACGCATCGTGCGCGAGGGATTGACGGTGCGCGACGTCGAGCGTCTGGGCGAACGGCGCAGGCCGAAACCGGCAGCCGCAGCCGCACCGGCGCGGACGAAATCGCCCGATATCGAAGCGGTCGAGGGCCGGCTGCGCTACGCACTCGGTGCGCCGGTAACGATCGTTGCGGGTCCCAGCGGCGGCCGGATCGAGGTCCGTTACGCAAACGACGCCGACCTCAATCGAATCCTCGACGCGATCGCGCCGGAGGCGTCATGAGAACCGTCGCTCGCGCGCTAGCGCTCGTGGCGCTGGCAGCGACAATCTCGCCCGGCCCCGCCCGCGCCGCGCTCGCGGCGGCACAGCGCACGGCCTTGCAGCATTACATTAGTGCTTTAGTATCGGGCCATTACGATGCCGCGTTCGCAATGCTTTCGCCCGACGAGCGCCGCTACTTTCAGTCGCCCGCGAACTTTGCGTCGATCTTCGCGGCCGACCGCTTTAAGATCGATTCGTTTGTGATCGTCGGTTCGAAATCAGATAAACTTGGAACCGTCGCGCTCGTCTCGGAACGGGTCGAGTTCTTCGACCACGCGCGCCAGACGCCGGGCCGCGTCACGGCGAAAGTGCTCTACGGCATCCTGCGCGGCCCGAGCGGATACGTCATCAAAGATCCGCTCCACCCCTGGCGCGCGCTCGCGCCGCCGGGCGTCACCGGGATGGCGAACGGCCTGCGCGTAAGCGTGCGCAAGCTCTCCTTTTATACCGGGCGTCTGGAGATCGTCGCCACGTTTGCGAATTTCGGCGACACGGCGGTCACCGTGCTTCCGTACGGCCGCACCGTCCTGCGCGACCAGAGCGGGAAAACGTTCCCGCTGATTGCCTCTCGGCTAGGAACGCTTACGGACAAGACGCTCTATACGGGCCTGCGCCTGGCCGGAAGCTCGCAATACACCGGCTTTCTGACGTTTCTGACGCCCGATCGCTTTTTGCCGAAGACCCTGAGTTTGACGATTGCGCCGGCCCTCACCGACGGCGCCGACGCACCCTTTGGGATATCGCTCCCGACCTTCACCCTCGGGACGTAGCGCGCACCGCGAATTTGACAGGAGACGGCCGCTAGCGAGGCTAACTCGGCGCTCGTATCGGCGGGGGAGCTAACTGAAGTCCGCCGAGCGTTTTCTCGTGTTCAACGGGAGTTTCGTATGCGTCTCGCCCTCTCGATGCTCACCGCTTGTGGGCTGGCTGCTCTTCTCGCCGGCTGTGGTTCTGGCTTCGCCGGCGGCAATGTCACGACCGTTCCATCGGTTGTGGTCCTGACCGAGGGTCCCTCGGGTAATACCAACGATTTCTTCGTCAGCCCCGGGGGTACCGCCCCACTCGGCGTTTCGGCGATCGCCTATGAAGGCGGCGGGGTTAACCCAACAATTATCCCCGACGAGCTGTTCACGTGGGCGGCCCGTTACGTTAACCCGCTCACCGACCCGCCCGGCATCGCGACCTACACGGTCGGTCCCAGCCCGAATGGTTTCAAGACGTGTCCCGCGATGCCGACGTTCCTGCCGCCCGTGCCGATTTTGCAGCAGCGCGGGAGCGGCACGCCGTCGACGCTCTATCCGGGTTACACGGTCTTGCCCGCGAATCAGGCCGCCGTACAAGTCTTCATCGGCGCGGTGCCGGGCGTCACCGCCCCCTATTGCCTGGTCATCCAGGCAACGAGCGTGACCGGCGCAGTCATCGGCGCGCACAACGTCGTCGTCTCGTCCAGCCCGTAGCTTTCACTGTAAATGGGGGGCAACGCCCCCCAAACCCCCGGCGCGNNACTCCCGCGCCTCTCCACGAGCGAGCCGCCTCGCGCGTAACGGCGCTTGAGCGTGCGCCGGCGCGCCTGCGCCGCTTTGCGGCGCGGTCACGTTTTGGGGCAGTGCGCCGGAGTTGCACCGCGCGCTGAACGAACGGTGTTGAGAAGACTGTGCTTGCCGGGATCTATGCGATCGTCGATCGTTCGCTCACACAACAGCCTGTCGCGTTGGTCGAAGCAATTTTGGCCGCGGGCGTGCGCGTCGTGCAGTACCGCGCGAAGGACGGCGTCGAGCATGACGTCTTGCGCGCGTTACATCAGCGCACGCGAGCGTGCGGCGCCGTGCTGATCGTCAACGACGATTTCGATGCGGCGCTCGAAGCTGACGGTTGGCACGCGGGGCAGGAAGACCTCGCCGATCGTGATCTGCGTAACGTGCGGTCGCGTTTGGGCTCGCGATTGTTCGGCGTCTCGTGTGGCTTGCCCGAGGAGGCTCGCGCAGCGCAAGCGGCGGGCGCGGACTATGTCGGCGTGGGGCCGTTTGCGGCGACGTCGACGAAGCCCGACGCAGGGGCCGCAATCGGTGCGGCCGGCGTGCGCGCGGTCGTTGCCGCGACGAGCTTACCGGTCGTTGCGATCGGCGGTATCGACGCAACCAATCTCGGTGATGTCGCGCAGACCGGCGCGGCGATGGCTGCGGTCGTCTCCGCGCTCGCGCGGGCTGCGGATCCGCGTGCGACGGCTGCCGAACTCGTGCAACGCTGGAACGCGCTCGTTCCGTGAGGCCGGTCGTGCTCTCGATCGGCTGTTCGGATCCGTGGAACGCCGCCGGCACCGGCCTCGACATCCGGGCCCTCTTCGATTGCGGCGTTCGCCCGGTGACCGCGATCGCGGGTGTCACCGCGCAAGATGCGGCGGGGCTTCATGCGGCGCGTGCGGTCGCGCCTGAGTTGCTCGCGGCGCAACTCGACGCGCTCGCAGCTGCGGGTCCGGGCGCTTATCGTATCGGCGCGCTGCTTGACGTCGCGACGGTCGAAGTCGTCGCCGCTCACCTTCGCGCGTCGAGCGTCCCCGCAGTGTACGATCCGGTCTTCGGGCCGAGCGGCGGCGGCAGCTTTGTGACCGCCGAGGTCGCTAGGGCAATCGCGCGCGATCTCGTGCCCGCCGTCGCGATCGTGACGCCGAACCTCGACGAAGCCGGCCGGCTGACGGGCAGCCCGGCTCCGGGGGATGCGGGCGCGATGGAACGCGCGGCGCAGGCGCTCGTCGCGTCCGGCGCGGGGGCAGCCCTGGTCAAGGGCGGACATCTGTTGGCCGAGGGTCTCTGCGACGTGCTCGTCGATCGCGCCGGAACCGTTGTCTACGAGGCACCCCGGATCGAAGGGACGTTGCGCGGAAGTGGATGTCTCTTGGCCTGCGGCATCGCGGCGGGCCTCGCGCGCGGCGCGAGCTTGCGCGATGCGATCGAGGGCGCGCGCGCATTCGTGCGCGATCGCTTTGCGAACGCAATCACCTTGGACGGCATGCGCGTGGCCTATTGAGGAGTCAGATGGAAGTGGACGCTACTGCGGAGACGACGGTGCCGCGCAAACGCCGGATCATGTCGGGAATGCGCCCGACGGGCCGGCTGCACATCGGCCACCTTGTCGGGGCGCTCACGCAATATGTCGAGTTCGCGCGCACCGACGAGACGTTCTTCGAGGTCGCGGATTTGCACGCGCTGACGACCGCCTACGAACGCACCGGCGAGATTCGCGCGAACGTCCGCGAGCTCGTGCTGGACTGGCTCGCCGCGGGCGTCGATCCGGAACGTTCGACGCTCTACGTGCAGTCGCACGTCCCGCAGATTTCCGAGCTCCATCTTTTGCTCTCGATGATCGTGCCGCTCTCGTGGCTTCAACGCGTGCCGACGTTCAAGGATCAGATCGAGCAACTCGGCGGCGAGATCGCAACGTACGGGTTTCTCGGATATCCGCTGATGCAGCTTTGCGACATCGCGATCGTCCGCGCCGACACGGTGCCGGTCGGCAAGGATCAGCTTTCGCATCTCGAGTTCGGCCGAGAAGTCGTGCGCCGCTTCAACCACCTCTATGGGTCGACGCTTGTCGAGCCGCAGGCGACGCTTTCGGAGTTCCCCGACGTCGACGGTACCGACGGACGCAAAATGCACAAGTCGTACGGCAACACGATCGACCTCGCCGATGACGAAGAAACGACGACCAAGAAGGTCCGGGCGAGCGTAACCGATCCGCTGAAGATCCGCCGTCACGACCCCGGTCGACCCGAGATCTGCCCCATCTTTAAACTGCACGAGATCGTCAACGCCCCGCGGGTTCCGGCAATCGCCGCCGAATGCCGTTCGGGCGCCCTCGGCTGCGTCGATTGCAAAACCGAGTGCGCCGAAGCCGTCAACATCTTCTTGCGCCCCGTCCGCGAGCGCCGAGCCGCCATCAACCCCTACACGATCGACGCCATCCTCGCCGACGGCGCCGATCGCGTCCGCACAACCGCAAGCGAAACGATCGCCGACGTAAAGTCGGCGATGAAGCTCGTGTAGTTTCGTGGCAGGGCAAACGTGACCGCTAAACTGATCTTTTTCGCCGCGGGTGGCCTGGTGATGGCATTCCTGCTATCGGGGTTAATCGTCCGCAGACTGCAACAACCAGCGTTAGTCAAAGCAACGTGGGGTTATACGTGGCCCGGGCTTGTTGCATCTCTGGCCATCGCCGCGAATGGATTCGTGTCATCGCCGTACTTTATGCTCGTCGCGGCAGCCTTCTGGCTCGTGGCCGCATTCCGATTCGCTACGTACCTGAAAGCCAATGTGAAAAGAACAAAGGACGCCAACAATCGCTGAAGAGTTAGCGTCGATGCCGCTGCCCTCCGATACCGAGCGGAGCCGAAGAGTCGACGGTGCAAAACACTATCCCGTCGGCGCTTCGACAAGCTCAGCGTGACAAGCTGGTATTTTTAGCTCACCGCAGCGGCAACGCACGCGGCGCATGTCATCCTGAGCGAAGCGCCCCTTCGCAGGCTCAGGACAGGCTCCGGCGCGCAGTCGAAGGGCCGACGGTGCAAGGCCAGATCACGTCGGCGCTTCGACAAGCTCGTCGTGACAATGCGGGCGTTACGCTTTGAATGCGAAGTAGACTGCGCCGATGATGAAGAGGTAACTGATTCCGTAGTTCCACTTCGGTACTTGATCGAAGACGAAGTACGCAAAAACGGTGAAGACGACGAGCGTAATGACCTCTTGGAGGATCTTCAGTTGCGTGAGATTCAACACGGCGAAGCCGATTCGGTTGGCCGGAACTTGAAAGCAATATTCGAGTGAGGCGATGGCCCAGCTCACGAGAATCGCGAGCAGGAGCGGGCTCTTCGTGTCCTTCAAGTGGCCGTACCACGCGACGGTCATGAAGAAGTTCGAGCAAACCAACAGCAAGACGGTGGCCACGACGGGCGAGCGTGCGAAAAAGTCAGCCATACCCCGCCTCGTTCCCGGGCGCCGCGCCCGCGAACCTTCGGCACGCTCGCGGCGGTGTCGACGCTAGGCGGTGAAGCGCGGGAGCGCTTCGCGCATTCGTTCGATGGCGGTGTCGATGGCTTCGAGGGAGTTCGCGTAGGAAAAGCGCATGTAGCCGCGGCCGGCGGCGCCGAAGCACGAGCCGCCGAGGGCGGCGACGTTTGCTTCTTCTAAGAAGAATGAGGCGAGTTTGCGGTCGTCGCTCGTGATTTGTGAGACGTTCGGGAATGCGTAGAACGCGCCGAGCGGGGTCCGGCAGGTGATGCCGGGCAACGAGTTGAGGCCCGCGACGATGACGTCGCGGCGCACGCGGAATTCATCGACCATCGCGCGGACGGGATCGTCGGGGCCCTCGAGTGCGGCGACGCCGGCTTCTTGCACGAAAGGCGCCGTGCACGAGTAGGTGTTCTGGCCGACAAGGGCAACGATTTTTGCGACCGGGGCGGGCATGATCCCGTAGCCCAGGCGCCAGCCCGTCATCGCGTAGGCTTTGGAGAAACCGTCGAGGAGAATCGTGCGCTCGCGCATGCCGTCGAGCGTCGCGATCGAGGCGAACGTTCCCTCGTAAAGATTGCGGCAATAGATCTCGTCGGAGACGACCGTGACGTCGTGCCGGATTGCGAGCTCGGCGATCCGCTCGAGATCGCTGCGCGTCAGCACGCCGCCGGTCGGATTGTGCGGCGAATTGAGGATCAGCAGCTTCGTGCGGTCGCTGATCTTCGCGGCGAGCACGTCGAGATCGAGGCGAAAATCGGACGACTCGAGCAGCGGAATCGGCAGCGCTTCGGCTTGCAGATAGGCCGAGCAGCCCGCGTACGACGGGTAGGCGGGATCCGCGAACAGCACCTGGTCGCCCGCGTCGAGCAGCGCGCACATCACGTTCCAGATCAGCGGCTTGAGGCCGGGGCTCACCACGACTTCGTCCCGGCTGTACGCCGGCACGCCGCGAAAGCGCCCGGCATATTCCGCGATCGCGTCGCGCAGGCGTGCGATCCCGGCCGAGGGCGAGTAGTGGGTTGCGTTGTGCTCGATCGCCGCGATGCCCGCGCGCTTGACGTGTTCGGGCGTGTTGAAATCGGGCTCGCCGACCTCCAAGTGGATGACGTCGCGGCCGAGCGCTTCGAGCTCCCGCGCGCGCGCGAGCGCTTCGAAAGCACCCTCGCCCGAGAGCCGCAGCGCCGCTGCGGAAGGCCGAATACCGTGCGCGATCATGCGCCAAAGGTTCGCGCCGCGGCGATTTTATTCCGGCAGCTTCTTGTGGAAGTACCCCGCGATGATGCGGCGGGCAACCGGCGCGGCCGTGGTCGCACCGTAGCCGCCCGTGCGTTCCATGAAGACGGCGAGCGCGATGACGGGATGCGCGGCCGGAGCGTACGCCACGAACCACGTCGTGTTCGGGCCGTTGCCGCCGTCGGTCTCGGCGGTGCCCGTCTTCCCACCGTACGGCACGCCGGGAACGTCCTCGCCGTACGCGGTTCCCCAGGGCATCGTGACCTGATCCATCCCGGCACGAACCTCGCGCAGCGACTCGGGCGTGACCGGAACGTGGCGCAGGATCTCGTGATCGAAGCGCTTCACGATGCGGCCCTGCGCGTTGCGAATCGCTTCGACGAGNNCCGATCGCGAGTTGGCACACGTCGCTCGGCTCGAGCGGTAAGTTGTAAACTTTCATCGACCAGGCGTTGGTCGGCCAATTACCCGGATATTCGCCGGGGATGTCGATTCCGAGGGTCTTGCCCAAGCCGTATTGGGTCGCAAAGTAGCGCAGCTTTGCGTGACCCAGACGATACCCGAGCTGATAGAAGTAGCCGTCCGACGACGCCGCGAGCGCGTGGATGAAATCGGTCGTGCCGAGCCCGCCGGCGGCGATGTCGCGAAACTCGACGCCGTGACAGTTCCAGGCTCCCGAATCGTACAGGACTTGATCTGTTCCGATCACCCCCGACGTGAGCGCCGCGCTGCCGGTCACCATCTTGAAGGTCGAACCGGTCGGCGTCGCCGCCCCGATCGCGCGATCGTAAAGCGGATGTAGCGGATCGTTCAGGTAGCGCTCGAAGGTCGACTCCTTGATCCCGCCGGTGAAATCGTTCGGATCGAAGTTCGGGTACGACGCAAGCGCGAGCACGCCGCCGTCGCTCGGACGGATCGCGACGACCGCGCCCGCGACCGGATGGCCGCGCAGCTTCGCGACCGCCGCGAGCTGGTCGCGCAGCGCGTTCTCTGCAAGCGTCTGGATCCGCCAATCGATCGAAAGCACGAGACTGTCGCCGGGAATCGGATCGACCGGGCCGAGCCGGCGCACGAGTTGACCTTGCGCGTTGACCTCGATCTGCTCGCCGCCGGCTTTGCCGCGCAGGTACGCGTCGTAGTGCTGCTCGAGGCCTTCCTTGCCGACGACGTCGTTGGCCGTGTACCCTTTGCTTTTGAGCGTTTCGTATTCGTCTTCGGTGATCTGTCCGACGTAGCCGAAGAAATGCGAACCGAGCTTACGGTACGGATAGTCGCGCACGGGTTGCGCCTCGAGGTCGAGGCCGGGCAACTGGTCTTGCGACTCGGCAAGGCGCGCCATCTGCGCGCTCGTCAGGTCGCTCGCGAGGATGATCGGCCCGTAGGGCTCGTAGGCCGCTACTTGATCGAAGTCGGTGTAGTTGATGCCGCGATGGTGGAGCAGGCGCTTCCAGAGCACGCTTGCGGGGACGTCGAGCACGCTTGCGAGCTGACGCATCGTCGCATCGATGTCGTGCACGTCGCTTGGGATCATCGCGCACACGAACGACGGCCGGCTGCGCACGAGCACCACGCCGTTGCGGTCGTAGATGCGACCGCGCGGCGCCGCGACGGGTATGCGGCGAATCTGATTCGCGCGGGCCGCTGCGGCATAGCGTGCGCCCTCGACGAGCTGAACTTGCGTGAGACGTGCGATCAAGAGAGCGAGCGCGGCAAGCAACCCGAAACCGAAGACGACGAGGCGCCACGTGCCGCGCGGGAAGGGGCGCGGGGCTTCAGCGACGGTGCGCACGGCCGGTTCCCAAGGTCGGTGCGGCGCGCAGGACGAGCAACGCCACGAGCGCATCGAGCGCACTCTGCCAGAGCGCTGCGTGCAGGTGCACGAGCGGCAACTCGAGCGCTCGACCTTCCAACTTCATCGCAACGAAGAACGCCCCGTAGCGCAGCAAGGTTACGATGCCGGCCGCCGGGACGAGCACGAGCCTCGTGTCGGCGAGCCACGTTCGCGAGAGGCGCCCGCAAAGCAAGCCGACGAGTGCGGTGGCAAACGTCCACGCGACGCCGGTCGCACCGGCTAACGCATCTTCGCAGGCTCCGGCGATCAGGCCAAACATCAAGCCGTGGAAGGAGCCGGTGCGGACCGCATACCACGCGACGATCAAGGTCACAAAGGAGACGCTCGCGCCGCGAAAAGCGAGCCGCGGCCCGATCGTCGACTGCAGCAAAAGCGCAGCAGCGAGCGCGAGCGCGACGTGCCACCATACGGGCGCCTCGGGGACGTATGCGGGCGCCGCGGTTTCACCCGGTTTGTTCGCGGTCCACAGCGCGCGGGTACGCGCGACGTCGGCGCGGCTTCGGCTCACGTAGCGTGCGTCGCTAGCGCGGAACGACGACCACGTGCGCGAGCCGCCCAAACGCGACGGCCGGCGTGACGACCGCCGTTTGGTAGAGCGCGCCCTCGGGATGATCGACGCGCGCGATCCGTCCGATCTCGAAGCCGGCCGCAAACGAGCGGCCGCTCCCGGTGACGACGACGTCGCCGACCCGCAGCTTCGCGTCCTGCGAGACGTACTCGAGACGAATCGCGGAATTCGTGCCGGTCGCGATCCCCCACCAACGGCCGCGTTGCACGACCGCGGAAACTTTGCTCGCGCCGTCGGTGACGAGCAGCACGGTGCTGTCGAACGGCGTCACCGCGACGATGCGGCCGACGACGCCTTCGTCGTCGATCACACCGTCGTCGAGTTTGACGCCGGCGGCGGATCCGCGATCCAGGGTCACCGTCCGCGACAGGTTCTCCGGATCGTAGCCGACGACGGTGGCGACGACGCCGTCACCGAGCCGCGCGGCGGCGCTTGCGATCTCCTGCGCGCCCGGCGCCGCGGCGACCGCTTCGCGCAGGCGCGCGTTCTCGCTGCGCAACGCCCGGTTCTTCTCGCGCAGCGCGGCGTTTTGCGCGGACAGCTGCGGCGCGTCGACGATCGAGCCGGCTAGTCCGCGCGTAACGTTCTCGACCGTCGTGACCGCGCTTTGTGCGAAGACGGCGACCGCCGTGACGGCGACCGCGATCAGGCTTGGCTTACCGGTTTTGAGCGATTCGAGTTGGACGAGAGCGATCGAGGCGGCGATGATCACCGCGCCGATTACGGCGAATAGCTTTCTCTCATCCCGATACGTAAAGATTGGTACCACCTCGTGAATCGGTCCGCGTGCGGCCGCACCTGCTCGAGCAAGGTCGGCGAACCGAGGATTTCGCCGGCGCCGCGAGCGACGCATGTCAGCGGCTCGATCGCGATCGTCGTCGGCACGTTCGTGAGTGCGCCGATCTCGCTTGCAATTCCCCGGATCAGTGCGCCGCCGCCGGTCAAGGTAATCCCGCTCTCGATGAGGTCGGCGGAAATTTCGGGCGGTAGCGTCTCGATGACCGCGCGGATTCCCCGCAGGATCTGCCCGAGGCCCTCCTGCATCGCTTCGCCGACCAATGCCTCGCTGACCAGCCGCGCGCGCGGTGCGGCGGCATCGAGGTCGATTCCGTTAACCGCCAAACTTTCGCAGCCCGGCGGCCGGCCCGCGAAGCCGAGTTCCGTCTTCAAACGCTCGGCCGTGAGCAGCCCGATTGCGAACCGGCCGAAACGCAGCCGCTGAAGGATCGCCTGATCGAGCGAGCTCCCGCCGACCTGGAGGGACGCGAGGCGAATCACGCCTGCGGTACCGAGGACGGCAATCTCCGTCGTACCGCCGCCGATGTCGACGATCATTTGGGCCCGCAACGTGGTCACGTCGAGGCCCGCGCCGACCGCGGCCGCGACGGCTTGCGGCACGTAGGTCGTGTAGCGTGCGCCCGCGGCACGGACCGCCTGCTCGACGGCTTTGCACTCGATGTCGGTGGCGCAGCCCGGGATCGCGGCGATCAGCCGCGGCGCGAGCCGCGGGCGGGTCGCAAGCGCCCGGTCGACCAGCCGTGCAACCAGCGTCTGCGCGGCCCGGAAATCGGAGATCGTGCCGCGCATGATCGGGCGGACGATCCGGATGTACCCGGGCGCCCGCCCCTCCATCTCGCGCGCCGCGTGGCCAATCGCGAAAATCTCGTCGGTGCGCGTGTCGAAGGCGACGACCGAGGGCTCGCTTATCAGCACCCCGGCACCGCGCTCGTAGACAACCGTGTTGGTCGTGCCGATGTCGAGGCCGATATCCGGGCTGACCGTCGAGCGGACGCTGCCGAGGACCGTCACGCGGCTGGAACCAGTGGGGGCGGGGGGAGCGCGTAGCCGAGTTCGGGGAGGCGCCGGACGAAATCGCCCAGTGGAAAGCCCATGACCGTGTGAAAATCGCCGTCGATCCGCTCGACGAGGGCTGCGCCCCGGCCCTGGATGCCGTACGAGCCGGCCTTGTCCATCGGATCGCCCGATGCGACGTACGTCGCTATGACGTCTTCGCTGAGCCGGGCAAACTGCACGCGGGTCGTGAGGAGCCCCGCAATCCGCCGTCCGCTTGGGACGTCGGCTACGGTGTAAGCGGTGTGCACGAGATGTTCCCGGCCCGAAAGGGCGCGGAGCATCGACGCGGCCTCGGCCATCGTGCGGGGCTTGCCGAGGGAGACGCCGTCGAGATCGACGACCGTATCCGCGGCCACGACGACCCCCGAACTCACGGCCACAGCGCCGGCATCCGCTTTGGCGGATGCGTGAAACGCCGCGAGCTCGCGTGGGCCATAGCCGGGTCGGTCCCCCTCATCGAGGCCGCTCGGCCGGACGTCGACGTGCAGTCCGAGCGAAGTAAGTAATTCAAAGCGCCGCGGTGACGCGCTCGCGAGAACGATGGAGAGTAATTCAACCATGACGATTCCCGATGCGCTCAGTATAGGAAGCACAACGTCTTTTGTATAGAATCGGCACGGAAAATTTTCGCATAAGGGCTTTAGCGACCGGACCGGCGGTGGTCCGGGCTACGAACCATCGACGACGTCGTTGCGGAGCACGTCTTCCGAGCTTTCACGCCGTACCACGAGACGATGTTCGCCGTTCCCCGCAAACACGACCGCCGGGCGCCCGAAACGGTTGTAGTTGCTCGCCATGCTGTACGTGTACGCGCCGGTCGTTCCGAGCGTCATCAAATCCCCCGCCCGGATGTCGGCCGGAAGTTCGGCAACGACGAGACGATCGTTTTCACAGGAGCGGCCGCAAATGGTGAATTCTTGCATCGGCGCCTCCGAAGTGCGGCTTGCCAGGCGCGGGTGATGATACGCGTCGTACAGCGCGGGACGCGGATTATCGGCGATGCCCCCGTCGACGATCGCGAACGAGCGCGCACCTTGCCGTTTCACGGAAACCACGCGGTATAGCGAGGTGCCGGCCGCGGCGATCACCGCGCNNCTCGCCGCCGGGCGCGGGATCGATGCCGAAACCGCCGCCGATCACGAGATCGCCGAGCGGCGCCCCGAGGGCGCTCGCGCGCGCGTAAACGTCGAGGACGATCGGAAGGCTCGCGGCATAGGAGTCGCCCTCGAAGATCTGGGAGCCGATATGGCTGTGGAAACCGCGCAAGCGCAGACCACGTGCAGCGAGCACCGTCGCCACGGCAGCATCCACGTCGGCGAGCGAAAAGCCGA
>PMHP01000152.1 GCA_003158195.1 Vulcanimicrobiota bacterium | reverse complement strand
AGGTCGTAAACATCGAGCGGTACGCGCCGCTGTTCACCGTGCTGGCCGTGGGCGCTGCGCTCGCGGCGTTCGCGCTCTTGGGCGGCGCTGACGCCGTCGCGTACGTCCCCGGCGGAAAGGAGCGCTGGCTGCTCGGCCACCGCACGCTGTTCGCCGCCGCCGTTGCGACGTTCGGGCTCGCGTCGGCGCTATCGCTGCGCTGGTGGCGGCGCATCGTCGCCAACCCGTTGCTCGTCTTTCTCTCGATCGTCTCCTACAATTTGTATCTGTGGCACACGCTCGTGTTGATTTGGATGTGGAAACACGGCGTGCCGGAAGCGGCGACGGCGAATCCGCACGACGACCCGCATTGGAAGCTCGTCTACATCGCGAGCGGCTGGGCTGCATGCCTCGCAATCGCGACCGCGATCACGTACTTCATCGAGCGCCCGNNGGGTGCCGCCGATCGCGCGCCCGGAAACACGCACGTAAACGTTGCCCCCAGTCCAAATTCGGAATCGGCGGTCACCGAGCCGCCGTGTGCTTCGATGATTTGCTTGACGATCGAAAGACCGAGGCCGGTCCCGGTCGATTCGCGCGAACGCGAGCGCTCGACGACGTAGAAACGGTCGAACACGTGGGGCAAATCGTTGTAGGGAATCCCCACACCCGTGTCATGGACGACGAGGGTCGCGGCCCCATCGCTCTGGCCGACCGAGATCGTGACCGAGCCGCCTGCCGGCGTGTGGCGCAGTGCGTTGTCGATCAGGTTGACGAGCACTTGCGCCAGCCGGTCAGGATCGCCGTCGATGCGCGCCGTGCGCCCTTCGAGGCTCAGCTTCACGCCGAGCTGCGCGGCGCGCGGCTCGAAGGTTTTCATGATATTGCTTGCAACGCTTGCGAGATCGACGTCCTCGCGGCGAAGCCGCAGGCGGCCCCATTCCGAGCGCGCGAGGTCGAGCAGATCTTCGACGAGCGCTACCATGCGGTCGACTTCGCGTTTGACGCGCGGCAAAAACAGGTCGAGGGCCTCTTGGTCGCCGTCGTTGGCGAGGATCGTCTCGATCATGAGGTTGATCGATGAGAGCGGCGTGCGCAGCTCGTGCGAAACGCTCGAGACGAAGTCGCGCCGGGTTTGTTCGAGTTCGTGCAGCCGTGTTTCGTCGCTCGCGATGACGAGCACGCCGTCGGAGCCGTCGAGTGGAATCGTCCCGACCGTGAGCACGCGGGTTCCGCTCGGTCCGTTCAAGGAAACGCGTCCGCGCGAGGGATGCCCGGCGAGCGCATCGCGCACGCGGCGGTCGAGATCGAAGGAGGGAACGGCTTCGATCATCGCCCGGCCGAGCACCCGGCGCGATCCGAAATCGAAGATCGTCGACGCCGCCGCGTTGACCGATTCGATGTGGCCGGCCCCGTCGATGGTGATAATCCCGACCGTCAACGAGCGAAGCAGCTGTTCGAAGCGCGAATCGGGCGGAGCCGGCTGGTGCTCGAGCGTCTCAGCGGCGATTCGCGCGGCCCGGCCGCGCTCCGCGACCCGTGCGGCAAGTAAACCGGCGCCGGCGCCGCCGGCGGCGGCCAGAATCAGCTCGACGAGGACGTTGGGGGCCAGCACTATTCCTTGAACATGTATCCCCGGCTGCGCACCGTGATGATGTGCTGGGGGTTGTTCGGATCGATTTCGATCTTCTCCCGGAGCCAGCGCACGTGAACGCTGATCGTTTGATGTTCGCCTTCGAAATCGTAGCCCCAGACCTTGTCGAGCAACGTCTGGCGCGTCACGACCCGGCCCCGGTTCTCCATCAGGACGTGCAGCAGGCTGAACTCCTTCGGCGCGAGCGCCACCTGGCGGCCCCGGACCACGAGCGACTGGCGAGACGGGTCGAGGACGATCTCGCCGACCGCGATCGCCTCGCCGTGCGAAAGCGCTTCGCCCCCGGCCTGCCGGCGCAAGCGCGCCTTTACCCGGGCGAGGAACTCGTGCAGCGAAAAGGGCTTGGTGACGTAATCGTCCGCCCCGAGCTCGAGCGCGAGCACCTTGTCGATCTCCTGATCGCGCGCGGTCAGCATGATGATCGGGACTCCGCTCGCCTTGCGGATTTCCTTGCACGCTTCGATCCCGTCGAGGACCGGCAACATTATGTCCATGATGATCAGGTCGGGGCGTTCGCTAGCTGCCAGGGCGATTGCCGTGCGGCCGTCCCCGGCCGTGGCGACGGCGTAGCCGTTACGCTCGAGGTTGAAGCGCAGGGTTTGGAGGATCGCCGACTCGTCGTCGACGATCAGGATCTTCTTCGCCTGGGGCCCGGTGGCAACCATACAATCTTTCTGCCGGTGCCTCGTGCACAGACCGGAAGCGCCGTCCCGGAGGGACTTGGCGCCGGAGTAAGATACCGTACCATCGCACGTTCCGGCAAGGAGGGCTCGTGGCCAAGGCACCGCGCTACGAGGGGTTGACCGCGGATATGTCGCTGCGCGATGCAGCGCAGACGATCCTGCGCGCGCTCCTGGACGCGGTGCTGGAGCAAACCTCCGCCGTGCTGCGTGGCGATGACACGCGCGCCGTCCACGACATGCGCGTTGCGATCCGTCGCTTGCGTTCGGCGCTGGGCACGTTCGAAGACTGTTTCGGGCCGCGGCAAATCCGTACGTTGCGCCGCGCGACGCGCCGCGTCGGGCGCAAGCTCGGGGAGGTTCGCGACGCCGACGTCCATCTCGCAGCCCTGCGCGCAACGCTCGGCGTCGCAAGTGAGACCGACAGTCCCGGGATTGCCTTCGCGATTGACGCGTTGCTTGCGCGACGGCGGACGGCGCTTGCCGAGTTTGCGATCGAACTCTCGCAATTCGACCGCGAATCGTTCAGTCGAGTTCTCGCGAATGGCTGAGCGGAGCCTCGCCGCCGGAGCGCGGAAAATTGTGAAGAAGGGACTCAAACGGCTCCTGCGCGACGGCCGCAGCGCCGTCGAGGGTGGAAACCAAGACGATCTCCACGCGCTGCGAATCGCGATCAAACACCTGCGCTACAACCTCGAGTTTTTTGTGCCGGTGCTCGGCGATGAAACGCGCGAACCGCTCGCGCTTCTCGTGCTCGCACAAGATCGTCTGGGCGCACTCGCCGACGCCGATAACTTCGGCCGAACCTATGGCGCTTTGGCAAGCGAGCACGCGTCACAAAGCGAGCTGCGGCCGGGCTTGCAACGCCTCCGCGACGATGCCGTTCGCGAGCGCGAAAGCGCTCTCGAGGCGATTCGCGCGTTGTGGCGCGGGGCCGAGGATGGGCCCTATCCCGACAGGCTCGCGGCGTCGATCTCAGCCGCGCTCGGTTCGCTGTCGAAGGACCCCGAAGCGTAACCCGGCGCCGGGGTCGCCTCGAGCCGCAACGGCGCACCGAAAGCGCGTTCGAACAGCTCGGCCTTGAAGAGCGCGGCGTCGATCTCGGGCGCGATGTCCTGAGTCGCCTCGAGTGCGAGCCGGATGCCGGCCTCATCAATTTCGACCGCGAGCCCCGAAACGATGCCGAGATGGCGCCGGTCGAGCCCGTCGGCGACGCGCAAGATGCCGGCAAGGCCTTCGATCTTCGCCCGCACCTCGGGGGTCGCATCGGCCCATTCGGGATGCGTCGGTTTGGGCAGCGACTTGCGATGATAGCGCACGAGCGCCGCGATCAACTCGACCTCCTCCGCACGCCAGCCGGGCAACGCGGCATTTCTCACGATATAGGCCCCGTGTTTATGGTGGGCGCTCGGATTAACGGCCCGCCCCACGTCGTGCACGAGCGCCGCCGCAAACAGCACGTCGCGATCGGCCGGTTCGAAATGGTGCCGTCCCTGCAGTCCGTCGAACAGCTGCAAGGCAAGAAGTGCCACATGGTTCTCGTGGACATCGCTCTCGCCGAAGCGGCGCGCGAGCGCGTGGGCCGCGTCGAACTTTCGCGTGCGCTCGTCGCCGAGACGCCTCGCAAGCGCGATGTTGCGCTCCAAGTAGTCGACGACGAGCCCTTCGCGCAGGGCCCGCTCGCTGACGATCAACTCCTCACGATCGAGTGCTTCCAGAATCGCGATGACGATCGCATTGCCGGCCACGATGATGTCGCTGCGCCGCGGGTTCATCCCCGGCAGCTTGCGGCGCTCGGCGGCCGTCAGGCGGACCATCGTGCGCTGGAGCGCGCGCAAGCTCTCGAGGCGCAGGACGTAGCCGTGCGCGCGCTGCGTCTGCGCGCCGGTCTCGGCGGCATCGAGCGCGGCCAGGCCAAGCACGGTCCCGGAGGTTCCGATGAGCAAATCGAATTGATAGTCCGCGAGTTGGTGCGCGACCGGCGCTAAGGTGGCCCGGACGTGCTGCTCGAGCGCGCGCTGCGCGAGAATGTTGGGCGCCTCGTCGCGCAGGTATTCGTCAAAGAGGCGCAGGCTGCCGAGGCGCACGCTATGCAGGAAGAACGGACGTTCTGCGTCGCCGACGATGAATTCGGTGGAGCCGCCGCCGATGTCGAAGATACACGCGACCCGGCCGCGCAACGGGTAGCCGCGGCTGACACCCAAGTGGATGAGGCGTGCTTCCTCGACGTCGCCGAGCACCTCGACCTCGATGCCGCTCGTGGCCCGGACGGCGGCCAGAAATTCGTCGCGGTTCGACGCCTCGCGAACGGCCGAGGTCGCGACCGCCCGCACGTCGCTCGCGCCCGCGGCCCGCGCCGCATCGGCGAATTTCGCGATCGCCGCAACGCCGCGCTGCACGCCCTTCTTGCTGAGATGGCCTCGCGCGAGCGCATCGCCGCCGCCGAGCCGCACCATTTCACGCGCCTTGAGGATGGTCCGCGAGGTACCGAAACGCGGATCCATTTCGACGACGATCAAGTGGATGGAGTTAGTGCCGACGTCGATCGCGCCGAGGAGCATGCCGAAAAGACCTACTCTAGGCGTCGAGGACGTCCCTGGTTTCGCGGGAAGACCCGCGTTCATGGTCTGCTGTGCCGGCTATGCATTCATCGAAGGCGGCGACACGACGTTCGAGGTCGACGCCGCACGCATCAAGTATGGGAGCGGCGCCCTGCGCGAAGCCGGCGCCGATGCGCGCGACCTGGGAATGCGGCGAGTCGCTTTTTTCACCGACCCCGGTGTGGCCAAGCTCCCGTTCGTCGAAACGGTTCGGTCCTCGCTGCGCGCGGCCGGATGCGACGTCGTCACCTACGACCAGGCGCACATCGAACCGACGGATCGCTCGTTCGCCGACGCTGCCGCGTTTGCGACGGACGGCAAGTTCGACGGCTTCGTTTCGGTCGGCGGCGGTTCGGCAATCGATACCGCGAAGGCGGCGAATCTCTACAGCACCTATCCCGATTCGTTCGACGCGTACGTGAACGCGCCGCTCGGCCGTGCGCTGCCGATTCCGGGACCGCTGCGACCGCACATCGCCTGCCCGACGACGTCGGGAACCGGCGCGGAAGTCACCGGCATCGCGATCTTCGACTATCTCGAGCATCATGCGAAAACCGGGATCGCTTCGAAGCGCTTGCGCCCGACGCTTGGGATCGTCGATCCCGACGTGACCGCGACTCTGCCGAAAACGGTGGTCGCCTGCAGCGGCTTCGACGTGCTCTCGCACGCGCTCGAGAGTTACACGGCGCGTCCGTACACGCAGCGTGAACGCCCGGCGGCACCGGGCGCGCGGCCCTCGTCGCAAGGCGCCAACCCGTTCTCCGACATGGCGT